>NZ_BFAV01000156.1 GCF_002933875.1 Desulfocucumis palustris | reverse complement strand
TTTTTTCGTCTATCCACTACCAGCACCGCCACACCACGCGTAAGCATATAAAGTTTTTTGCCAAGCTTTTTTTCAAAAAAGCGTCAAGGGTTCTTTAAAAAAACCGTTCCCCTCCCCCTCCCGCATTTTTTTGCCTTACAGGCACCGCCTGCCCAACACAGGCGCGCCTGGAGGGTAAGGGTGGCCCGGAGGGCCAGGCTGAGGATATACCGGACTGGTTCCTGCCCCAAAGGAATGCCCAGGAGGATATGCCGCAAGCCCTTGCCCTTACCCGGAAGGCCTTTAGAGCCTGTGTTACAATAAAGCCTGTTGAAAAGGCAAAAAAGCGAATAAAAACGCTGCCTAAGCAGCGTCACCTATTAAAAGA
>NZ_BFAV01000155.1 GCF_002933875.1 Desulfocucumis palustris | reverse complement strand
GTGGCAAGGCCTCAAGCGGAGGCGTACTCATAGTACGTCGAGCATTGAGGCCGCAGCCGCAACGCAGCAGATGGACTTTTTCAACGGCCTCCTAGAACCGGCAGAAAAAGAAAATCGCACCGGTATAAGGTGTGATTTTTTTAAAATTTAGAAATACCTATGCTTAATTCTGTCGAAGTCTGAAACTTGTTCGGCAGAAGTGAATTTCCCCATATATTCATTACAGGAATGCTATCGAATTGACAGCCGGTTTCTTTTTTCCGCAGTGGCGGAGGTATCTATTTCCAGGGTGCCTTCCTTAAAAATTACCCCGTAAATTTCCTCAGCCCGGCGTTTTGAAACCAGTTCTTCCAGGACATCCCGGCGCACATTTTCAGGGTCCCTCTCCAGCGGGCTGCCGAAGCCCCCGCCGCCGGCGGTTTCAAGCATGATGGCGTCCCCTTGCTGTAGCGTTCCGGTGAATTTGCCGCTTTTTATCAATTCCCCGCCACCATTTTTATAATTAACGGAGAGCCTGGAGGGAGCCCCGGGCAGTCCCCCGGAAATTCCCCAGGGGCTGTTCAGGGAACGCTCGGTGCTGACCGCGGCAGCCGCTTTTTCCCCCAGTATATTTATGGCCCGGTACATGCCGGCTCCACCCCTGTATTTACCGGCTCCCCCGGTGTCCGGCAGGAGGCCGTAACCCTGGACCAGGAGTGGATAATAAAGCTCAATTATCTCCACCGGCGTGTTCATTGTATTTGTCATGTTGACGTGAACCCCGTCCATGCCGTCCTGGTCCGATTTGGCACCCTGCCCGCCGCCGTATGTTTCCACGTAGGAATAATACCTGCCGGTGGCCGGGTGGATTCCGCCAATGGTAAAATTACTCATGCTGCCGGTTCCGGCGGCGGTGACCCTTTCCGGGGAGGCCTGGGCCAGGGCGCCGAGCATGGCGTCCGCTATGCGCTGGGCCGTGTTGATGTTGGCATGGGCCACCGCCGCGGGAAACAGGGGATTGACCAGGCTGCCCGGCGGCGTGATTACCTCTATGGGGGCTGTCATGCCGTGATTGGAGGGAATTTCGGGGTCCACCACGGCTTTAAGCGAGTAATACACGCAGGCCAGGGTTACTCCCCTGGTGGCGTTGACCGGCCCGCTCACCTGGGGATGGGTGCCGGTGAAATCCACGGTAACAGAATCGCCCTTTATGGTGAGGGCCACTTTAATGTTGATTTTATCCTCAGTGACACCGTCTCCCTCCAAAAAATCCTCAAAGCAATAGATGCCCCCGGGCAGTCCGGCCAGGCCGGAGCGCATGCGTTTTTCGGAGTATTTTATTATTTCCGCCATGTATTCCAGCAGTCTTTTCGGACCGTACCTGTCGGCCAGTTCCTGGATGCGCCGTTCCCCCGCGGCGTTGGCGGCAAGCTGGGCCTGGATGTCTCCCCGAAATTCCTCCGGGGTACGGACATTATTGGCAATTAGATCCACAAGCTCCTGTTTTAATTTTCCCCTGCCGCATAATTTCACCGGTGGAATTCTGATGCCTTCCTGAAAAATTTCCACTGCGGAGGTGGACATGCTGCCCGGAACTGCTCCCCCCACATCCACATGGTGGGCAAGATTGGCTGCCAGGGCGATGGGGGTGCCCCTGTAAAACAGGGGTGCTATCACGCAGACGTCGGGCAGGTGGGAGCCGCTTATATAGGGATCGTTGATGATAACGGCGTCCCCGGGATTCAGTGAGCCGGGAGGAAACCTTTCCAGCACCGCCCTTACCACTGTCGGCATGAGGCCCAGGTGCAGGGGGATATGCTCGGCCTGGGCCACCATTCGTCCATCGACGGTATATAATGCTGTGGAGCAGTCCCTCCTGTCCTTTATGTTGGGGGACAGGGCTGTCCGTATCAGCGAAAGGCCCATTTCCTCCGCCGCGGACTGAAGGGCGCAGCGTATTACCTCAAGGGTTACCGGGTCCATTGTGCCACCCCCATGTCAATAACCAGATTTTGCAAGATATCCACCCTGGCCCTCATGCCCGGCGGGATCAGTGTGGTGGAATCCTCCTGCTCCACCACCGCCGGACCCTGTATCTGGTCCTCGGGGTATAGGTTTTGGCGAAGATAGACAGCCGTGCTGTGGGAAATTCCGTTAAATATAACCTTTCGCTGCGGCACGCTGCCGCTTTTTGGGGCGAAGGTCTCCTTCCTTTTAAATACGCCGCCGGGGCGGGAAGAATCAGCGGGGCGGGAGAGGGAAACCACGGCGGCAGCCCTTATGGCGGTAAGTTCAATAGGGGCGTCTTCCCTGGCGAAACCGTACTCCGCCCGGTGAGTCAGGTGAAAAGATCTTGCCAGCAGTTTCATGTCTCCCGGGGTGAGTTTGCCCGCGGGAGCGGGCAGGTTCAATTCATAGGACTGTCCGCAATATTTGACGTCAAAACTGCGGGTAATGACAACTTTATCGGTATCAAAACCTTCTGTTGAAAAATCGCTCTTCGCCCTGTTTTCCAGGGAGATAAATCTTTTCGTCAACGCATCCGTGTCAATTTCATTCCAGGGCGTGATCACGGCGGAAGAATAGTCCCTGCGGCCGTCCGCGAAAAGAATGCCGGCAGCCGAGGAAACCCCGGGATACCTGGGAATCAAAACGGAGGAAAGGCCTATTTCCCCGGCCAGTTCCGCGGCATGCAGGGGACCTGCCCCGCCGAAGGCCAGCAGGGCAAAATCCCTGGGATCGTATCCCCTTTGAACGGATATCAGTCTGATTGCCCTGGTCATTTCGGCGTTTACCACGGTTATTATTCCCTCGGCGGCCTTTTCCAAGGACAGTCCCAGGGGGATGGCTATTTTTCCCAGGATGGCCCTCCGGGCGGCGTCCATATCCAGATGGTTGTTCTCTCCCATTTTTACAGCAGGGTTTAAACGGCCCAGAACAAGGTTGGCGTCTGTAACCGTGGGTTCCGTTCCGCCAAGGCCGTAACAGGCCGGACCGGGCGCCGCCCCCGCGCTTTGCGGGCCCACTCTCAAGGCTCC
Source organism: Desulfocucumis palustris (assembly GCF_002933875.1). GTDB lineage: Bacteria > Bacillota > Desulfotomaculia > Desulfotomaculales > Desulfocucumaceae > Desulfocucumis > Desulfocucumis palustris. The sequence continues at coordinate 81,434 of NZ_BFAV01000155.1, read as the reverse complement.
TCCCCGGTCGACAAAAGCAATGCTGCCGCCGCCGGCGCCGATGGTATGGATGTCCAGCATGGGCAGTCGCAGGGGAAAGCCGCCCACGCACCCTTCGGTGGTTTGCCGGGGACTGCCCCGGAATATCAGGCTGACGTCGGTGCTTGTGCCCCCCATGTCGGCGGTGATGATGCTGGGCCTGCCTGTTTCCCTGCCCAGCAGCACTCCCCACAGCACCCCTCCGGCGGGGCCGGACAGCACTGTGCGGGCGCTTTCGGCAGCGGCCTGGCCGGCGGAGAGTACCCCGCCGTTGGACTGCATAACAAAGAGTCCTTTTTTACCGGATGTTTCAAGGTTTGATAGTTTGGATTGCAATTCCTTTAAATAGTACGACATCTCCGGCATTACCACCGCGTTGATGGCGGTGGTGCTTGTCCTCTCGTATTCCCTTATTTCCGGCAGCAGCTCCGAGGACAACGTTACCGGCACGCCCGGCAGTTCCCTTTGCAGCGCCTCTTTGATAATGATTTCGTGGGCCGGGTTGGCGTAGGAATGAAGGAAGCTCACCGCCACGGAAACAGGATTAATGGCTTTCAACTGTTTTATAACGTCTTCAACGCCGCTTTCGTTCAGGGGTTTTAAAACCCTGCCGCCCGGAAGCATTCTTTCGTCGGCCTCCACGGTCATATGGCGGGGAATCAGGGGAGAGGGCCTGTTGATTCTGAAATCATATAAATGGGGGCGGTTCTGCCTGCCTATATGCAGCACGTCTTTAAAGCCCCGGGTTATAACCAGGGCTGTTTTTGAGACCCTGCACTGGAGAAGGGCGTTGGTGGCCACGGTGGTGCCGTGCAGCAACAGGTACAGCCCGGAAAGGTCCATCCCGCTCTTTTCAGTCAGCCGGTGCAGCGCCCGCATGATGGCCCGGGAGGGATCCTCAGGGGTGGATAGCACCTTCACCACGTGCAGTTCTCCGGTGGATTCATTCAGCATGCAGCCGTCCGTGAAGGTTCCGCCGGTATCAACGGCGGCTCTCCAGGGCCGGTTTTTTGTATCAGACATCTTTTTCTCCATTTAATTAAAAAATTTATTCAGCCATTGCAGCACAACATCCCAGGCTTCCCGGTAATGCCGGGTAAATTGGTGGTCTCCTTCTTCTATCCAGTGAATATGCTTTGGGTTGCCCGCGCTGTTATATATTTTTAAGGCGTCTTCCGGCGGAACCAGGTCGTCCTTGCGCCCTTGCATCACCAGCAGCGGGCGGGGCGATACAGTTCCGGCCAGGGCGCAAACATCGTATTTTTTAAGGTCGGTAAAAAAACTTTTTCTAAGGTGCAGCAAATCTTCCTCCCCGGCCAGCATAACCGGTGTTTCTTCTTCCTCCGGTAAATCACCGTCGATAAAGGACAGGAATAAATCTTCAAGAGCCGCCGGGGCTGCCCAGGTGCACACTCCGGCAATCCTCTGATCCTTCGCCGCGTGGCATAGGGCGGTGGAGCCGCCGAAGCTTCTGCCCAGGGTAACAATGGGCCCGAAGCCGGCCTCCGCGCAAAAATCCGCCACCGAGAGCAGATCACCAATCTGGCCGCTTAAAGTAAGGTTGATGAAGTCGCCCTGGCTTTCACCGTTGCCGGAGAAATCAAAAAGCATTGAGGACCAGCCCTGCCTGCCCAGTTCTTCGGCCATTTCCAGCGCCTTGCCTTTTCCCTCCTTGCTGCCGGTAAAGCCGTGGCAGAAAATAACCAGCGGTCCCGTGTCCTTTCCGGAATATAAAAGTCCCGCCAGGTCAAGGCCTATTCTGTTTTTTACCGTTATTTTTTCCCATTTCAAATGCCCCGCCACCTTGTATAAATCTTATATTTCAGAGAACCGGTATAATGTCAATTTTTTTACTTAATATTAGGCAACCGGCAAAAAATATCCTTCCAAAAGGATATTTCGAGGATATTTTTAATATGTTTAGCCCTGCTGAAGGTCTCCGTATTGCCGATGCAAAATAAGAATGCACGTAAATAATAACTGCGGGCATATTATTAAAGACGGTGGTAATCAATATGGATAATATACTTTTAAATGGTATGATGTCATGAATTTAATCATTGTGCATGGCGGTGTGGAAACCGGGACGGGGCCTCCCTATCTGGAGGCCCTGGGAAAAGCGGCCCTGGCCGGGTATAAGGCCCTGTCCAAAAGCCTTCTGGACGCCGCCGAGGAAACAATAAAAATACTGGAAGACGACCCTCTGTTTAACGCCGGTTACGGTTCGGTGTTGAATTATGACGGGGAGGTTGAGATGGATGCTGCCGTTATGGACGGCCGCACCAGCGGCTTTGGGGCGGTGGCGGCAATTACGGGGGTGGCGCATCCCATTTCTGTTGCCCGCCTGGTGCTGGAAAAAACAAGCCATGTGCTGCTGGCGGGCCCGGGTGCCACCAAATTTGCCAGGTCCCAGGGCTTTCCCGAAGTCAACTGTGTTTATCCGGAAATGTTGGCCGCCTGGAAAAGGGCAAGGGAAAAAATTGCCTTAAGCGGCAGTTCCCGGGCCTGTCCTTACACCGGTCTGGATGACCCCGGGGAAAGAGCCTGCGACACGGTGGGGTGCGTTATTTTTGACCGGGGTATGCTGGCGGCGGCTTCCTCCACCGGCGGCTCTTTTCTGAAAATGCCGGGAAGGGTCGGCGACACTCCTGTGCCGGGGGGTGGAATATTCGCCTCCGGTAATTGCGCGGTGGTGTGCACGGGTTTGGGGGAGGCTTTTATAGAAACCCTGACCGCAAAATATGTTGATTCACTGGTGCGGGATGGAATTCACCCCCGGGAGGCGGCGGAAAGGGCCATGAAAAGACTGCACCGGCTAAAAAAAGGAGCTGTGGGCGGCCTGGTGGCGGTGGACTCTAAAATGCGCTACGGGGCGGCTTATAATTGCCGGAGGTTTCCCGTGGCGGTGTTTGAAAACGGAGTTGTGGCGGGAGATTACAAACCTGTAAAAATAAAGGAATAGGGGCGATTACACCCGGCATTCCTGTTTTGGAAGGAGAAAACGGAGCTTTATCATAGGGATTATAAAGAGAGAGTCCGTTAAAAGCAGGACTCTTTCTTTTTACGTTTTTAACTTTTCACAGACATTTGAGCCGCAGTAAACTTATGGTGAAGGCAAATGGTTTATATGGTAATATATAAAAATGGGTTAAAGGTGCAATCTGAAAAGTTTTAACATCTTTGCTGATTGACCAGTAAAAAACCCCGGGGGTGATGCGATGGATACCGTGGCAGTATTAAAACGGGGTATGCAAAAGGGACTGCAGACCATGTGGGCGCTGGCAAAGGTAATAGTGCCGGTTTATGTAGGGGTGACATTTTTAAAGCACACCCCCCTGATGGAAATAATAGCTAACTTTTTCGAACCCTTCATGAGCATTTTCGGTCTGCCGGGAGAAGCTTCCGTTGCCCTGGTGCTGGGAAACCTGTTAAACATCTACGCCGCTCTGGGGGCAATTTCGTCACTGGATCTTTCGGCCAAGGCGATAACCACAATAGCGGCAATGCTGCTGATATCCCACAGCCTTTTGATAGAATCGGCGGTATCCGCCAGAACCGGGGTCAGCGCCGTAACAATGACTGTTTTCAGGTTGTCCCTGTCATTGGCGGCCGGGGTGTTGTTAAATATCATGCTGTAGGTGATGGACATGGAATGGCAGGCTTTTGGCCGCGAGGCCGCTCACGGTGTGGCATATAATGTTGCCTTAATGGCGGCCATTATAATTCCCCTGATGACAGTGCTTGAATTCGCCAGGGAGCTGAAGCTGCTGGATCGATTTTCCTCCAGGGTGACTCCGCTGTTAAGGATATTCGGCATGAGCGGCGAGGCTTCGCTGCCGCTGCTGGTGGGAGGGGTCTTCGGGCTGGCTTACGGGGCGGGTGTGATTATAGAATCGGCCAGGAGCGGCAAAATCAGCTGGCGCGATCTTTTCCTGGTAAATATTTTTCTTTCAGTTTTTCACGCGGCCATTGAGGATACCGCCCTTTTTATTGCCGTGGGCGCCGATCCCGTGGTGATACTGGGGGGCCGCTTTTTACTGGCGGTTGTAATAACACTGGCGGCCAGCCGGATAATCCGTTGAGTGACTTGGCTTAAAAGATAAACAGGTTGGGGCATTTTATTCCATCCTTATCTGGTTGAATTTTATGTCAATTAACCTCGTCTCATGGAAGGAATAATTGACATACGTGCCGAAAAACAATAGAGACAATAGTCCCATAAGAAAGCCCGCGCCAATTGGTGTGGGTTTTGTGATGTTTTGGGGATTCGACATTTTTAAACAATTTATTTGTCGTTTGCAATAAAGCCAAATGCCTGGGATATTTGAACATAATTTAAAAGATCTTTAGCCTGAGGTTAGTACACTACAACTTAAAAACATAAGGGGGAAGATTGATGCAGATAGATTTTCATCATGGTGTAATATATGTTCTTGCACGATTGGCAGGCTTCACAAAACAAAAAGCCAGTACAATAGCTTTTTGTTCTCAATACGTTGACGATGCCACACGTTGTACCCCTGTCAGGTTTAGTAATGGCGCAATCTATGACCCTATATGTTCAGCTCATAAAATGCTTGATTACAGAAATTTTAATACTTTAGCCAATCACCTGGTCTGGGTGCCGTTTCACTTTTTACCGGGGAATAATATGCTGCCTGCTGAATCAGAAGCAAAAGGAGATTTTATAACCAGAACAGTTTGTAAACCTGATAGTTATATTGCAAGGGATATGGTTGGTGAGTGTATAAATAATGCAAATAATATAAATGGACTTCACAGATTAGGAATAACTCTGCATGTCTATGCCGATACCTGGGCACACCAGGGTTTTGCAGGCATTCAAAATGATATTAACAAAGTTCAATATTTTACAGATGATTCAATATCCGAAAATCTTATTGAAAAAGTCTCTCAGTATTTTAAAGACCGCTTTAACAATAGCTGCAGTGAATTTGTAGATGGAATTTCGCCTCTAGGTCATGGAGCTGTACTTAGTTACCCGGATAGACCGTATTTAAAATGGAGATACATGGATTCTGGCGGGAAAGAAATATATAGAAACAACTTGGCTGAGTATAAAGATGCAGTACAAAAAATATATACTGTTATGAAACGCTTTCAAAGCAGAAATACTGATGAGCAAGTTGAGGAGATTAACCAGCAGGATCTTGAGCAGATTCTTATATTATTTGAAACATTTAAAGACAGTGACGGTGAAGTCCGTCATCAGAAATGGCTGAAAAAAATAAAAGAAGGTTTTTTCAGTTTTGGAGCAGAGGATGTTGAGTATTCTTATTTAGTTGAAGAAGATGTTTTTGGCGAAGAGAGTGAAGACAATAGATATATTTATACCAATGCTTTTTTAAAAAGTGACTGGAAAATGTTTCAGGACGCTCTCAGAGATCATCTCTATTTTTTGCAGCGCAAGCTATTCCCCAAATATGGATTATGCCTTGCGTAAGATGACTGGTAATAGTTGATAAATTTGAAAGTATATCTATAATGCCAATAAACCGGTAGCGTTTTCAAAAGTATGGGGGGATGAATAAATGTCTGGAGCGGAAGAATACCTCAAAAAGCTGGAGTTATCTAATATTTTCCGGCAACATATTATAAGAAATATAGTAGATACACTGCAGCTTCCTTCCGGGAGCAAGGGGCTGGATGCAGGATGCGGAACCGGTTTCTATACTTTGATGCTGGCAGAGGCAGCAGGAGTTTGCGGTCATGTTACCGGTCTTGATATTGAAGAAAAATTTTTAGCGAAAGGACGCTCTTTGGCATCAAAGTCAGGCCTCACGGAAAGAGTTTCTTTCATGAAGGGTGATATAAGAAAACTTCCATTTGAGGAAAATTTATTTGACTGGGCTTTTAGCATGGACCTCGTCGGCTATCCGAAAATAGACCCTGTTTTACTACTGAAAGAGCTCGCCAGGACCGTGAAACCGGGGGGTACCATATACATCCTTAACTGGTCCTCGCAAATGCTGCTTCCCGGATACCCGTTTTTAGAGGCCCGGTTGAATGCAACTTCTTTAGGGATAGCTCCCTTTGATGCGAAAATGAAACCGGAGTTGCATAGTATGCGTGCACGGGAATGGTTTAAACAGGCAGGTTTGAATAACACAAAGGCACAGACTTTTGTCGGTGATATTAATCCTCCTTTAAGTCAGGAAATGCGAAAAGCCCTGGCAGCTCTTTTTGAAATGCGTTGGGGGAAAGATAATCCGGAATTGTTGGAGGAAGAGCAATTAGAATATCAGCGTCTTTGCAGGGATGATTCACCGGACTGCATACTGAATATGCCCGGCTACTATGGATTCTTTACATATTCGTTGTTTCGGGGCAGAGTGATGTAAGAAAATGTCTATTAGGCGAATTTAAATTTATTTTATGTCATATAAAAAACCAGGAGGATTGAAATATGGATGTAAATTATACGACTACTTTGATTGAAATGGGAAAATCCCTTACAACACTTGCAGTAAAAGGAACCGTATCAGCAGTAAATACTAAAGTCAAAGCAATTAAAGAAGAAAAAAATGCAGAAAAAATAAGAGCTACTTATGATGAGATTATTAATGAATTGATTTCAGAGCGAGAGGAAGCCGTTCGTATTGCTCAAGCCTATAAATCTGAATTAGACCGGATTGAAATAAGTGATGAAAATATTAAGCATCTGAATAATACAGTGGAACGTGTTTTAGAGATATTAAAAGTTATGGCTCCCAATACTCCTCTCGAAACGTATGAACAAATAAAAGAGCTTATTAGTGTGGATACATTAAAGGCAATACAGTTGTTGGGATTTAATTATAAAGCTGCGATAGGGGAACCTTTAACACAACTTTGTGCTGATGCTATCTTATCTAAAGTAAAGGGCACTAGTAATCAAAATAAAACGAGACGATGAAATATTCTCATCATCCTTTATACATATACCAATTAGGCTAATAATGGGCAGTTTGTGAAGTTAGCGATTATAGCAATAATACGATACTCAAATTAAATCAATTGCAATATATCGTATTTTTCTTTATTTGCTCAATGGCAAATAAATTATATGTTTTTGCGGAAAGGAAATACCATGGATATTGACAAATATGACTTTGCCGCTAAGATTTTGAAATATTGGTATTTGGTTGAATTTCTTGACCAGGCTAACTTCCCTGTGGAAAGCAAAGAAAATCAGGATAACAACAAGAAAGTGGCAGATGGAAAAACCAATTGGCGTAAACAAATCACCATATATCATTCGTTCTCCCCGAAGGAGAAAGGCCCAGTTGTCGCTTTTGAGGACGACTCCCAAACCTATTCGGCACATCTGGAAATGTCTGATGAAGTTTGTATCTGCATGGGGAAGGTGCGCCGGGGGGAATGTGATGAATATCTCAAGCAGAAATTTGGCCTGGGGGATGACGCTGTCGAGAAGGATTACAGCAAAATTTGCTTAATTGGGCTCAAGTGTGATTCGCAGGGTACTTATATTGAAAAGAGTCTCAGCATTTCTCCGCTGATTTGGGGAATCGCACGCTTACAACATTGCACAGGTAAGGTAAGCAACGAAGACTTGGCAGGGTTTCTGTCATTGAATAATTACGGCATAGACATGTCCTCGATGGAAGAACAACTGATGCATAGCGACGCGGACGGAAAACGTAGCGGACAAGCACTGTCTTCCGAGTTACTGCAACAGCTATTTTATTCCGTTGCAAATTCATATATCCTCCCGCTTTTCGGCAGCAGCGATTCCGTAACATTGGAAGGTGTCATGATATACAAAAGATACCAATCCGAAGAGGACAAGGCTAAAGACGATGACTCGCTTTATTTCAGTGATCTGGGCAAAAGCTTTTTCACGAATGATTTGCAGATGATCCTTAACAGCAATATTCTACACCGTCCCCTCCGCAGCAAAGATGCTGTGCAAGAGGCGTTCATCGATTATATTGTAGGTGCTTACGCCGAAGAGCACAAAGAAACCAGCTGGATTGATTTTTCTAAACGAGTGGATATCCGAAAAGGCTGGGAGGGAAGTAATCAGGCTAACCGGGAAGATTTCTTCAACCGGTATTTTGACGTTGCTCTGGCACCAACAGGAAAATGGCCCTCAAAATACATGCCGGCGTTTATGCAGCAGCTGGCTGTCAATTTTGGCATGCATCCGGAGGAAACCGGCAGACCCATTTTTTCGGTCAATGGCCCTCCCGGCACAGGGAAGACCACGCTTTTAAAGGAAATTATCGCAGGCAATCTTGTTGAGCGGGCTAAGATTTTGGTGCAGTACAACAATCCCGATAATGCGTTTGTAGAAAAACGCTTCCAGGACGGCGACAAATCAAAAAATGGGTACAGCAATCATCACAATGTATACTACGAACTAAAAAACAGCGAGCTCAAAAAATATGGGATGCTGGTTGCCTCCTGCAATAACGCGGCAGTTGAAAACATCACAAAAGAGTTGCCCGACGGAACGGCTTTGTGCAAGGGACTGATGGCGGATGAGAAAGATGATCCAGCGGTTTGTAGCGGTTTGCATGAGGTACGTAAGCTGTTTGATATACAGGAAGCCACCCATACAGAGGACCATAAAGTCTGGAATGGCGAGCAAAACCAATATTGTTTTGAATCGTATTCCGATATTTACTTCACCAAATACGCCAATGATATGGTGAAGCCAAAAACAGAGCAGAACCGCTGGGGAATCATCTCCGCGCCGTTCGGTAAGGCAAGCAATATAACTCACTATGCTCAAAAGGTTCTCCTTCCTTATATCCAGGATTTTGGCACGAATGATAAAATTACCGAGCGCAAAGGGCAGTATACCGAAGCCGTGCGGCAATTCAAAAATCAGCTTGCCACAGTGGAAGGAATACAGCGGCGTATTGGGACCGTCAGTCACGCGAGATGTGATTTTTTGAAGAAAAAATCCCAGCTTGAACAGCAATGTAGCCATCTGTTCGAAACGATAGAGAAAAATAGACAGCATATCAAGCAGCTTCAAGCAAAGACTGCGGAATTGGAGCGCCAACAACAAGAATTGGCGGTAGCAGAACAAGAGGCAACACAAACGGCTGGTTCTCTGCAAACACAAAAAGAACGTCAGTTAAATCTTATACAGGAATCAGTGAGCAACATCCAAGACGTTCGACAGGAAATCATGGAGCTTGAGGGTAAGCGCGGTGTGAAAGACTGGTTTTTCGGGCTAATTGGAAAAGTCAGCATGCTTATCAAAACCATTGATGAAAAATATGCCGAGCTTTCCCGGAAGGAAGAAATATATTATAAGCATAACAACCAGTTACAGCAAATCCTTATGCAAATGCAAGCACAAGAAAAACGCTGCGATGAGCTGTCCTTACAAGCAGAACGGATTAATCGGGAGCGGCAGGAAGCTATCGACCTAACAAAAACATCCGCCGCCCAAATGGATCAGATGCATCAATCGATAGCTGATGCTAAGAATGCGATTAAAAAGGTCCAGGTGGATTATCAGGGCATTTTGCAGGCTGCCAAAAAGGCAGAAGATATTTTACACCAAATGACTGTTCTGGACGAAGCATTTTGGCAAATGTACGACAGCAAATCGGAAGTAAAAAACACCAAAGCACAGGTTTTGAATCCATGGTTTACCATTGAGTATAACCGGGAGCGGGAAAAGCTGTTTCACCTTGCCTTGCAGGTGCATAAGAACTTTCTTTTGGCTTCCAAGTCCTGTTTTTTCAACATCAAGAATCTCGCTCTAATGTGGCGCTTGAAAAAAGACAACGAGGACAAGTTGGCGACTTTCTCTTTCAGAGACCGGGAAAGCTGCTTTAGCGCATTGTTGAATACCCTTTTTCTATTGACGCCCGTGCTTTCCACAACCTTTGCCTCTGTGGGTAGCATGCTGTCGGATATCAAGCAACGGGGCGAGATTGGCCTGCTAATTATTGATGAAGCAGGTCAGGCCCAGCCCCAAATGGCACTGGGAGCTTTGTACCGTTGCCAGCGTGCCATTGTTGTGGGTGACCCAAAGCAGGTGGAACCGGTTGTTACCGCAGAGATGAATACAATTAAAAAAATCATCTGCAATGATGAAAACCAGTTATATCAATCAAAGAGCCGTTCCGTTCAGGAATTTGCAGATCGCATCAACCCCATCGGTACATACTACACGGATCCATCGGGAGAGCATAAAACCTGGGTCGGATGCCCCTTGGTGGTGCACCGGAGATGCATCAGCCCTATGTATGAAATATCGAACGCCATCTCGTATGACAACACTATGAAGCAGCAGACGCAGAAGCCCAAACCGGAAGATGAGGCAAACTTCTGTCTGGAGAGTTCCCGCTGGATCAATGTGTGTGGTACCGAAAACAACAGCAAGGCCAAAGACCACTATGTGAAGACACAGGGCCAGAAGGCAATAGAGCTTATTTTGCAGGCGTTTTCGAAAACAGAGGAAACGCCGAGCCTGTATATGATCTCTCCCTTTACCACAGTAAAGGAGGGCCTCAAGAAAGAACTGAAAAACTCGCCCGAATACCGGGACAACAGGCGTATTAAGGATTGGGCGGAGACCCATATTGGCACTGTCCATACCTTTCAGGGAAAGGAGGCCGACGAGGTAATCTTCCTACTCGGCTGCGATAAAAATGCTCTTCCCGCGGTGCGCTGGGTAAACACAAACATTGTAAATGTCGCTGTCACCAGAGCCAAGTACCGCTTGTACATCATTGGAGACTATATCGTTTGGCAGCATTCCAATGTGATGCAGCAGGTAAAATGCATCATGGACAGTTATGCCATCCGTGCGTTACACGAAATTGCTGAGCACCCGGAGTCAGCCGCTAACCAAAGCCAGGTAAAATCTTTGCTGAAGCAGGTTCCATCCGGCGAGTCCTTTCAGGTGGAAGATGAGATCAACGATGTTATGGTCAGCACCTTTTTGAAGGCGATTTCTGACATATGGACCGACCAGAATAATCTGCCGAAAGAAGATTTGGCCACATTTGGCCTTTCACGGCTCCATCTGCAACGCATTGAGCCAAAGGTGAAGCAGAGGATTACATGGGGCCTCAAGCTCTATTCCCTTTTTGCATTGCTAAAAGACCGATATCAATTGGAGCATATGGATTACTCCTGCAGCGGCATCATGTTGTGCAAAGCAATGGAACTGCAGCTAAAAGACTGTCTGCTGCCCAGCTTTCAGAAGCTTTTCCCGAATCTAAGTACCAATAGGACCAGATTGTCTCAGATACAGCCTGAAAAGGCGACTGTTGGAACCTTCACACAGGTTTTGAAGGAGGAAAGTAAGCGAGAGCAGTTGGTGCAGAGACAGGCAACGCATAATAACGAGCTATGTGATAAAAAGTGGTGGGACACATATTACAGAGATCTGCTTGATTTCAGGGAGCTAAGGAATACCTGCTGTCACTCAGGGTATTTTGGGTGGGGCAAAGTAGAAGAGTTAATTAATAATCTTTTTACCAATGGTGAGTTTTTAAAAACTACCGTAGGGAAGAGTTTATAACACACCACTCACTTATAGAAAATGGATGATTCAGAGAAATCTTTGTAGATACACAACAACACCCATTAGAGTGAATTGGATAGATATATGGGTTGTTGATAATTATCAGATATACTTGCAAACAGGTAAGCGGTGGAACAAATAGCAAGCCTTAGAATATCGCGGTAATTGGTCATATTGATGACCTCCTATGTTGTATTCACGCACTTGCGTGTAACAACATAGTACCGCGTGTGTGGTGTTCAAAGGCGCCGGTAACCGTGTTCAATCTTGGTGGTCGAGGTGTTCAACTCGTGCGGTCGAGCTATTCAACCTCACGCGGAATATTCAGAAAAGATGCTTCTCAAAGAAAATGAGATAAACAGAAACGGATTGAAGATCTGGAACGTAACGTTGAAGCTTGACCCAGGCACTCCTGCAGATGGCCAAGCAGCGTTTCGGTGCATCCAGCGAGAAAACGCCTTCCTGGTATTCAGCATTATTGAAACGGCGACTGCCAATGATTTGGATCCTTATGAATATCTGGTTTATATATTTAAGAGTCTGCCCAATCTGGATTTTCAAAATAACCCTGAAATCTTAGATGACTGCATCAGATCCGATTGTGATTATACAAGAGGTATTGGATGCCCGGAATCCTTTTTGTATTGAGGGTTAAAAAACACTGCTTTACGATTTGACCATTAATATGCAAATCGTCAAATTACATGTTATCTATATTGTAGTTACTGGTAAAGACTTAATGGAAGCAGTTGCAGCCCATGTATTACTAGCAAAAATGGGATCACACCCAACGACAGCAAATCTCCCTACTTTACTGGGACAGGCAATAAATCCAGATTAGTCAGGGAATACATAGAACGCGAGGTCATGATGGCAACCATTTATGAAAGATATCTGAAACTGAATATTGACGGCTCCCGCATTGGCTTGGATCGTGGCGAGAGCAAAAGCAACTACTTCTGCACACCCAAGGGTGCGAAAGTGATTGGCTGGGCCGGTGTGGATGGTATCCACTATTGCTTCGTACGTGGCTTTGGCGAAATGGTGTTTGCCGTCAGCCCGATGAACACACCGGGAAACTATGTGCAACCGGTGGCAAGAGATTTTATGGACTTTCTGCGGCTCCTGCTGGCTTGCGGCGATGCTGCGGCACTGGAGCAGGTGTACTGTTGGGAACAGGCGCAGTTTGACGCCTTCCTGCAGGACAATCCTCTTACCGCTGAACAGCAGGCTGTGCTGGATGCCATTCGGGAGATGCTGTTGCTCGCGCCAATGGAGCAGCCCTTTGCTTATATCAAAAAGCTGCAGGCTGGGTTTGATTACAGTCGCATCAAATATACGGAAGATTACTATGAGTGGGTTCCTGCCGAGCCGAAGATACCCGAATGGAGGGTTTACTTTGACGGCAACTTTTGGGGGCGTCATGGCCGTGAAAGAGCCGGCAAGGAAATTTCTCTCGATAAGCAGTTTGTCTGGAACGATGAAGTCTGGTATATTCCGGCGATTTACATCTGCAGTAAAGGCCTGGTCGTAGACTTTTGCGTACAGGTTCCAACTGAGCGCATCCGTTCCTTTGTGGACAAGTGGAATCTCTCTATTGAGAACGATGGAGCCGACTTTACCGATGAACAGCAGATGCAGATCGATGGAGAAAATCCGCTGTTCATCAATATAAATGCTGAAGTTGTGTTGAATGGAACTGTCCTTTCAGTATCTCATGGCTGCGGCGTGTCATGGAATCCCTGCTTCCCGGAGGGCAACGACCTTGAGGCCAAGAGCGCGACCCGGCATTATGGCCTTGATCCTGCCTATGGCTGGGCAATCTGGCGCGCTGCTTTTCCCTGGACGAAGAAACGCAAACCGCCGCTAACGACGCTCAGCGTAACTCTGATACAGGAGCCTGTCGCTATGACGGGACCGCATTTCCATGGATCAGCGCCTGGTGAGCGCATCGCGTTTACACACCCGACCACCGGCGCACAGCATACGCTGACCGTGCAGGAATATGAGCGGCAGGAAATGTCCCGTGAGCATTTTGTCAGGCAAAATCAGGAACTCCCGACGCACTATACTGTGATGCGCTATACGCTCTCGCCGGATCTGCCTGATAGTGCATTCACTGTCACTGATTGCGTCCGTTCCGACCAACCCCGGCAGAAGCGCACCTATCCCTATGAGCCGCAGGCATCTGGCAGCATTTGCATCGGCATCATTGGCGGCGCGGATGGTCCGACTGCCATCATTTCCGGCGGCAGCGGCCAAGGCCAGCTCCATGCAGCCTGCTCCGCACTGCACTTTGAGCCGGCGGACAAGGTGGAGTGGCGCATGGTGTTTTATGAAAAAAGACACGAAGATATTACGGTGGAGCTGATATAAACCTGATACTAAGAGATTATGAGTAATGTGCAAAATATGTCACGAACATGTTTAGTCCTAAATGTGTTTTGTCCGAGGAGTTAGGACATATTCTATTTCCACCCCGGCCGGGACATATAAGATACCACTCAAGAGAATTCCACGAACACGAAAACTATCTCTCAAAATTTTTAATTTCATATTTTCACATTCCCAATTTGGATGCAATACTAACCCCTGTCGAGCCGAACTTAAAACGGTTACGGAGGTGAATAAGATTTGGGCCAAAACTGGTTTCGAGAATAGTACGGTGCTCCTTTAGTATTTCCATAATATAAATGTCATGTTTAATAACCTCGGTCATAGGCATGACTAAACCCGGGTGCATTGTCCATGCGGCACGGCTGTCATCCCCTAACGACACTATTCCTGCCACAATTTCCCTGCCGTCAGCACTCAAAACAATCCAACGCCCGCCCCATTCGCCGGTTATTTCTTCGCTGAGGTCGTGTTGGTAAACCTGCACAAAGCCAAATTCCAAATTTCCATAAGCTACGATTAGTATTTTAACGCCATTTTTTGATGCTTCCATAAATTCTTCCTTTAATTCTTCCGCATCTTCCTTCCATATTTCAACCAGAATATGTCCTTTTGCGTTTCTTATGACTTCCCTGACACGGTCTAATATATCCTTTCGTCCTGTAATATTCCAAATGTTTTCTCTGTTTTCTTTATTATACATATATTGTTCAAGGGCATTTTGAGCCAGATCAAGTGTAGTTTCCGCTTTACGCCGTCTTTTTTCCAGTAACTCTTTCGGAGGCAGCGGAGTGTATAATGCAGGGGTCCCAGGGCTCATAATGACCTCTCCACGTGCTACCAATCCACCCAATACTTCATAAATTTTAGACCTGGGGACTCCTGAATTTAAAGCGACGGCATATCCTGAAATGGGTGATTTCTCAAGTAAAGCTAAATATGTTTTTGACTCATACTCTGTAAATCCCAAATCCTGTAAAATTTTTATTATATCAGGTTTCATAAGTCTTTCTCCCCAAACTTTAAAGCAAGTCAACTTAGTATACCATTAAATACTTGACAAAAAAAATGTCTGGAATATATGATGTTTAGTAGCTACCAAGTTAGTTACTAATATAATGCTGATGGTTTATGTTTCTGGTAAAAATTAGTGCCATTACTTATTTATGTTAGCTGGAGGAGTTTTAAAAATGGCTACAATTGTCGAACCACAAAACAAAAGTTTAAAAACAGTAAAAATCTCGAAAGATAGTTCGTATTTTTTAGCTGCAATACTCGCCATTATCATATGGAGTACATCTTTTGTCGGAACAAAAATAGCCTATACTTCGTTTTCACCTTTAACCCTGGGTGCGGCACGCTTTGTTATTGCCACTGTGGTTCTAGGGATAATTTTCCTGATTAAGAGGGACTTTACAAAGCCTACTGTGAAAGACATGGGGCTTATTTCAGTTAGCGGGATACTTGGAATTACAATATATTTTGCTTTGGAGAATATTGGGGTAAAGTTAACCACAGCTTCAAATGCCGCCCTTATTGTAGCTTCTTACCCTGCAATTACCGCTCTTTTTGAATTATTACTTTACAGAACGAAAATTTCATGGGTAAAGTTATTTGGAATTGCAACGGCTATCGTAGGAGTTTACCTGTTAGTTGACAGCAACCATGGGGATGGAGGAAAGCAACAGCTAATAGGTAATATTATATTAATAGCAACAGGAATAGTCTGGGCGTTTTACAATTTCGTGACTCGAAAAGTGGTAAAAAAATATTCCATGATTACCGTGTCTTTTTACCAAACCGTCGCAGGAACGATTGCATTTATACCGCTGGCATTGGTCGAAAGAGCAAGCTGGCAGATACCGACATTAACATCATTTTTGGTACTGCTTTATTTAGGAATATTCTGCTCTGTTACTGCATTTGTGCTATATAATTTCGGACTGCGCAAGTTGTCTCCAAGCTCTGCCGTGACCTTATTGAACCTTGTACCTGTATTTGGCGTCATATCCTCAGTAATTTTCCTCCATGAAGTGATACGGGTTAACCAATTAATAGGTGGGGCGATTGTTATTGCCGGTGTTGTTTTAAGTGTTAGACAAGTGGATGATAACTCCGCCAGGGATATCTCAAATTAACTATAAGATTCATGTTTTATTTGAAAATATATTCCTGTCTTTTTGCAGTATTTTCTTGCTAAATAAACTCCGGTGATGAAAAAGCACCGGCTCTGTATGACATGCCCAGCGCTAAAAAGTTCGACACCGGGATCGCGGCAACTGCCGTAGTAGCTAATGTTGTAACTTCTGCTCCCAGGTAAAAATGACTGGTGCTGCTCCGTACATTAAGGAACAGACAAAATTAAGGCTCAACAGGCAGTGAATAGCCGGTTGAGCCTTAAAGATGCTTATTTTGAAGTAAGCGGCGGACAAATAGCGTTATCAAAAAATCAGCCCTGATTTCAGTTTTGAAATCAGGGCAATTTATATTTCAAAATTAATCCTTAACTGGAGACATCCTGGATATACTTAGTGATTAATCGCAGCAATTTCGTAGAGATAAAATGTATA
Organism: Desulfocucumis palustris; assembly: GCF_002933875.1. Lineage (GTDB taxonomy): Bacteria > Bacillota > Desulfotomaculia > Desulfotomaculales > Desulfocucumaceae > Desulfocucumis > Desulfocucumis palustris. The sequence continues at coordinate 64,931 of NZ_BFAV01000155.1, read as the reverse complement.
TTACCTTAGAAATTCAAATAAAAATCCTGCTTTAGTCATCTTACCATGTAAATGCATAACATCTCAGGATAATAACTGCCGTAAAATCCCGGACTGCCTGTAATTCCACGTATTAATTCCACCTCACGGCCGCCGGCGGGGGGCTTATAATACAATGAACCGTTATCATAGCGCTGTAATCTCAAATAAAACAAATTACTCCCGTCCGGGGAAAGTCTCGGCGCATAATCGGCAGTATCGGCCTGACCGCTGGTAAGGCTCTTCTTCTCCCCATCAGCTGTCATGCTCCAGATACGCTGCCCGGGTACCAGTACCTTTCCCTGAAAGTTTGACGTTCCGGACATCCAATTATTCTCTTTTCCGCGGCAAAATAGCAGGCCGTATGGTTTAGTGAGTGACCAGACCGGCTGGGAATCCACCTGCCCGGCGCCCCCGCAATCAATAATTTTACCGCCCGCCTGCATATCCGCAATATAAAGGCGCTTGTCCACCGCTGCGTCACGGCCATAGCCCCTTATATAAGCCAGCCTGGTACTATCGGGAGACCAGGCCAGCCACTGGGCATATCCCAACCCGCTTCCCAATTCCAGGGGAGGTTCCGTCTGCTTTAAATCCAGCACTTGAATGTTCACGCCGTCCGCCGTCATGGAGGCTGAGCCCGGCTCCATGTAATATGCGAGATAGCGCCCGTCCGGCGACCATTTAAGACCTGTGGCGGACCGGTTTAACAAATACTGATACTCGCCTGCCGGATAAGGCTGGCCGTCTGTCAACAGGTTGGCGCTTTCCCCGTTTAAGTCGACCCTGTTTATTAACAGCGGCTGCTTTTGGCTGCGAGGTATGGAAACAGCAAGGCTTTTACCGTCAGGCGCCCAGGAAAAGCAGTCAACACCGCTGTTATCCGGTAAAAGCAGGGAGGTTGTTGTTTTTTCGTTATCTGTGCCGTCAAGAAAAGCTAATTTTAGATTTCCATCAGGCTCATAGCCTTCTTTGGAACTTTGGGTACTGTAGGCAATAATATTTGTTTTTGGCGACCAGGCAGGTGTGCCGTGCACGCGTTTCGGGTCAATCTGGAATGCCCCGGTGCCGTCGGCTTTTACCGCCCATAAGTAGTATGTATCGTCATAGTCTTTGGATGATTCACTGTATCGATACATTAGCCACCGGCCGTCGGGAGACCAGCCCTCAATTTCCGCGGTGCCTCCCCTGGTTACCTGCACAGGCCCGGAGCCGGGTTTAGTGCCGTCCACCAGCCACAAGTCACCGTTATTGGTCAAAGCCACCCTGGCCGGGAAAGAAGAATTGTACTCCAGTACCGGTTTCTCAGGAGGAGAGGAGATTACGGTCACGGTATCATTAAGCAGGCTGTACTGAACAGAAGCATGCAGGGCTTCCGACACAAATCTCAAAGGTACCATAAGCCTGTCCCCGGCCATTTGCACCGGTACGTCCAGTGTGACGCGCCGGCTGTTTTTAATCGCTTCCCCGCTGCCGTAAACCAGCTGTATTGTATCGCTCCCTTTGGTTACCGTTGCCGTGCCGGTGGCGGAATCCCAATCCACATGCGCCTGGAGAGCAGCCGCCAGACTGCGCGCGGGGGCCAACACACGGTTATCCTGAAACAGCAGTCCTTCAATGTTAATCAGTTTACTGTCGGCGGTTGTCACTGTGGCCGTCCATTCTGCGAAAGCGGGAGCGGCAGGAATTAAACCCGCCAGCAAAATCAGCAAAAGACTAATAAAATGTTTTAAAGAGCTCATTTTAACACTTCTTTCCAAGTTAATATTTACTTTCAATAGTACGGTCTTGTGGGCTTTGGATTCTTACCACAATTTACTGTTTTATTATCTGGTAGCCCTCTTTGTCATACAAATACCCATAATTTTCAATGCGCGCCTGGTGGGTTATAACCCCTGATTAGCTAACGCCCTGTTCTTTAAGGCCGCTTTCAACAATACTGAGGAATTTAGAGACTAAAAAGGGATCAAACTGAACTCCCGCGTTACTTTCTATCTCAGCCAAGGCTTCAATATTCGACATGGCCTTGCGGTAGGGGCGGTCATTGGTCATGGCGTCGTAAGCGTCTGCAATGGCCAATATGCGGCACTCCAGGGGAATCGCAGCTTCCTTTAATTTTAAGGGATAGCCGCCGCCATTCCACCATTCGTGATGTTTAAATATAAATTCGGCTATATGAGCAAGTTCCGGAGATGAACGGGCTATGCGATACCCTATTTCACAATGCCGTTCCATTTCTTTCTTTTCATCAGAATTAAAAGGGCCGGGTTTAAAAAGAATGCCATCGGGTATGCCTACCTTGCCAATATCATGAAACTGGGCAAGCAAACGCAAGTCGGTTATTTGCCTTTCGGATAGGCCTATGGCGGACGCTATGTAACAGACCAGTTGCTGTAGCCGGTCCGCGTGGCCCTCGGTTATGAAATCCCTGGCTCTCAATGCCTTCATCAGGGTCTGTACTATGGCGCTTCTGCTGCTGGTGCCATGGTGCAATTTTTGCCGGTACATGTAATCGTCTGCTTCTTTGAATAAACTTTGAATGTTAATTTTACCGCCGGGACTTAATGCGTAACCTATAGAAATACTTAACGGCAGCTCAGGATTTTGGCTATTATTAATCTCAATTTTTCGCTGCAGTTTTTTAACCGTGCGAGGTACTATGCCGTCATCGGTTAGTGGAATAACTATACAAAACTCATCTCCACCTACCCTGGCGGCAATGTCTTCCGGCCTGGTTATTTCTTTAATTATGCCGGCCGCCGTTTTAAGCAGCTTATCACCAACATCGTGGCCCAGGGTATCGTTGACCAGCTTTAAACCGTCAACGTCGCAGATGATAAAACCGACGCCAACCTTACCGTTATTAGTTTTTAAAAACTTTTCAATGGCATGTGTTAATCCGTGCCGGTTCAATAATTCTGTTAAAGAGTCATGACAGCTCAGGTATTGCATTAGCATTTCATTGTTTTTGAGCTCGGTAATGTCAATAATAAACCCTCTAAGCCCGACGGCCTTCCCATCTCTAATAACCGGAGTCGAGCGGATGATTACCGGAAATCTGGTGCCATCCCTGCGCAGCCCCATATATTCGTTAAGGCTGCTTTCCATACCAGCCGATATTTTTAGAGCGTTTTCTTTGGCCCCGGGCCTATCTTCCGGAACTATATAATCAAAAACATTGATCTGGCCGCAATCTTCCCGGGTTGCCTTAAAGAATGCGAACGCATTCTTATTAGCGTACGTTAGTCTCCCCCGCAGGTCAACCTCAAAAACAACGTCTGGTAAAGAGTCGGACAACTCCTGGAACCTGGCCTCACTTTGAGTCAGTTTGTTGTTTCTGTTTTCTAAATAGTGGATTAAAATACCGGCGGAGATGCCCATAATAAGGGCCATGGCAATAAGATAACCCCATGCAATGGCGTCCCCAATCCGTATAATAAATGGATAATCCAACAGGTGTATGCCGTACATAATCAAAAACCAGCCAACAATACTCTTTTTATTTTTTTGCAAAAACAATCTTGCATGAACAAAGTATAGTAAAACCAAATTAAGTATTGTAGGAATTATATAGATATAATAAGGTAATAGCAAAAATATGCCTGCCACATTAAAAACACTGACTGCCATAGTGACGTATATAATATGTTTTTTGACGGGTATATTAAGGAACCGGCAACTGCCAATAAATGTTAGCAGGGGGTAGAAAAAAAGTGTTAGATTATGAGCGGCAAAAGGAATTATATTATCTGCCGGTATGGGGTTTTGTATATCAAGGGGTAATACAAACCTGTTTTCCGGTATAAATAAATCCAATAGCCACAGCAGTCCGAGCAGGTTTATAAACAAGGCCCAGGTCCAGTAAGCTACATAACGCTCCCGGCTTTGAAGATATAAGGAAAAATAAATAATTGTAAAAACTGCTGTGGCGGACATTGCGCCAATTAAAACCGGAATCATTATAACCATTTTAACTTAAACCCTCGCTGTCAAGAGAGAAAGTCCATAATATATTGGTAAAAATGCAGGAGTTCTGGTTAAATTTTATACTTTTTTTTAATATTTTTAAATAGACCCGCTGAAAATAAAGGTTTCGCAGGGACGAAATTCAACAAAAGGAGAAAAAAATGATTATCAGAAGAGAAACGCCGGAAGAGTTTTCCCGGATATATGATTTGGTTAAATTTGCTTTTCAAACAGCAAAGGTTTCAAACGGCAAAGAACAGGATTTTGTTAATCAGCGGCGCGGCAGGCCGCGGTGACTGATGGATTTAAAAGAACAATGCTTTGAAGGGTGCTATAAACTTCCCCGGGCGTTAAATAACAAAACAATTTTTGCGCCATAATAACTTAAATAAACCTGGGTTCCGGTACAGATAATCTTCACCGGAGGATAGTGATGGCAAAATTTATACTGGTTCTCTTTACCTGTTTGATGCTGCCGGCCCTTGCCGGCGCTTCCTGGGCCAGCGAAATTGCTTTCATGAGCGGAAAGGTGATATTGATTGACCCCGGTCACGGCGGGTTTGATCCAGGTACTGTGCGCAAAGGTATATACGAGAAGCAAATTAATCTGGAGGTGGCGAAAAAGCTTAAACAAACCCTTGAGGAAACCGGAGCCAAAGTGACGCTCACCAGAACCGGGGATTACAATCTGGCGGTGGTGGGACTGCATGGCAAGGAGGCGCACCGTTACGATTTAAAAAAAAGGCTGGATCTGGTGGATAAAAACAAAGCGGTGCTGCTTGTCAGCCTGCATGTTAACGCATTCGGGATGTCCAACTGCAGGGGATCTGAAGTTTTTTATTATCCGGATAAACCGGGGAGTAAAGAGTTGGCTGAATACATTATGGATGAACTGCGGCAGATTCCCGGAACACCCCCGAAAAGAAGCGTTAAATCAAACGACTATTTTATTCTCCGAAACTCCGGAGTTCCCGCGGTGCTGGTGGAAACCGGCTATCTCAGCAATCCGGCGGACAGGGACAACCTGGTAAACCAGGATTATCAAAAGAAACTGGCGGAGAAAATTTCTTTCGGAATCGTTAAATACCTTGCCGTGAACGCAGCCTGCCTTTAAATCGAGTTCAGGAAGCGGGATTTCTGCCTTTAATGAGCTTAAAAGATCCGGAAAATAAATTGGCCGGCATTAAATCAAGCGCCCTCCGCAGTGGGGGCAGCTTGATATTTTGCCCCGTTTTGACACCAGCACGGAACCGCCGCAGGCGGGACACCGGGTTTGCCTGGATGTGAGAAGTTTGACCGGTATCATCAGGATCATTGCCGTTACCACAATAAAATATATTATTATAATATATTTCATAAATTCACATCCCTTTCCATATGGTAATGAATTTATAGCAAACGCCCCTCATATATTTTCCCGGGGGTGTTTTTTTGTGGAAGCGTTATTGTCGGTTCTGAGCGGCGCCGGGGGATTGGCCCTGGGAGTATGGTCTTTTTGGGATCTGGCAGTCATGGGCTCATCCGGGATCGGCCGTGGCCGGGTGGTGAAGTGTGCTCTCAAAATGCTGGGGGCTTTGTTGCTGCTTCATTTTCACTTTGAGCTTGACATGCTTGAGTGACCCGAAGGTCATCACCGGCTATGGTTGTCTTAAAAAGGCAAAGGGCCAATAAGGGTATCAACGCCGAAAGCAAAAAACCAGTGCTGAAACCCAGGTACTGGCAAATTATGCCCATGAACACGGGCCCCAAAAAGGCGCCGGCATCCACCGAGGCGGAAAAAACTCCCATGGCCAGACCGCGTCCGGCAACGGGTGAGTGCTCAACCACCCAGGCATTAAGGCTGGGGTAGGCCAGGGCGTAGCCGATGCCGTAAAGAGCCGCGTTGAGCGCCAGCGTTAGGGGGGTACGAACAGCCGACAACAGGGCAAGGGCAAAGGATAAAAGCAGCAGCGAAGGGAAAATCACCCTGGTCTTGCTGAACCTGTCGGGCAGGCCGCCGGCCAAAAATCTCATGCCTATAAGGGTTGCTGAGAAAACGCTGAAAAATATACCGGAATTGTTATAACCCCAGCTAATTGTATAAAGCGGCAAAAAGGCGGTTATTGTGCCCAGGGAAAAGGAGCAGGCGGTGAATATCAATGTTGGCACCATAACATGCGGTGATTTGAGCACTTCAAAGAAGGGGGTTGTATTTCCGGCATTTCGGGGCGCGGGTTCCTTTATCAGTAATACCATAACCAGAGCCAGCAGGGAGGCAATGCTCGGGACTGTCATCTGCACGGCAAAATCCGTTGTGGCGGACATGTGGCTGCCCAGAAGCGGGGCAAGGCCCGTGGCAATGCTAACCGAGGTGACATACAGACCGGTGGCCTGGCCAAGCTTTTCCAGGGGAACAATTTCAGGAACCAGGGCGGCCGACGCCGCGGCGAAGGAGGCGATGCCGACGCCGTGGAATATCCTGACAATGGCCAGTATATATATAGATTCAGTGGCGGCGTACAGAGGCGGAGCGGCGATAAAAATCAAAGCCCCCAGCGCCATCAGCCATTTCTTTTTAATTATGTCGGAGATCCTGCCAACCACTGGCCGCAGGAAAATAGCCGTCAGGGAAAACGCCCCTATCACCAGTCCGATCTGTGCCCTGGTGCCGCCCAGTCCGTCCAGGTGCAGGGGCAGCACCGGCACTAGATAAAAATTGGTGCCGAAAAAAAGAAAGTTGGCCACAAAGCCCAGTATAAAATTTCGTGATATTATACCGTTGTTATTTTGTCCGGGCAACTCATTAAACCTCTCATTTAATATTCATGGTTTAAAGATAAATATATTCCAGCAGTTTTTACTTGTCAATGAAGGCAAACAGCCACAGGCAAGGAATAACACCGGGAAAACCCGGTGTTTACTTTTTATCCCTGGCTTTTGGTTTTGTGAGACATGGGAAGCTTGATATCCTTGCCGTGTCCATGGTCGTGCCCGCTTTTCAACTGGGCCTGCTGGGATTTTATTTCCCTGGGGTGGGGCGAGCCCGGGGGACGGTGCAGGTCTTCAATTGTTTCAGGTTCCCGGTAATCGCCGGGCAAATCAAATCTTTTCAAATTGCAACCTCCTTGTACACACCTGCTGTGCCGGCTTAAGTTTCTTATTTATAGAAGGGGACTCAATGTGGCGGATATGATTTATAGTCCCCGTTATCGTGGAGGTTTATTAAAAGATAAATGGCCTTGCTGTGAAGGCCATTTATCTTTATTTCCTTTGTCAATGCCTTGTTTTTTAAACCGCAAATAAAAGAATCCGCCAAGGGTTCCAGGATTAAGGATAGAATCCCGGTTTTTTAGTGCAGGGATTTTTTAAAATCCTTCATGTTGAAAATTTTATCTATTTCTTTTCTGGTCTCTTCGTCAATCAGTTCTGAAATGGACAGCATGTTGTCCGCCAGCTCGTTTTTCAGGTAGATGGGGGCGGAGGATCTGATGGCCAGGGCAATGGCGTCACTGGGCCTGGCGTCCATGGGTATTGTCGCAGTCTCCGTGCTTATATATATGCTGGCATAAAAGGTGTTGTCCCTCAGGTCGGTTATTATAATCTCGGAAATGGCGGCATTGAACTGTTTGCAGATGTTCAGTATCAAATCATGGGTCATGGGCCGGGGCAGTTCGGTTCCTTCAACGGCCAGGGCAATGGAATGGGCCTCCAGCATTCCTATCCAGAGGGGAAGGACTTTTTCTTCTTCCTCATCAGTCAGCAATATGATCGGGCTGCCGCTAACGTCATAGGCGAAGCCTTTGATCATCAGTTTGATCATTCTTTCTTCCACCTCCCGTGTTTAATATATTTCGCCGGGGCTCCGATGATAATATATTAATTTTACTAATTTTATCATAATTTTTAAAAAAATAACCTTATATTATATTGTATTCTCCGGGAGAAATTAGGGATACAACCGGTAAAGGGTTCGGGGAAACGGTATGGTCTCCCGGACGTGTTCCGTGCCGCAAAGCCATGCCACGGTTCTCTCTATGCCCAGACCGAAACCGGAGTGGGGGACGGTGCCGTATCTTCTGAGGTCGGTATACCAGGCAAAGGCCTCCCCGGGAAGATTATGTTCCCGGATGCGCTCTTCCAGCAGGGAGAGATCGTCCAGCCGCTGACCTCCGCCTATTATTTCCCCGTAACCTTCGGGGGCCAGAAGGTCCGCCCCCAGGACAACGCCGGGATCCGAGGGGTCCGGCTTCATGTAAAAGGCTTTTATTTTTGTGGGGAAGCGGTGAACAAATACCGGAGCATCGAAATTATCGGATATCGCGGTCTCGTCCGGGGCGCCGAAATCATTCCCCCATTCAAACTGCCGGCCCTTTTGACGGAGCAATTCAACCGCCTGGGTATAGCTCAGCCTTGGAAAGGGAAGGCTTATTTTTTGCAGCTTTTCCACATCCCTGTTGAGGATTTTGAGGTCCGTGGCGTGTTTTTCCAGTACGGACTGGATAATGTAATAAATCAATTCCTCCTGGAGCTTCATGTTGTCTTCAAAATCAAAAAAAGCGGCCTCAGCCTCCAGCATCCAGAATTCCATCAGGTGCCGGCGGGTTTTCGATTTTTCCGCCCGGAAGGTTGGTCCGAAACAATAAATCCGCCCCAGGGCCATGGCGGCGGCCTCGTTGTACAACTGGCCGCTCTGGGACAGATATGCCTTTTCCCCGTGATAGTCAAGCTCAAACAGCGTGGTGGTGCCTTCACAGGCTGCCGGGGTAATGATCGGGGCATCCGCCAGCACGAAGTCCCGCCTGTTCAGAAAATCCCTGCAGGCCTGCTCCACGGTGGAGCGGATTCTGAGCAGGGCCGACTGTTTTGGTGTTCTGATCCATAAATGTCTTCTTTCGGCCAGGAAATCGACTCCGTGTTCCTTGAGGGTGATGGGGTAGTTTTCAGCAATGCTGATAATCCGGATATCCTTCGGCTGCATTTCCATTCCGCCGGGTGAACGGGGTTCCTCCCTTACGGCGCCGGTAATAATTATGGAGGATTCCTGGGTGATGCCCTCGACCAGTTGGAATAATTCGGGCTGTTCTTTTTTGGCTATAACGCACTGCAGCAGGCCGCTGCCGTCCCTTACAATTAAAAATATAATTTTCCCGGAGGATCTTTTATTATATAACCATCCCCTGACTTCCACTTCCTGCCCGGAATGATTTTTTAAATTTTTAATTAGCACCCATTCCAATGGCGGTCACCTCTCTTGTTAATTTATATTTTTCCCAATTGCTATTTTTCATGCTAAAAATAATGTTTCAGCCATTATTTTGCCTGCCGGATACGTGTTCAGCCGGTATTTTAATCACTGCCGCCGCGGCCGCCGCCTTTGGGGAAACAGCTTCGAAGGGCGCACCCCCAAGGTATTTTTCCGACAGTAAGTTTAAAGCCCTGACCTTTTCTTCACCCTGGGGAAGTATCCGGGCCTTTCCAAATACTTGGACGCTGCGGTAGTTTATGGAATAAGCGCAGGGCTTTTCCCGGGGCAGCCATTTGTCAACCCGGCTGATTTCAAAGCAAATGGAAGGATTGGAGATAATATTGTCAATTTTAGTGCCTTTAGGCCTGGAGTGGAGATATAGCACATTATTATCCCACACAAAACACATGGGAATAATATAAGGTCCGTCGCCGCCCAGGGTGGCAAGCCTGCCGACTTTTTCTTCGGTAAGCATTTTATGTATTTCACCCGGGGGAAGTTCTTTATGGGGCAAAATAATACACTCCTTTTAGCTGAATAATCAAAAGCCGTTTACACTATTATAGCCAGCAGCCTGTAATTTTGGAAATTAATATATTTATTTAAAAAGGAACCAAAAAAGAAGCTGTCTAACAGGTAATAAAACCTCCGGCAACGGAAAAAAATAAGATTTATTAACATAATAAAAGGGTGGTTAAATATGGAAGAGTTTATTCGTTCCAGGGTGCCCTGGAGCACCGAGCCCAGTCTTAAATTTAAAACCGAGGAAGTGGGCATAGATTTTGACGATTTCATAGACGGTCTGAAGGATAATAAAACCGACTCCGAGATGGCGGAGGAGTTTGATTGCACGGAAAAGTTAATCTATCATTTAAGGGAGCACTTTATGAGATACGGGGTAGGTTCCATCATGGGGCAGGACTGAGAGTCCGGTGAAATCCGCACCTGGCCTTGTCCGGCTTCGTCTTAGGCGCCGGGCCTGTTTTTAACCGGCCCGGTGATTTTTAATCTGGGTGGCTTTGGCCACCCTTTTTATGTTTAAAAAACACATGACCTGTTAACCGGGCTGTGCTATAATATTTGAATACAATTTGCCTAGGGGGGTTGGTATTTTGTTTCCGGACAGGTTTGCAAAGGTCGGTTTGACCTTTGATGATGTTCTTTTAGTCCCAGCTGCAAGTGAAATCCTTCCCAGGGATGTTGCCACAGGGACTTATCTTACCAGGGATATTAAGTTAAACATTCCTCTGATGAGCGCGGGTATGGACACCGTTACCGAATCCCGGCTGGCCATAGCCATGGCCAGGGAGGGCGGTATAGGCGTAATTCACAAGAACATGTCCATAGAAAAGCAGGCCATGGAGGTGGACAGGGTCAAAAGGTCGGAACACGGGGTAATTTCCGATCCGATCTATCTTTCACCGGAAAGTCCCATTAGTGAAGCTCTGCTTTTGATGGAGCGCTACCGCATTTCCGGGGTTCCCATCATCCGTGACGGGCGGCTGGTGGGTATTCTTACCAACAGGGACCTGCGCTTTGAGAAGAATTTCTCCCAGCCGGTGGGAAATGTGATGACCAGGGAAAATTTAATCACCGCCCCGGTGGGCACCAATCTGGAGCAGGCCAAGGAGATACTGCAAAATCACCGGGTGGAGAAGCTGCCCATTGTGGACGAGGAATACAACCTTCGCGGCCTGATAACCATCAAGGATATCGAGAAAGCCAGGCAATACCCCAATTCGGCCAAGGACGGGAACAGCAGGCTGCTGGTGGCGGCGGCCGTTGGTGTGGCCTCGGACACCATGGACAGGGTTGACGCTCTTATTGACGCCAAGGTGGACGTAATAGTGGTGGACACGGCCCACGGTCACAGCAGGGGAGTAATCGATATAGTTAAAGCAATCAGATCCCGCTATCCCAACATAGCCCTGGTAGCCGGCAATGTGGGAACCGCCGAAGGTGTGCGGGATTTGGCGGAGGCAGGCGCTGATTCCATTAAAGTGGGTATCGGGCCCGGGTCCATCTGCACCACCAGGGTGGTGGCGGGTGCCGGGGTGCCGCAGATCACGGCGGTTTACGAGTGCGCCATGGAGGCCGCCAAACATAACGTGCCGATTATAGCGGACGGCGGTATCAAATACTCCGGGGATATTACCAAGGCTATTGCCGCCGGCGCCGATGTTGTAATGGTGGGAAGCCTGTTTGCCGGAACGGAGGAAAGCCCCGGGGATGTGGAAATATACCAGGGCCGCAGTTACAAGGTATATCGCGGCATGGGGTCCCTGGGTGCAATGAAGGAAGGCAGCAAGGACCGCTATTTCCAGGAGAATCAGAAGAAGCTTGTTCCCGAAGGGGTGGAGGGCAGAGTGCCCTACAAGGGAGCGCTGGCCGAGACGGTTTACCAGTTAATCGGAGGACTGCGGTCCGGTATGGGCTATTGCGGCTGCAAGGACATACCGGAATTGAAGACTAAAACTTCCTTTATCAGAATAACCTCCGCCGGATTACGGGAAAGCCATCCCCATGACGTGGTGATTACCAAGGAAGCTCCGAATTACAGTTTTGAATAAGGGGCACACCTTTCGATAAGAATTGGCTCCTGAAAAAAATTAAGCAGCCCCCAGGGGGCTGCTTAATTTTTTGAGAAAATACCTTCATCGATGAAGCGCAGTTCGTCGAACTCGCGGACATCTTCCTCGCTTACATTCTTTCCTATCCTCACCATCAGCACGTTGGCCGGGTGTTCGAGTATGTCGGGGTCATTGGTGGGCATTTTTACAAGTCCCACCGAACCGAAAACACTGGTAAGCATTCTCTGATAATTCCAGAGGTCCAGTCCGGTGTTTTCCAGATCCCAGTGCCAGCTGAATTCAATGGTGAGCACAATATAATCTTCCATAACCGGGTTTTCAAACGCCACTTTCAGCAGCTTTTTGGCCAGCTTATATTTTCTCCATTTGGAACTGATCTCAATTGCCCCAAGCTCCATTATCCTGGGGTGCCTGCTCCAGCGGGCATAGGGATCGGGTTCGTGAAAGCTTACGTATCCCGCAATGGTATTTTCATGTCTGATTATGTATAGTATCCCGTCCCTTGAATCGGCGATCTGCATCAATGCTTTCTTTTGTTTTTCGGGGGGCCGGAAATTTTTTAAATCCTCTTCCATTGCCAGTTGCCCGATGTCGGTTGATTTAACCGGCCCTTCAATATAAACCTTTCCCGCAGGGGTTTCCACAACTCTGTCCGGGGGATTGTTAATACTTTCACACATAATGCCACCTCCATTGGGTTTACCGGGTGCAGCGACCAGTTTTACCGTTACAGCAGGCTTTTGTGTGTTATTATACCCTTTTTATACAATTGATTACAATACTGTACAAACAAATTTTAAGCCAATGAAAATTGGAGAACAGGGAGTGAAAATGTAGGAAAATTTTAACAGTTAATTTAAAGGAAAATGGTAATAAATGGTGTATATATCAAATGTATGCAAAGGAGATAAATAATTCAACATAAAAGGAAGGTGATGCAGGGTGAATGGCAAACTCCATTCATTAACCGATGTGCTGAAAAAAACTCTTTTTTTCTTTGAAACAATGACGGTGGCGGAGATGGCCCCACATGTACAGAAAATAATTTTGAGGGATTTTAACGGGGTGCAGGCTGAAGACAAAGTAAGCCGCTGCCTGAAGCAAAACAGGTGTTTTGAGGAAAACGGCAGCGGCCAGTGGAGTCTTAACCTTGAGGGGGAAAGGGACAATGACAGTTTTTACGCCATATTGTTGAAGCGGCAGCAGCCCATGAGCATCAAGGAGGTTTACAGGGGGGGCTCAAAGAATAAAAGAAAGTTTAAATCCATGGTCTCCGAAGTTGCCGGGTTGATATCCGACGGCAGGTTCATACAGCTGTCCAACGGATACTGGGGGCTCACCGAGTGGGAGGTGGAGACCGGGCGGTACTCATTGAAACAGCTGGTGATCAAGGCGTTGAAAACCCATCCCGGCGGACTTTCCGCCAATCAGGCATACGAGTTGGTGAATAGCTGGAAGCCCACAACAATTAAAGCCATAGAAGGAGTTTTAGAGAAATTCCCTTATTTTGAAAAGGTGGGGGACGGGGTATGGAGTTATAATTCCGCCGGTCAGATAGCTTACGACGCCCTGACCAAAAGGTTCCTGGTGTCCCTTACCCGCCAGCGGGAGCGGTGGGTTAAGGAAAGGGACAAAAGAAACGGCAAGCAGGCGGCAATTGAAAGGCAGCTGCGGGAAATAGAATCCGCCTACCGGGAAACCGCGGCGGCCCTGGCGCTGAAAATGGAGGAGTCCGGCAGGCAGGAGCAGCTGGTGACCCAGATGGCGGAGAAGGACCTGCTTCTTTCCCTGAGGAAAAAAGAAATTTTCAGATACAGGGAGCACATAATGAAATTGGAGGCAAAGTCAAACAGTATATTGTACCAGTGCAGGCTGTGGGTCAAAAAGGCCAGGGACGGCGAGGAGGATAACAGAAAGTTAAGGGAAGCCCTGCGGAAAAACCAGACAAGCCTGGAAACACTCTTCACAAAACTGCAGCAATATAAGGAGAAGGACAGGGAGAACAAGGCCCGCCTGGTGGAATTGAAAGACAGGCATGCCACCAGGGTCGCGGAGCTTCAGACGGAAATAGTGGAGCTTAAAAATAAACTGGACAGAACACTGGAAATCGCTGTTCACGAGGAAAGAGGGCTCAAGGAAGAGATTAATTCATTAAGCAATGATCTGAAGGAGGCGCTGGAGACAAGGGATGAGGCGCAAAGAAATCTGCGCTTCGCCCAGCAGGAGCTGAACAGGCACAAGGAAGAAAAAAAGAATATAGAAAGCAGAGTAAACAACCCCCTGGTAAGGATGGCCATGCGCATATATTCATGGTTCGGGGGCTATAAAAATTACACGGCGTCTTAATTGACGCCTTTATTGTTTTTGGGAGGGCAATGGCTGTGGTATATTTTAGAGGGGAAATTATATGTGGTGGTGAGAGGGTTGGCGGCTTTAAGGATTCTGGTGGTTGACGACGAAGAAAAAATACGTGATTTGGTTATAACCTATCTGCTGGCGGAAGGCTACGACGCCGAAGGGGCGGCCGACGGCAGGCAGGCTGTCCGGGCGCTGTCCCAAAAAGATTTCGACCTGGTGATTCTTGACCTGATGATGCCGGGGATGGACGGCTGGTCGGTTTGCCGGGAAATAAGAAAAAGCTCGGATATACCGGTAATTATTCTTACCGCCAGGGGCGATGAAATAGACAGGGTGCTGGGACTGGAGCTGGGAGCGGATGATTATGTGGTTAAACCCTTCAGTCCCAGGGAACTGGTGGCAAGGGTAAAGGCGGTTCTGCGGAGAGCCAGAAAACAGGAACCGGAGGCGGCTGAAGGGGAAAAGGATATTCAGCACAACGGTTTAAGGATAAACCGGGCCTCCAGGAAGGTAACCGTTAATGGACGGCTGCTTCAGCTTACTCCCAAGGAATATGATTTGATGCTTAATCTGGCCGGCTCCCCGGGCAGGGTGTTTACCAGGGAACAGCTTTTGGAAAACGTCTGGGGATATAATTTTTTCGGAGAGGCGCGCACGGTGGACACGCACATCACCCGGCTGAGGGAAAAAATATCCAGGGTGCCCGGCGCCCGGCAGTATATTCATACGGTCTGGGGAGTGGGCTATAAATTCGAGGTTGAAAAATGAAAAGAAAGACAATATTGTTTAAACTCTGGCTCGCCATGCTGGTGCTGATAACGGCGGTACTGGTTTTTTCGGGACTGATTCAGGCCGGAATACTGCAAAAGATTTACCTGGAGCAGCAATCCGGGAGAATAATTGAAAGCGGCTTGAAACTGGCCGGGTCAATGGATATATCGGATAAACCACAGTTAAACAGCCTGGCGGAAAATACCGCCGATACCCTTGGGGCCAGCGTGCTGGTTGTAAATTCACAGGGAGAAATAATTGTCTGGAAGAGGTCCGAAGGGGCCCCGGGTATGGGCATGGGAATGGGCATGGGGCACGGTGCCGGTATGGGAATGGGCATGGGTATGGGCTACGGGATGCAGCAGAAGATAAACGCGGGAATGCCTTTTACCTCCGCCGACGTGTCAAAGGTGCTGGCCGGAGAGCAATTGGTGAGACGGGAATACAACCCCTATTTCAAAACAGACATAATGCAGGTGGGCATTCCGGCTGAAAAGAACGGAAGAATCCTTGGCGCGGTTATGATCCAGACACCCCTGGCACCCATTGTGAACAACCTCAGGGCGCTTCAGCAGTCAAGCCTGTACGCCCTGGCCCTGGGCGGGCTGGCCGCGGTGCTGCTGGCGCTGCTGCTGGCCAGAGGCATCGTGCAGCCGCTTTTGAAAATGAACCGGGCGGCCAGGTCCATGGCGGAGGGAGACTATGAC
This sequence comes from Desulfocucumis palustris, assembly GCF_002933875.1. Classification (GTDB taxonomy): domain Bacteria; phylum Bacillota; class Desulfotomaculia; order Desulfotomaculales; family Desulfocucumaceae; genus Desulfocucumis; species Desulfocucumis palustris. The sequence continues at coordinate 49,296 of NZ_BFAV01000155.1, read as the reverse complement.
ATACAGGTTCCGGTTGAGTCCAAGGATGAAATCGGCATACTGGGGGAATCAATAAATCTGCTGTCGGCAAAGCTAAAGGAAAAAATATCCCAGCTGGAAAAAATGGATAACACCAGGCGGGAATTCGTGGCCAGTGTATCCCACGAGCTAAGAACCCCCCTGACCATAATACAGGGCTATACCGAGGCGCTGGTGGACGGCATGGACAGGGATCAGGCGCAAAAGGAACAATACTTGAGCAATATACTGGAGGAAACCAACAGGCTGAAAAGGCTCGTGGATGATTTGCTCAATCTGGGCAGGATGGAGGCAGGCCGGGTTACCATTGAAGTTAAGGAAGTGGATATGCTTGCCGTTGTGCGCAGGGTGATGGAAAGGTTTGAAAGCCCGGCCCTGGAAAAAGGCCGGAAACTATTGGTGGAGGCAACCGGCGGAAGCTATATGGCAAAAGTAAATGAGGATAAAATGGAGCAGGTGATAATAAACCTGGTGGACAATGCGCTGCGTTTTACCCCGCCGGGCGGTGCGGTTAACGCCATAATTGACAGAACCGGGAGTCAAATCAGAATTTCGGTAAAGGATAGCGGCTCCGGAATACCGGAAAGGGAACAGCCCCTTGTCTGGGACCGGTTCTACAAATCCGATCCCTCCCGGAGCAGGGGGCAGTCGGGCAGCGGGCTTGGGTTGGCCATCGTGCGCGGAATAGTTGAATTGCACGGCGGCCAGGTGGGTGTGCAAAGCCGCCCGGACGAGGGAGCAACCTTTTGGTTTACAGTACCGGCGGTATAAATCTTAAAATTTTTGGCTCACCAAATTATGATATAATTTTCTATATTTTTATTAAAATGTAGAGGTGTGTAATGGCCGGTAAGGAAAAAACTCCAATAATACTGGAGGACAGGATCACAGCGGAATTAAATATAGACCCGTTGACTGAAAAACACTTTTTAAAACTTGTGGAGCCGGACCTGTCGGATAACAGGGGGGACGTTGACAGGGTGAGGGATGCCCTCTCCGGTAAATACGGCCCAATCGCCGTTCCCCGGGATATCATGAACGGCGTTTCCCTGGCCTGCCGTCAGGGTAATTGGGAAGTTACCGCCACTGTGGGAAGCCTGCAAAACGGATTCGGCCTGGTGGACATACAGCCCGGGGATACCAGTTCGCTGCACCTGGGGGCTGCCGTGGACATAGGGACCACCACGGTGGTTGCCTATCTGGTGGACATGAGCACCGGGAGGATTTTGAATACCGCCGCGGATTATAACGGACAGATAAAATTCGGGGAGGATATTCTCACCAGAATTTATCTGGCCGGCGAGCCGGACGGACTGGAAGCGCTGCGCCAGTCCGTGCTCCAGACCCTAAACGGCATATTTTTCAGGCTGACCGAGGGAGTGGCATTTAAGCCGCGGGATATCTCGGCTGCGGCCATCGGGGCAAATTCCACCATGATTCACCTGCTGCTGGGGCTGGACCCTTCCAGAATCTGCCTGGCGCCGTATATTTCCGTGGTCAACGCGCCCGGGGTGCTTGGCGCCGCTGAAATAGGGCTGGAAATCAATCCCCTGGCGCCGGTTTATTGCCTGCCCGGGGTGGGAAGTTATGTGGGAGGCGATGTGCTGGGAGGGGTGCTGGTATCAAACATGTACCGTAATGATGAACTGGCATTCCTGGTTGACATAGGAACAAACGGTGAAATGGTGCTGGGCAACAGGGACTGGCTGGTCGCCTGCGCCGGGGCCGCGGGACCGGCCCTGGAGGGCGGGGTTGTCAGAAGCGGAATGAGGGCTGAGCCGGGCGCCATCTGGCAGGTAAGAATCGACCAGCAAACCCGCGGGGTTGAATACAGGACCATAGGTGACCTGCCGCCGGTGGGCATCTGCGGCTCCGGTCTTATCGACTGCCTGGCGGAGATGTTTTTATGCGGAATAATTGACCGGGCGGGTAAATTTAAAGGCGGCCTGGAGCAATTTGTGGTGGTTCCCGCGGCGGAAACCCCGGCGGGGGAAGATATAGTGGTAACCCAGACGGATATAAACAATTTAATGAGAACCAAGGGCGCCGTAAACGCGGCCCTGGAACTTCTGCTGGAAAGCGTGGGCTGCGGGCTGGAACAGATTGAAAGGTTTTATGCCGCCGGGGCCTTCGGCCAGTATCTGGATCTGGAGTCCTCCATTACCATAGGGCTGTATCCGGATCTGCCCAGGGAAAAAATGGTCAGGCTGGGTAACAGTTCCGGCGAGGGGGCCAGGCAGGTGCTGCTTTCCTCCGAAAAAAGAAAGGATATTGAGACCATAGCAAAAAACATTACCTATTTTGAGCTGAACGCCAATCAGACCTTCATGAATAAATTCGTAAGCAGCAAATTTTTGCCTCACACCAACATGGACTATTTTCCCACGGTGAAGGCGAGGCTTGCGGCCCGGGGAATGCTGAAATAATAATGCGGGGAGTGTTTGATATTAAAGCGGTGGATTTGCGCAGCGACACTTTGACTTTGCCCTCGGGGGAGATGAGGGAGGCAATGGCGTCCGCCCTGGTGGGGGACGATGTTTATGGAGAAGATCCCACAGTAATACGTTTGCAGGAAGAGGCGGCAGCCTTGGTAGGCAAGGAGGACGCCATTTTTGTGCCCAGCGGCACCATGGGCAATCAATTGGCCATATTGGCGCATACCGAGCGGGGCGACGAGGTGCTGGCCGACAGCCAAGCCCACATTTATTATTACGAGGTGGGCGCCCCGGCCATGTGGGCCGGTGTAAGCATAAGGCCCCTGGACGGATTGCTGGCGGGCGGGGGCCTGGATGTGTTGCGGAATGCCCTGCGCCCGGCGGATATTCATTTCCCCGCCACCAGGCTTGTCTGCCTGGAAAACACCTTTAACCGGGGCAGCGGCACGGTAATGTTCCCGGATGAAATGAAAGACATATACCATTTTGCCGGCAGTAAAGGGCTGAAGGTGCACCTGGACGGGGCAAGGCTATTCAACGCGGCCGTTTTCCTGGGCAAGGATGTCAGGGAATTTACGGCAAATTGTGACTCCGTGATGTTCTGCCTTTCCAAGGGACTGGGCGCCCCGGTGGGCTCAATGCTGGCAGGGGACAGCGGCTTTATCGCCAGGGCCCGCAAATATCGCAAGGCCCTGGGCGGAGGAATGCGCCAGGCCGGGGTTCTGGCGGCGGCGGGGTTGGTGGCCCTTAAAAATATAAACCGCCTGGAAGAGGATCACCGCCACGCCAGGGTGCTGGCGAAGGGGCTGTCCGCATTGCCGGTTTTTGAAATTGAACTGGACAGGGTGCAGACAAACATTGTGGTGGCCAGGGTTGCAGGCGGCATACCGGCTTCCGGCCTGGTGCGCATGCTGGGTGAAAAAGGGGTAAAATGCAGCGCCTTTGGCCCGGACCTGGTAAGGTTTGTTACACACCTGAACGTTGGCCCGGAAGATGTGGAATATACCCTTAAAGCCGCCGGAGAATTGTCCGTCAATACGCCGGGGTAAAACCTGCGCGGCATACCAAAATATAGGCGGCATATTTTATTCCCTTTAAGCAATATAATTATGGTATTATCCCATGGAGAACGGGAGGGATTTAAGCTGCAGCCGAGATTCAATGTCATCTGGCTTTTCCTTATGCTGATAGCGGGGATTTTCAGCCTGCTGTATCTCTGGTATGTATTATTTCCCGGCAGGGCGGACCCGGAGGTTTTTAAATATTTCACCGCGGATCAATTCAGCCGGGCCAGGGAATATACCACTACTTTGAGACTGTTCTTTATCGGCAGCTTTTTAATACAGGCCGCCGTGCTGGGCTGGCTGGTTTTCGGCGGCAGGGCCGCCGGGTTGTCCTCCTGGGCCCGGGAACTGGCCGGAAACAGCTATATCGGCGGAGTGCTGGTGCTTTTTTTATCGGTTTGGATGTTGCAAAGGCTGATAAGCCTGCCTTTTCTCCTGTACGGGGACTATTACTGGCAACATCGCTGGGGCTTTTCGACCCAGACCATGGGCTCCTGGTGGATAGACTATTTAAAAATGGCCGGTATTGAATTGGTGCTAACCTCCCTTGGGGTTGCGGTTTTTTTCCTGATATTAAACCGCTGGCCCGGGACCTGGTGGATTGTCGGCGCATCCTTTTTATCCGTCTGGCTGGTGATACAAAGCTATATCTGGCCGGTGGCGGTGGCGCCGCTTTTTAATAGCTTTGAGCCCGCTAAAAACCAGTCGCTGATAGAAATGGTTGATGCTTTATCCTCCAAGGCCGGGGTGCCGGTGGACAAGGTGCTGATAATGGACGCCAGCCAGCGTACCACTAAAGCCAACGCCTATTTTGCCGGCCTGGGGAAAACAAAACAAATTGTGCTATACGACACCCTTTTGGAGAAATATCCCATGGAGCAGGTGGAGGCCGTTGTGGCGCATGAAATGGCCCACTGGCGCCAGGGGCATATCGTAAAGGGCATTGCCCTGGGCATTGCCGGTAATTTTCTGCTCTGGGGGCTGCTTTTCCTGCTAATAAGACTCACTGTCAGCATACCGTGGTACATGCATTATCCTCCCCATACCTGGATAATTGTCATGTTGTTTTTTACCCTGGTATCATTTAGCTCAAGCCCTTTGCAGAATTATTTTTCCAGGGCCATGGAGCGGGAGGCCGATCTGGTGGCGGTACAGCTGACGGGCAACCCCGCGGCGGCAAAAAATTTGCATATTAACCTGGCTGCCGGGAATTTATCCGATCTGTCGCCTAATTATTTTATACGCTGGTTTTCCTACAGCCATCCCCCGGTGCTGGAAAGAATAGAAACAGTTAATCAGGCTGTTTCCAAGCAATGATAAACTCCATGGGAATCAGTTATGCAAAGACCCCAAGTTTATTAATATGCACGTGCATATAAATGCCGGAATAAACATAAATAGAACAAATAACCTCCGGGGGGGCTTTACATGGATTGTATAAGGGCAGGTGATATCGTAAGACGTAAATCAGATGAGTGTGATTTGTATTTCAAGGTGGTTGAAATAAACACCGGGGAAGACGGAAAGGAGATGGCCCTGCTAAAGGGTATTGATCACCGGTTGCTGATCAAATACCCGGTTGAGGAGCTTGTTAAAGTGAAAACCTTTGAAGTGGATCATTACTGGCATAATGTTTTTGCCAAAAATGTCGAGCAGGTTAAACAGGTCTTAAGCCGCCACCAGCAGGAACATGCCGTCAATGTCGCCAGGGCGCTGGGAGGGGTTAAGGAGAATGGAGAGGACATCTGAAAATTATTTTAGTTAATAATGACCCTGGATTATCGGGGTTTTTATTTTTTTGTTTTGAACATAACGTTGTTTTTGTTGCACAGGTGAATTAAAATTGTAATAAAAAAGATGTCAGGAGGTAAAAAAACCAAAATGCGACATCCCACCAATACCAGGGTAATTTTTGCAGCATCGACGGAGGAAGCCAGAGAAAAATATTTGCGGCTGGGCATTGAAACCAAGGATAAATCCCCTGTTCTCGAGTGTTTTAAGATAACCGGGGTGGAAGACTTTGACGTATCCGCGGAATTCAATTTTGTTGGTGAAATATCCGTGGGACCTTCGGTAATGGAAACCATCCGCCAGGATCCTGAAAAAGCCTATGTATTGTATTACATGGAGGATATTACAAATAATTAAAAATAAATAGAATAAATTCATATCAAAATCTTTAACCCATTTGTAAAAAGTAGAAAACCCGGTGGTGGAACCGGGTTTTCTACTTTTTATTATCCGATAAGTGGTTTACATCAATATGTTTTTATTACCTGCCGGATTCTATCCCTGTCAAGGAGACATTATCTTAAGTTATGCGACAAATAATAACACGCAATTTAATAATAAATGCCAGGATATTTAATGCTATTATAGAAGTATTAAATAGATAAATGTAGTGACTAAATACTAAAGATAATGTTTATAAACAAATGCCCTGAATGTGATCAATTATTGAAAGAGGTTGATAAAAATGGTTTGCGACAATCTAAACAGTTTTTGTTTAGACGAAAACATGATTAGTGAAAGCAAGGACGATGCAACAGAAAAATGGAGGATTTTGATTGTTGACGACATGCAGATGCATCTTGAAACTGCCAAGCTATACCTGGAGAAGGAAGGAAATAAAGTTTTTCTGGCTTCTGACGCCAATAGCGCGTGGGCGCTTTTGGAGAAGGAGGCGCCCGACCTGATTCTTCTTGACGTTGTATTGCCGGGGGAAAATGGATTGGAACTGTTGACCAAAATAAAAACTTACCATCCCGGTATCGGGGTAATTATAATGACATCTTACAGCAGTGAAGAAGTGGCAACCGCCGCCTTAAAACTGGGAGCCACGGATTACATAAAAAAACCGCTGAAATATAGTTCGCTTAACCTTGTGGTGGAAAAAGCCCTGGCTAAACTTAAAAAGGTTAAGGACCATCAAACAGAAGTGGAATCTTTGAAGAATGCCTTCGAAGAATTACAGGTTAGCGCCGAATCAATATTGCACTGTATGTCTGCCGGTGTCGTGGCTGTGGATATTAACCTTAAAATAAAAATTATAAATCAAAGGGCCGAAATACTGCTGGGTGTGAGAAAGGATGATGTAATCGAAAAATATTACTATGACGCCTTTCCTTTTTTTGTTAATACCAGTTTACTAAAAAATACTTTGGAAAATGAAAAAAACATACGCATGTATGAAGTGGAAATCGCCGGCAGGGGCGGGGTGAGGACTTTAAATATAAATACCGACATAATATATAATTTGCTGGGTAAAAAAATAGGCGCTGTTGCGGTTTTCGATGACGTGACGGAACTTAAAAACAAGGAGCAATTGTTAAAGGAACGGGAGAGGCTGGCCATTATCGGCCAGATGGCGGCGGGTATGGCCCATGAACTTAAGAATCCTTTGACCTCCATTAAAGGATTCGCCCAGCTATTATTAAACAGATCTAATGCCGCCGCAATACCTGATGATTTTTTACAGGTGATGATTAATGAAACCAACCGGATGAACCAGGTCATTCAAGATTTTCTGCAACTGGCCAGGCCCAAACCTCCGGAGTATAAAATGGTTAATATTAACGATATCCTTATGGAGATAGCCCCGATTATAGAGCCCCAGGCCTTTTTAAAAAATATATCGTTAAATATCAATACCAGTGACGGCATGCCCCGGGGAATGATGGACCCCAACCAGATCAAACAGGTTATTTTGAATATATTGCAAAATGCCATGGAAGCCATGGAAAACCGGGGAAACATTGTGGTTGAAACAAGGTTCGTTGAGGAAAACAATGAAATCAGGATGGATATCAGGGATACAGGACCCGGAATACCGCCTGATAAAATCAATAAAATAGGTGTGCCCTTTTATTCTTCAAAACCCAACGGGACCGGGCTGGGGTTGAGTATTTCCTTTTCTTTGGTGGAACAGCACAGGGGAAGAATTGAAATACAAAGCCGGGAGGGCAGGGGGACAACTTTTTCAGTTTTTCTTCCGGTCAATTAATTAAGAAGACATTATATAAAGAAGGGAAAATTTTATGACATCGCGGTTTGAAAGACTATATAATTATTTGCCGCACTCTTTGAGAAGCAATCTCCGGTTGAAATTGCTGACGGTTACATTTATGGCGTTACTTTTACTGGGAGCCAAAAACCTTTATCTTAGCTACTGGCAAGAGATAAATAGAAGCAATGAACAAATTACAAATAATTTTACAATTATAGCGGATATATTGAAGAATGATATCACCCGGTGGCTTAACAACAGGGAAAATGAAATACTGGTTATGGCGCAAAATCCGTTGGTGAAGGAATTTGTGGATAAGGTTACTGAAGAAAACAATAATTCCGGTCAGGCTGCCGGTGATTTGGAGCGTTACTGGAAGGAACTGAGCGCCCAATACGGCATTTACGACGAAATTTATTTTGTAAACAAATCCGGCCGGATTTTGGCCTCCAGCAATTCAAACCGCAAAAATTCCTACCGGCCCGTTGATGATATAATCAACGTCCCGTTGAGAACCGGAGGCATGTATTTCCAGGATGCTTACCTGTCCCCGTCCACGGAAAAGCCCTGCATAGCTCTTTCCGTTCCGGTGGCGGCGGATAAACCCGGGGCTACGGATGCTTCTGAATATGCGGGTGTGCTGGTATACCGCATTGACATAGGCTCTGTTATACAACCTTTGCTGGAAAGCAGATTTAATCTTGGCAATACCGGCGAGGTTATTCTTATAGCAAATAATAGAACGGTTATCAGCGATTTGCGGGGTATGCCCGGAAGTGCCCTTAATTATATTTTAGATTCCGAGCCCGCCTTGAGGGTTGTCAGGGGCGAGGAAGGTTTCTGGCGAGGAACCGGTTATAACAACCGGGAAATGATAGCTGTCTACCGGCATATACCCAAAGTGCGATGGGGCTTAATCGTTAGACAGGAAACATCGGAGATATTTGGCCCGCTTAAAGTTCAATTATATAAATCTCTCATGACCAATCTTTTGGTGGTATTATTGGTTTTAGGTTTGTTCTACGGGTTGTTGTCCAAGGTTATCAGCCCTGTCACCGACATGGCAGGGGTGGCTAAAGCCATTTCCTCAGGGGATTTCCACAAGCGCGTTAAAATCCGGACAAATGATGAAATCGGGGTTCTGGGCCAGGCTTTAAATACAATGTCCGATGAACTGGGACATCATTTTACAATGCAGAAATGCGAGCAGAATGTTCTTAAAGCACTGGTCTCCACCCTGGAAATTGAAAAAATGCTGGAAAAGGGTTTGGATACGGTATGCAGGTCATTTGTTTTTAGGGTGGGAGCAATTTTTTTGCTTGATATGGAAAAAGGGGTTTTGAACTGTAAAGCATTATATTGCCCGGATCAGCATTTAATGGAGCAAAGAGAGGCAATTAAACTGGGAGAGGGACTGGAAAGCCTTTCCGTCAGAACCCGGCAGGTTCAGGTCATTACAGATTTACCCGAAGATACCTGTTATACGGTCAACTGGCTGGGAGGCAATATAATGCCGGTCAGCATTGTAGCTGTGCCGCTGTTATTCGGCACAGAGGTTATGGGTGTAATGAGCCTGGCATCCCTGCATAGGTTTGATGAGCGGTTTACCAGGGAGTTGAAAATAATCGGCGCTTTGATGGGGGTAGCCATTAACAATGCGCTGTCCTATAAAAGAACTCATGACCTGTCCAGCCGTCTTCAGCATGCCAACGAATTACTGGCTCAACAAAATGAAGAACTGACCACCCAGAGTGAGGAATTAGCCTCCCAATCAGAGGAATTGCAGACACAGACCGAGGAATTGCAGGCCCAGGCCGGGGAACTCAGGAATGTCACCCAGCAGCTTAAAGATAAAAACAAAGAACTGGAAAGGCTGGGGGAGAATAAAACCAAATATTTCGCGGCGTTGTCACATGAGCTGAGGGCGCCTTTAAACGCTGTGATTAGTTTTTCCGATGTGCTGCTGGACAAAGTGGTGGGCGGGTTAACCCGGCAGCAGGAGAAATACATACGTGAAATATATAACAGCGGGCAGCATTTGCTGAATTTAATTAATGATTTGCTGGATCTTTCCAAGCTGGAAATCGGCAAAATAGAACTTAATCTGAAAAAAATAGATCCCTCCATCCCACTGGAGGAGGCAATATCCATTGTCAGCGCGGAGGCCGCCCAAAAAAATCTGCAGGTAACCAGCATGGTTGCCCCTGATTATTATTCGGTTTATGCCGATCCGGTAAGGTTAAAGCAAATATTTTTAAACCTTCTGTCCAATGCGCTTAAATTTACCCCCCAGGGCGGCCGGATTGCCGTCGGGGCAAGGGAAAACAAAAAATATCTCCATTTGTGGGTTTCCGACACCGGTATAGGAATTCCCGGGGATTGTCATGAATCAATATTTGAAGAGTTCAACCAGGCCGGAAATGTTGCTTCTGCCGGAGTATACCCGGGTACGGGCCTGGGTCTGGCAATCACCAGAAGAATGATTCAAATGCATGGCGGAAGCATTTCCGTGGAGAGTGAGCCGGGGCAGGGCGCCACATTCACTTTTACCCTGCCCCTGGCTAACGGGGAGGACTCTTTTGTCCCGGCGCGGTCAGAATGTAAAATACAGTGTCCGCAGCAGGGTAATTGCGCCGGCTGTGACTGCCCCAGGACTGCCGCTGCTTACCTGCCGAAGCCGCTGGTTAAACCGGTTCTGATTAATAGCCTGGAAAGTATTGGATGCCGGTGGCTGGGCGGGAATCCCACTGTTCTGGTGGTTGATGACGATTCCTCGGTGAGGGATTATGTCGCCGGGATTCTGGAACCCCGCGGCTATAAAATATTAACGGCGGAAAACGGCAGGAAGGGTATTGAACTGGCCTTAAAGGAGGAGCCGGATATACTCATTTTGGATATATCCATGCCCGGAGTGGATGGTTTTAGAGTTCTGGAGGAAATTGGCAAGCACTGCTGGGAAAGAGGCCTTTCGGTTTTTATTTGCACCTCCAGGGATTTATCGATTAAAGAAAAGCACTATCTGGAGACATTGGTGAAAAAATTATATCAAAAGTAATTCTAACAATATATGGCATGGATTTTACATATCTTTTTAAGTGTTCTTTAAGAAACAAGGGTTAATATACAAACAGTCGGTGCACCGCTAATATAAATCAATTCAAAAGGAGGATTTATTTTGAAATCCAGAAAATGGCGCATTGGATCTATTCTTTTAGCCATGGTTATTTTGGTGGGGACTATGTCAAGTATGGCCTTTGCCGATACCGAACAGGCAAAAAAACCGGATTTCGCCGCCGTTTATCAAAGCTTTATATCGAAATTCGCGGCTAATCTTGGGGTGAGCGAGGAGCAGGTAAAAACAGCGGTGGAGGCTACCAAAGATCAAATGATCGATGAAGCCGTGCAGCAGGGCAAGCTCACCCAGGAGCAGGCTGATAAAATGAAATCCAATGAAGGTTTTGCCTTTTTCGGGTCTGGACATGACAGGGGCCATGGTTTTATGGGACCTGGCGGCAATCCTGAAGACATAGCCAATATACTGGGCATAACCGCCGAACAGCTTAAAACCGAGCTGCAATCAGGTAAAAAGTTTGCGGATATCATTGCCGAACATGGCATCACCATGGAGCAATTCAAGGAAAAAATGCAGGAAATCAGAAAGGATGCCATCTCCAAAGCAGTTTCAGACGGCAAGCTTACCCAGGAACAGGCGGACAAAATGATTCAAAAAATGGAACAGCGTATTAATGACATGAATCAAACGGACAATAACAATTAAACTGATAACAATATATCTTTTCGCAGATTTAACTTAATAGCAGCTTTAATATCAGGCAGTATAAAATAAAACCCCGGGATATCCCGGGGTTTTATAAAAACTTAAATGCCATAACGGTAATGTCGTCCCTTTGAATTTCGTCGCCCATGTATTTGTTCAGTTTGTCAATAAAGATATCGAATTGCAGGGCCAATGGCTTTTGATAACAGCCATTGATAACTTCAATAAACCGTTTTTTGCCAAAGGAATAGGTGTTTGACCCGCCGCCCTGGTCGATATATCCGTCGGTGGTCATATAGAGCACGTCATTCTCCTCAATATCGATCAAATTATTGGTGTAGGCATAATTTGCGTCTGTTTTTACATAACCGATGCTTTTTCTGTTGCCCTTCACAATTTTTAACTCATCATTTTTTCTGGTGTAGAGAGAGCATTTTGCCCCGGCAAAGGTGATGGTGTTTTTCCCGTTGAAATAGCAGATACCGATATCCAGGCCGTCGTCGGTGAGGGCTTGCCTATTTTGCTGACCCAGGGTCTGTTTAATTATATTATTTAGTTTTTTCAGGAGCAGGGCTGGATTTTCTTTATTATGCCCATCAACTATTTGATTGAGAATGGAGATGCTCAACATGGTCATCAGCGCGCCGGGAACCCCGTGTCCGGTACAGTCCCCCACCACCACAAGGCAATCCTTTTTAAATCTTTTTACCCAGTAAAAATCTCCTCCCACCAGGTCTTTGGGTTTCCACAATATAAAGTGTTCTTTAAATAAACCGCTTAACTTATCCTTTGAAGGCAGTACGGCTTCCTGTATTCTCACGGCGTATTCTATGCTGTCTATAAGTTTTTGATTTTTCTCGTGCAGCTCCCTGGTTCTTTCGGCCACCTTGCTTTCCAGTTCCTGGTTCATCTGCAGGGTTCTTTTATAGGGATTCGCTAAATAACGGGATACAAAATAGAAAAAGAAAGTGATCGATATAAGGGCTATTAACGTGGCTGACAGTGTATTCAACTTGATGGTTTCCAGGAAGGAAACAGTGTCGTTCCTGGGGATTTGCAATACCAGCACCCAGCCGGCGGATTTAACCGGGTAGCTGATTAAATCAATTAACTGGCCCTTTGAATTTTTATAATCCAGGTCGAAAGCACTGTTATTATTTTTGTTAAAGTTGTTAAGCAGCTGATTTTTAACGCTGTCCGGAACAAAATCCCGGATGTTTTTGCCGTTTTGTTCCACGTTGTCTGAAAGGTAAATTTTGCCCTGTCCGTCAATCACCCAGAGGTCACTGTCCTCACCGTATTTAAACCTCTGGAATTCTTTGGACAGGCTGTCCAAACTAAGCCCCACCCCGGCTACGCCCAGGGGATGTTCTATATTTCCCATCAGGGCGTCAACAAAAACAAAGGTGCCCTTGCGTTCCGCATTGTAATCAATTACAACGGAAACGGGCCGCTTGGAGGAAATTACTTCAAAAAACCAGGAGTCATCCGGATCTGCCGGAGTCATGGTGTCGATGATCCGGCCGCTTTCGGCCCAGTAGTGGTTGGTTACGGTACTGACCACAAAAGAGTTGTTGTAATCATATTTTCTGGACAGTTCCGTAATTCTTTCTATTGCATGTTTTCCCGCCGGAGAATCAGCTCTGTCTCCCCCGGTAACCCACTGGATAATTTCCGGGTCCCTGGCCAGCAAGAGGGAGGTTTCTTTTGCTCTTTCAACGCGTCCGTCAATTTTTGAGGCGATGGATTCAGCTATATATACCAGGTCTTTGCTCTTTAATTTACGGACAACTTCCTTTTCAGTGAAAAAGTAAACAAAGGAGCCCACCAGTATAATTGATAGTATAATGATGGCGCTGGCAAAAAGAATAACCTTCATAACGTCGCGATCAGGCTTAGCCGTATTCTTATTAATTTGTTCAACGTAACTGTTCTTTGATTGTTCAGACATATACCGTACCCTTTTGTTGAGATATGATTTACAGATGAGGAACAATTCTGACGGGGAGGGAAAAATAAAAGGTGCTTCCGGCATTAAGCCGGCTTTCCACACCTATTTGTCCACTGTGTTTTAGAATAATCTGTTTGGCGATGGCAAGGCCCAGCCCTGCGCCACAGAACTTTTGCGCCCTGCCCTCCCTAAAAAAGCGGTCAAATATGTAGGGAAGCGCGGACTCGTCAATTCCCGGCCCGGTATCAACTACTTTGATTATCAACTCGCCCCGCGCTTCAATGCCATTATATTTCTCCAAAAATCGCAGCTCAGGCTTAATACCTATAGTTCCTCCCGGCGGAGTATACTTCATGGCGTTTTGAACCAGGTTGTTCATTACCTGCTCAATGCGAACGGTATCAATGGAAAGAATAACCCAGGCGTCTTCCGGCAGGCTCGCGGTGAAACCCGGGGAAAAATTAAATCCCTGTTGCGTAATGTCTTCTCCAAACCTTTGGATAAGGTTGTCAACCAGTTCTTCAAGCATAACCTGCTTGTAATAAAACTTAATTTGGTCGGACTCCAGTTTGGATAATTCGTATAGATCTTCAACCAGCTGGTTTACCAGCAGTATTTTATTGTAGACCATTTCCAAATGGTATTCGTCCGGTTTTACAACCCCGTCCAGCATGGCCCTGACATAACCCTGAATGGTGGTCATGGGAGTTCCCAATTCATGAGAGATATCCGAGAAAAGCTTGCGCCGGGACTCCTCCATATGACAAAGGTTTTCATTGGCCTGTTTAATTTTGTACTCATGCTCCTTTAAAACCTGGCCCTGGATATCGCTTATCTTAGATATTTTGGCTGTGACTTTCAGTAATTTTTCGTAATGTAAAACAAGTTCTTCATATAAAGGCCATAATGGATTATCTTTAAATTGAGCGCCATTGACAGCCTTCGCCGACTCTAGAACTTTGTTTTCATTTGTAAATAGCGCTTTAGTGTCGTAATCCCTGGACAATGGATAATTAGCCGCCTTTCATTTTGACAAAAGTACTATTCTTTTCCCGGGAATAATGTTATTTTATTTACCATAACTGAACTATTCACCGTCAAATTTGTAACCGATGCCCCGGATATTTTTGATAAATTCCTTGTTTGAATGGCTGGACTTGATTTTCTTCCTGATATTGCTGACATGGGTCATTACGGTCCTAACGTCTCCGGCGCAGTCATAACCCCAAATTTTTTTGTACAAGTCTTCTGATGTAAAAACCTGGTCAGGGTGCTGCGCCAAAAAAAACAAAAGCTGAAACTCTTTGGCCGAAAGAGGAATGGGGTTTCCATCCACCAGAACCTGATAGTTTGATAAATTAATTTCCAGGTTGCCGCAGGTTAAAACATCTTTTTTCGGTGTCTCCTGAAATGTTGAGGTGCGCCGGAAAATCGGAGCCCGGCGGAGCTTGGCCTCGACCCTGGCCACCAGAACATTGGGGTCGAAGGGTTTGGTAATGTAGTCGTCTCCCCCCAAATGGAGTCCCTGAATAATGTCTTCGGAGTCCTTCTTGCAGCTAATAAATAAAATAGGCACGTTTGAGTACTTTCTTAATTCCTGGCAAACCTGATAACCATTTAATTGGGGCAGAAGAATATCTAATATGATCAGGTCCGGCTGTTCATATTCGAAAAGACGCAGCGCCTCATTACCATCTTCAGCCAGCACAACGTGGTAACCCTTTTTATTGAGGTACAGCTTTAGAAGATTCCTGATTTCCAGCTCATCCTCCACAACCATAACTTTATTGCCGGGCATGTGCTTCCCCACTTTTCAACAATATTTGATATTTTAATTTCATTTATTAATGCTCTTTTCCTTCTTAAATTTAATCTTTTTTTTCAACAGGTGCCCCGGAGTAATTTTAAGAAGAATTTAATTTCCTGTAATATATTTTAAATAGCTGACGCATTGTACGGATTATAATGTTATTAATTTAAAAAAGACGGCTGCCTGTCTTTTTCAGCACCGGTATTTATACGCAAAAAAAGAGTTGTAATTAAGTTTAGGCTTCTATATTCTGAAATAAATGATTGAAGGATAAATTGATGATAGATTGTGATTCTGAGAAGAAATTGTTTGAAAAAGAACTAAATATTTTAGAAACCGCCATGGCGGAAATTGAAGCGGGCGGGTTAACGGAGGGTGAACTATTATCCAACTATAAATCCCTTGTCATGAATTATAAAAAACTGCTTGATCTAACCAGGAAGATATTTAGAATTAATGATATCCAGACTAAAAATTTGTTCAGGCGGGAGAAAGAAATAAAAAATTTGCTGGACAATGCCGGCCAGGGATTTCTCTGCTTTGGGAAGGATCTGACTGTTAAAAGTGAATATAGCGCCGAGTGTATACGTATTTTCGGCAGGAGAATAGGTAAGGCAAATATTTTATCATTGCTGGCCGGTGACGATTTCCAGCAAAATGAACTTTTGGCCGGCGGGTTAAAGGCTGTCTGGCAAACAGAAAACGAGACACTGCAACGATTGTATCTGGACAAGCTGCCGGGATTGGTTAAAATTAACGAAAGTTACCTGACAATTGAATACAAATTAATCCCGCCGGATGAAAATGGGCTTGAGACCCAAATCATGCTTATTATCACGGATGTTTCGGATAAATATAAAGCGGAGGAGCAGGTGGCTTATCTGAGCTGCCATGACAAGCTCACATCGCTTTACAACCGTGCTTATATTGAATTATGGACATCCCAAATGCAAACCGGAGAAAATTTACCCCTCAGTGTCATTATGGCCGATTTAAACGGACTAAAATTAATAAATGATGTCTTTGGGCATCTGCAGGGAGACCTGTTGCTGGTAAAACTGGCCCGGGTATTTCTGGATTGCTGCAGGAAAAAGGATATAGTTGCCCGCTGGGGCGGTGATGAGTTTTTAATTTTATTGCCGGGTACTGACGAAAATGCATGCGCCAAGGTTTGCCGGAGGATTAAGGCGGCCTGTGGGCAGGTTAAGGATATGCCCATTGAATTGAGTGTGGCGCTGGGGTCGGCCACACAGCACAGTCCGGGCAGCGGTATATCCGAGCTGTTTAAAATAGCCGAAAAAGTGATGTACAACAATAAGCTGCTGGAAAGTCAAAAAGTTCGCCGGAAGATAATTATGAGCATGGAAGAAATCCTATATGACAGGTGTTTTGAAGACAGGGGGCATATTGAAAGGATTAAAATTTTAGCCGTCAATTTTGCCAAATATTTAGGATTTAAGGCTAAATCGGTTCAGATGCGAAATTTAAACTTGCTGGCCGCACTGCATGATATAGGTAAAGTGGCCATACCCGGGGAAATTCTGGGGAAGCCCGGTCCTTTGTCTGCGGGAGAGTGGGAAATTATGCAAGGCCATAGTGAGATAGGATTTCGCATGGCTCAATCCATTGGGGAAACCGCGGTGGCGGAAGCTATTTTAGGGCTCCATGAGCGCTGGGACGGGCAAGGTTATCCCCTGGGATTGCGGGGTGAAGAAATCCCTTTGCCGGCACGCCTGCTTGCCATTGTGGACGTTTATGATGTTATTACCCATGACCATCCATACAGGCAGGCGGTCAGTAGGAAGGAAGCCCTGAAGGAGATTGAAAAGGGTAGCGGCTCCCAGTTTGATCCGGAGCTTGTACGGTTGTTTTTAGACAATGCGAACAGACTATTACAGCATTTTTAAAGGGGCTTAGCGCCCCCCGCTTTCCATTTTCACAGACCGTTTAACTGGCGGACGGTAAAGTGATTATATGTTTTGTCAAGGCATAAAAGCCCCCCGGGTCTAGTTACCTAAACCCAGGGGGTTTTTATTTATTTTTTCTAACACCCGCCGCAATAAGGCATCGAGAAGACCAGTAGTATGAGTATTAGGAAAAGAATAAAGCTTCCATCAAAATAAGGATATCCGTAGCCGCCGCCGCCGCAGTCGCCGCCATAACCGTAGCCCATAAGAAAACCCCCTTTGTTTTTACTGACATAATATGGGAAATGGGTGGAAAGCGTTACTTTTTTATCGCATTTGGCGCGTAAAATCGCCACAGTATCTTTAAGGCGCGCGGCGCGCCGGGAGAGGAATTTTTCCTGCAAAAAATAAAATTAAATGGCCTATATATTGGGGGCGGGGTATTTAATTTACAGCTTATTTTCAGCTTGTTTACAGGTTGTTTTAAGTTAGTCCTCAGGTTGTTTTCAGTTTATTGCCTTATTATTACATTAATCGGTGCACCGCATTTAAAATAAAAACAATACATAAGGAGGAGCATGATTTTGAAATCAAAGAAATCGCGCATCGGAGCAATTCTTTTGGCCATGGTTATTTTTGCGGGGGCTATGTCCGGCATTGCCTTTGCCGATACCGGCCAGGCGGCTGACAGACCGGAAAAACCGGATATGAGTGCCATAAAAGCTAATTATGATAGCCTTATATCAAAATTTGCCACCAATCTTGGCGTTACTGAGGACCAGGTAAAGGAAGCCCTGGAGGCTACCCAATTGGAAATGATTGATGAAGCCGTGGAGGCAGGCACTATTACACAGGAACAGGCCGAGCAAATGATCGAAAGAATCGAATCCGGTGAAGATTACGGGATTATGGGATTTGGTATGGGCTTTGGCGGCCCCGGCGGGCATGGCCCCGGTCCCGGCAGGGACGGTAATGGAGCTGGCAGCAATTCTGTTAATGCAACGAATTAGCAGTTTAATCCCGGTGTAAAGAAATTCCCGGGTACGGGAACAACTAAATACCATCACCTGATCACAACATCCAAGTCGCCTGATTAAGGTGACTTTTGGGAAATAAAAGCCCCGGGGAATGAACTGAACCCCGGGGTTTTTGTTTATATTTTTTTCAGGTGAAATTTTGGGGTATTCAAAATTAATATCAATACCTTGGCAACTTAACCTGCTCAAAGTAATATTCCACTACTCCAATTTCTTTCATGCGGTTATTTATTGTTATCCATAGCTCTTTAAGCTTCCCGCTAAACTGTTTATCGCAGGGATAATCGGTACATTGAAAACAAAAATCTATGCCCTTCTCCCTGTTACAGATTTTTGCGGTACACTGAATCGGGCAAAGATCGTTTTCTCCCCTGCATCCAGTGCATGAAGCCTGCGAGAAAGAACTCAATATTTCTTTAAAATTTGAGTAATTCTTAAATATGGGATTTTTGTCGGATTTCATTTTTGCCACTATGTTGTAGTTTTTACCAAGGGCTTGCAATAGTTTTGCACTAAGTTTTCTTATTTCTCCATTTTCATAATCGGCACACCGGCCGCAGTCAAGCCCACATGGCGATAGTTGTTTTAATACCTCGTCATAGTCCATAATTCGCACCTCTTTTTTATAAATTCAATTTGCCATGTAAACTGGCAGAGTTAAATGGTTGTCCAAATTAAAGGAAAAAAAGTTCTGTCTAAATATTACTTCGTCCGGTGACGTGGGTAAATCACCCAAATAGGTGGAAATAGGGGGCATAAGGATTACGCCAATTGTGTAACTTCCGGGTTATAAGCTGGAGGCATTACTGAAGAACCAATAACTATGGACAAAAGGAATCCTGTAGAGGAAACCGCTTCTCCTCCGGCCAAATGTTATTGAGGAATAACCACTCACCGGAGTGGCCGGAACGTGGGCAGGTTCCGGATAAAGTTGGTGACGCGGAAGTTTCCAGTATTTATATACTAGTCGAGCGGTCAGCGAATTCTAAGTCAATTACTGGACAATGATTATTGCATAAGAAAGCAGGGGAACGTCCCCCTGCTTTCTGCTTCACTCCTAAATAAATCTGTTCCGGCCAGCCCGTTTTGCCCGGTATAGGGCGTCGTCCGCAGCAGTGATGATGGATATCGGCAATTCTTCATGGTTAGGTTTTCGGCATGCTATACCAATACTGATTGTCAGGTAATTGTAGGGTGAAAGTGGGTGTTTAATATTTAGATTCCTTATTTCATTGCACAGCCTGAGTGGAGCCAGGCTATTCGGAATAAAAAGGAATTGGCTCTATTGATGATCGATATAGATTATTTTAAAAAATACAATGATAATTTTGGTCACTTGGCAGGGGATAGTTGTTTTGAAAAATGTAGCCATGCTGGGGAACCAGTAATTAATATTTATATGGCATTTACTTCCAATTCTGTATTAGTTTATAATGATTCATACATATATTCTATTATGATGTGTTAAAAAATGTAAAGAGGGACAGCGATTACAGTGTGGACTTTTTAAGAAAAAACTACTAAAATATATTATGAAAAAAGCTGGAGGTATAAAAAATAGACATGCGTTCCGACCGGTAAGTCCGTAACCAAATTGGATATGGTTGCCTGGAATCTGTCTGCGGGTGCAGTGGTCGGGATAAATGTGCCTTTTTTTAATCCTCTGGTGAAGAAAAATATTTTAATCATGAGGCATTCCATAATAACACACAGGTTATTTGTGTTATGGGGCTTTAACCACTTGGCTATATCGACTCTTCGTATCCTTGCAGGCAGGAGCCTGTTTTTTTATTTGCAAAATAAGGATGCGGGGGGTTTTTTTATGTTGATATTGAAAGTTGAAGGGCTCAAAAAGGATTGGAATGGAAAGCAGATATTCGAAAATGTTAATCTTGAAATAAATCAAAGAGAACGTATTGCCCTGCTGGGACGAAACGGGGTGGGAAAAACCACACTCCTGGGGTGCCTGTTGGACCAGGTTTCTCCAGACGGGGGAAAAATTTTTCGCCGCTTGCCCGTGAAGGCATGGGGGATTATCGAACAGCATTTAATGGTCCCGGATACCTTGACAATACGGGAATTTATTCAATCGGGGCATTCGGTTTTATACCGGCTGAAAAAGGAATTGAACCTGTTGGAGGGCATATTGGAATATGAAAAAGGGGAAGAACTGAGCAGTGCCCTTGAACGTTACAGTACCGCCCAGGAACGTTATCAATCCTTAGGGGGATATGAATGGGAGTATGAGGTGGAAGCTATCCTTGGCCGGTTTACCATTTCAGGGGATGTTTTGTACCGGGAAATAAGCGGGGGGCAGAAAACAAAGGCTCAGTTGGCCCGGGTAATGGCGGGGAACCCTTCATTTCTGCTCATGGATGAACCTACCAACCACCTGGATATGGAGACGCTGGACTGGCTAACCTGCTGGGTCCAAACGTACCACGGCACTGTTCTGTTTGTGTCGCACGACCGGGAGTTTATCGATCGGGTAGCAGATAAAACGGTGGAGCTTACATCAACAGGAACCAAAACATACCCGGGTGGATACACGAATTTTCTTCGGGAAAGGGAACATGAGCGAAGGGAACAGGACTCCCTTTATAAAAAACAACAGCAGGATAAAAAGAAACTTGAAGAAGCAATTTCCCGTTACAGGGAATGGTTTGGGAAGGCCCACGAGGCAGCGGGGGAGCGGAATCCCTTTTACAAGAAAAAGGCTGAAAAAAACCGGACCCGTTTTAGAGCAAAGGAAAAAGCACTGGAACGGTTGGAAAAGGAACAGGTTGAAAAGCCAAAAGATCTCCCCGGCGTACACGTTCACTTTAAAGAAAATGTTTTGGAAGCCCGCCAGCTTGTGCGAATAGAAGATATGGAGTTCTCTTATGGGCATAAGTCGGTATTCCAGGGGGTGAATATAACCATCTCCAGGGGTGACCGGCTGGCAGTGGCGGGTCCGAACGGAAGCGGTAAAACGACACTCCTGAAACTGTTGTCTGGAAAGCTTCAGCCCCGGTCAGGCGCGGTCATCCATCATCCAAGATTAAAAATCGGTTACTTCGCCCAGGAACTGGATAACCTGAATAGTGAAGATACTATCCTGGACAGTCTGCTCCGTCTGCCGGGGATGACGCAACGGGAGGCACGGAACATTCTGGCGGGTTTTTTCTTTCGGCAGGATGAAGTATTTCGTAAAATCAGTACCCTCAGTATGGGAGAACGTTGCCGGGTAGCCTTTGTCATCCTTTATTTTTCTGAGGCCAACCTGATGGTATTGGATGAACCCACAAACTATCTGGACGTTTCCACCCGGGAGCAAATTGAGGAAGCCCTTATCCGTTATCCGGGTGCCCTGGTGGTTGTTTCTCATGATCGATATTTACTAAGAAAGGTTTCCAACCGGGTTGCCATTCTAAATGAAGGTCAGGTGGAATATTACCCCGGTAATTTTGAAGAGTTTGAAAATTACTTTCATAAGCGAACCAGCCGGCCTGCTGACCGCCGAATAGAAGACCGGATGCTCTCCCTGCACTTGAAACTGGCCCAACTGATGGCCGGGGAAGAGCCGGAAAGAGAGGATGATAGAAAAGCCTTCTATGCCGATATCCAAGAAATAAAGGTGGAATTGGACAAGTTGAGGACTGATAGCCGACTTAAGTGAACTCTCACGGATACGGATATGGTAGAAAACCTCGGGTGCGCCCTCCGAGGTTTTCTATATTATAACGCTTATTGTGATTTTTGCCGCAGCCAAAAGGGACGGGGGTTGAACCTGCGGGTTTTAGTTTTTCAGGGGTACTTGAACTATTTCCGCCGGCAGCCAGGGGAACCCGGCAAATATATAAGACATGGCCAATTTTCTTAATAGTGTGCTAAAAATTTACCCGGAACGCCTTTTCCGCATTAAGCAAACCCATGCTCTAGGCGGGTTTGGACTGTTAGAGCCAAAATGGCCTGAAACAAGCGAAAGGATTTCGAAGCAGGGCTCCACAGAGTTTACAATATCTTTAGCAGTACGCTGAGGTGGACCCGGTCTGTTGCGCTGTTCATCGGCGTTGCCAATTATACTAAGCCACAGGCCGTCTTTTTCCAAATGGGCGGCTACATTTTCAGCAAAGCTTTTCCGTTTTTCATCCGAATTTAATGAGTGAAAACAGCCTCTATCAAAAGCAAAGCCGTATGGTGCCCCTTCAATTTTGTTTGTCAGGAAGTCAATCACAATAAAGGTACATTTGACATTAGCTTTTGAAGCTTCTTCCATAGCCTTCTTTATTGCAATCTCCGAGGTGTCAATACCTGTCACCTCAAAGTCCTTTTGGGAAAGCCATATGGAATTGTTCCCGGTTCCGCAGCCGATATCCAGTGCTTTACAGGGTTTTATCGCCATCCCGGAGACAGCCTGAATAAGGTTGAAATCAGGTTTGCCAATATCCCAGGGCGTATCGCCTGCTTTATATCTTGTCTTGTAACGTTCCTCTGTCATTATGTTTTTTCACCTCCAACAACACATAGCCTGTTCTTCAATGGCGCACTATTTTCCACATCCGATGGTATAAATTAATAGGCTGTATTTCTATCCACTCTGTTTATAATGTACAATTCTCTCTATGATTTAATATCTTTTAATAGAAAATCAGAAATAATAAACAATAGTCCGGTCAATATTAATGGAAATGAAATAATTAAAAAATTAGTGAGTTCCCTATATGTTTTAAAAAATAGTGTAAATACCATACTTAGAACAATTAACACAATACCGCCAACTACTGGGCGTTTCCAAGCGATTATAAGAACGACAATCAAGATAGAGGAAGGAATGAGATGGATTATTTTAATTCTAACATTTTTTGGCATTTACCACAATAATCTACTTGTGAGTTCAAAGAAAATATATACCAGTAATTATAAGGGGGTGTCCAAACGAAAATATAGGAAAAACGGGGACAACTAACCCCAGCTTAATCCTAGACACTTTGGCCGGCTGTATTATTATCCATTGTTTTCGAAATAACCATTATTCTGCCCCCAGAGGTTTATGAGTGGTTTATAAAAGGCCTTCATGATTAGCGGAGGCCTGAATATTTTGAGTAAACCCCTGTTTACCCCAGCAAATTTGACGTAAACTGTCGATTATTGATGAAAAAAAATTACAGGAAGAAGGGAAATTGTAGAGAAAAGGTAATAATTGTTTGATTTTATAAGGAAGGGGTTGATTGGGATGAGAAGTCAAATTGACAAAAACAATAAGGAGCCTAATAAAAACCAAATGCCACAGACTAAAGCTCCAGGTAATATATTGACTCAGCAGATGAATCCATCCGCAATTATCCAGAGAGCGGAAAATACTCCTGAATTATTATCACCTCAAAATATATTACAACTTCAGCAAGCCATTGGTAACCAGGCATCTATAAGGCTTTTATCGGGAATGGTTCAGCGGCAATCTGAAAATGAGAAAGGTAATGAAGCTATAATACAGAATGCCAAAGAAGGTTTACATTCGCCATCAAGTGCTCTTCCTTATGAAGGGCAAATTCAAAAGTCGTTTGGCCAGCACGACATTAGCCAGATTCATGCCCATATCGGGCCAAAGGCTACGGAGAGTGCTTCAGCTATAAATGCGTTAGCGTATGCAACAGGTAATCATGTAGTATTTGCCGGCAGACCAAACTTACATACCGTTGCCCACGAAGTTGCCCACGTTGTTCAGCAACGCCATGGCGTATATCTTCAAGGAGGAGTTGGCAAAACAGGGGATATTTACGAACAGCAGGCTGATGCTGTTGCAAGGCGGGTAACGAAGGGTCAATCAGCGGAAGATTTATTGGCTTCTTGCCCCCAAGAGATTATAGATACATCATCAAACGTCATCCAGCGCATCTACATTAAGCGAGGCACTAAATATGAGTGGAGCGAACAAGTTCCAACCAGTGGTTACGTAAAAACCAGTGAGCGCTACAACGATGGTAGTCATGGTGAGGATGACGTATATGTCTTACCTGAGGAAATTATAGAAAAAGATAATGGTAAGGAAAAGGAAGAAGAAAAAATAACTGAAATTAAAAAGGAAGAAGAAATTAAAATAGATGAAGAGAAAAGGGGAAAGCTCTATAAATGTATTGATTTTCTCTATGAAAAGTTTCAAAATCAATCTACCGAGAAAGCAACTCAAATAATATATCAGTGGCTTAGAAAAACAGGTGAAACTAGAAGTATTACGTGGAACGAAGCTGTAAATGTATTGCCTTATTCTTTAGATAAACTGGGAAGCAGTGATATTGACTCCTTTTTACTGATGTTGACCGCTTTTGATGACAAAGAAATCGAAGAACTGTTTCCCTTGGTTTCGGATCTGTACAAGGTTATGGTAGAGGTCCTAAATAATCAGGATGACATTAAAATGAAAACTGATTACACTGATTTTTTCTATGGAGAAATGATTAGGGCTAACACCGCATTTGAGAAAATTAAGAAGGGCGAGTTTGAGGGTGGCGGAGCTGATATTAAATTTATTCTAAAATTGATCATAGGATATGAAAAAGAATTCGGCACAGAAGCTGAGTGGAATTTTGGTGACGAGTACTTTAGTAAGGAGCTTGCAGTAAGGGCTAGGGGTTTCTATAAGCTTTTGGCTGATTTGGCCGAGGCCGTAATTAATCTACCAAAAAGTGAGCGTAAGAAGCTAAATGAAAAGTTTATTGAGGATTTGCTTGGTTATCAACAATTTCAATGTCATAATAATTGTGTTAAGAAATTAAAATCTTACATGTAAGAAGGTTGAGCTATACTTCAAATATAGTAAAATAATGGTCCGGAGGGTCATGGCGAAAAAGCCTTTGTCATGTTGTATGAGTCATATAATTAAAGAATTAGACATTAACAAACCTCAAAAGTTTTTTTACATAACGTTTAACTGTACAGTTTGCGGGGCAGTTTTATATAATAAGGATGAGGTGATTCCATTGGGGAATTAAAGAAATATAAAATTGGAGAAATTGCGGAGCTTGCAGGGGCTAGCAGAAGAACAATCGACTATTATACCAACCTTGGCTTGTTAAGTCCTGTCAGGTCCTAAAGTAAATACAGGTACTATTCCGACGATGCCCTGGTCAGGCTGAAGTTGATTGAAGGTATGAAAACACAGAGGTTTACCTTGGAGGAAATAAGGGAAAGGCTAAACCTTCTGGACGGCCATTTGCCGGAGAAGGGTAAGGAAATAAGCAGAGGAACATTATTCAAATGGCTATCTCCCGTTCAGGGGATACATGGCGGATGCCACCGGGGCGCCGGAACACACTGTTGAAATTGGAATCGGCTGCTCACCGACTTAATTATCGGCTGTTCGGCCAGTCAGATAACTGTTCAGTTGATTGGCGATCTTGCCATGAAGGTGCCGGGAGTAACGGATATCCGTGAAATAAAAACCATGTATGTTGGCCCTCAGTCACTGCTGGTAAACATGGAAATTAAGATTAAAAATTATTTAGATGTTCAATCTGCGGAAAACATCTCCGACGAAGTTGAAAAAGTTATAAAAGCAGACTTGAGCTTTGTAACACACATAAATATAGAGATAATCGTAGATGATATGGTGCAGGGATGGAAAAGAAAAACAGTTTCTTGTCCTGATTTAAAGTCCTTCAGTGAGGTTATGTAATAGACAAACCTGCCTCTTTTGTGGGGCAGGTTTTATTCTATATTAAAAGGATGGTGCTGATAATTGGACGAAAGCGGCCATAAAGCCGTATGGATTGCCCTGTTTGCCAATCTATCTATTTTTTTAACAAAAGCCATAGCTGCCTGGATAGGTAACAGTGCCGCCATGTTTTCAGAAGCCTTGCATTCTTTGTCTGACTTGGTGAACAGTATATTCTTGCTTATCGGTATAAAACTGGCCTCCCGGCCCGCTGATATGGAACACCCATTCGGTTATGGTAAAGAGGTATATTTTTGGTCCTTTATTGCCTCGGTTTTCATGTTTGGCGTAACCAGCATGGGTTCATTGACCAGGGGGTATCACCAAGTGGTTAATCCGCACCCAATTGCAGCCATTGAGCTTATAACCATCGCACTGTCCCTGGCGGTTTTATTTGAAACATATGCTGTAAGGGCTGCGATGCGTGCCGTCACAAGGGATGTAGGTGTACAAGCCCGGGGCCTTAAGGTCATAACTGCTTCGATTAAAAATATAAACAGAGTAGCAAATCCTGCGGTAAAATTCGTCTTTTTTGAAGACGTTGCAGCCCTGTTGGGAGTAATCATAGCACTGATTGCAGTATTCGTCAGCAAGCTTACCAACAATATTGTTTACGACGGTATAGCCTCAATTATAATCGGAGCCATGTTGGGAGCTTTAGCCATTATGCTGGCTTACGAGAACAGGGATATGATCGTGGGTAGGGCTGCTCACCCTAATATTGTAAAACGTATTGGAGATATTGCCATGAATGTTTCCGGTGTTACGGATGTAAAAGAGATAAAAACCATGTATATTGGATCACGCTCTTTATTGGTTAATATGACTATTGAAACCAAGCCAAGGCTTAATATTGAATTGGCCGATGATGTAGTGGCTGAAGTAGAGAAAAAGATTATTAAAAAAATCAGCATTGTAAAGGAGATAAACATAGAAGTAGTGGCTGATGATAATGTTCCGGATTGGCCAAGGCAAAAAAGGAATTATGATAAAATAGTATAATCAAGGATGAATTGGCAACGATATGACGACATTCTGCGATGAGGCATTATAGTGTTCGTATAAAGAATGATTAGCATTTGATGATTATACAAAAATAATGGGCTTTTGTGGGCCGACTGACGCGGCACACATGGCCCCTTTTAAATGCCATTTATTGGGGAGACACACGGAGCATAACGAAAGGAGAATGCTGTAAGCCAGGGCGTTATCCCAGACAACCCCGTTCAATACGTCACGGCCCCCATTGTTGTCAAAACGGCTCCGAGATTTTGGGATTAAAATTTTGCTGTTATTCAACCTTTATTAAATCAACAGACCAGGATGATAATTTTTCATCACCTTTAAGAGCATAACCCTTCGCTTTATAAATTGCATCGCTGGTTTTAACCAGGCATTCCGAACCGGAATATTCTCCATTCTGAGAGACATAAGTTGATATAATTGTATTTTCAATTATCATAAACTTGCCGATAAGAGTTCCTAAATCTGGATTATAGGATTGCCAGCCGGTATGCTCTTTATTAAACGGAGTAATTTCATATTTATTGTGGAACTCAATGGGGTTATCCAGCAGCAATTTCATATAACTTTCAATTAACCACAATCTTTTTCGGTGTGTGATTACTGATTTCCCTTCAACAAGGATTATATTATTGTTCGGGTCAAAGTAATTACCCTTAGCTAACCAGGTTCCCTCTAAAAATAAAAACGTGTGTTTCATCTCTATAAACTCCTTGGAATAGTAATAGGTAAATATTAACACCGGTAAGCTATTAAATCAATTAGCCACAAGAATCCTAGTTTAAAATATAGTTAAAATTTTGCAAGACAAGCGAGGTGGCAATAATGGCTGGAACGGTTAATGGAGCGGGAGTCTATTTCGCGACAAAAGTCCTCCATAATGACGAATGTATTAATGCCGACTCAGCCGTTAAGCAGAGGACTTTGGATGCTGCCTCTATTCAACTATACATGATTTTAAAAACTATAGCGAAACCGACAAAACCATTCCTGATGAGGCGATTTACGAACAAGCCCTCTGGATGTTGCGGATCGACAATTCGATTAGGAAAGCCGAACAGGGTGTTCAGTCAGTGTCGGTGGGAGGGGTAGCCATTTCCGTAAACCGGGTTAACCTTGCAGTGGCTCCGAATGTGTGGCAGCTACCTTTTTCTATCAGCCTGACCGGAACCGGAGTTCTGACAAAGACCTATGGCAGCTAATAAACTGGCCAATTATTCAAATTAGTGGGGAGGGCTTATGAAATGGCTGAGAATAAAAAAAGAGGGATCGTTGAAATGGAGCTGAACGGTGAGGTCAAAAGGCTCCGGTTTTGCGGATTACAGCGGACTTTACCCGGACTCCTATTGATTAAATATATTAATAAGTGACTATTAGACATATTTCACCAAAGTCTGAACGCAATAGGGATATTAACAGTTTCGTGTATATGCATTGGCATTTATCACCCCTAATAAATTTTTCATAAAATAAATATTCATGTACTAATTCCATAAGAACCTATAGAGACTTAAACTTTTTTGTTTGCATTCTAAAACCTGATGCACAATTCAATATGTAAGGATAAGCAAGTTGGTAAACCCTGTCATCAATAATATCCAAGTCCGCTACGAGGCGTGAGCCTCGTTTTTCTTTTACCCGTTAGGGGGTGAGTATTTGTCCGCTCCGGGTGAAGTGGCTGCCAGGGAAATGTATGTTCCCCTTTACTTTTTTTGCTCGGCATGTTATTTTTTACAGGTAAGGTAAAGTTAAAGGGGTTGATTAATCCGGTTCATTGTAACAATTGAATGAATTGGAAACGGATATTTAAAACAACGATTTATAATCCAAATAAACTATTTTGCATTACCATTTAGTTTTTCTAATGGTTTATTTGTGATGAGTTGTTTTAAGTATTCTGAGTGTTTTTGATTTTGACGTCTCAGAATTCTGAGGCGTTTTTATATTCTCAAAAGTAATCAATATGGATTTAGCTTTTGAGAATAACGACAGAATTAGCACGGCTTATTCTGTACTCACTAACTTTACCTTAGAATCTTAAAGAATTACTTAAAAGGAGACTTTAAATTATGAGAATTATTAATGATAATAAAATTGATTTACAAGCACTGAAGAAATTAATTGCTAAACCAGAAATTTTCGAAAAAAGCACCGACAAATTTTGGGATGATAGGCATATATCCGGGCAAATGCTTAGGTTACATTTGAATCCTGAAGTAGAGGCTGCCAGTAAAACTAAAGAGACGATTAAAGCCGAAACCAATTTCATTATCAGATGGACTAATATGGGTGCTGACAAAAATGTGCTGGACCTGGGATGCGGTCCTGGTCTGTATGTCAAAGAATTTGCCAAAACGGGAGCCAGGGTTACAGGCATAGATTTTTCTGAGAGATCGATAAATTACGCTAACAAATATGTTAAATCAACCTATAAAAATACAGAATTCTTCGAGATTAATTATCTTGATATCGGCTTTAAAAAATCCTTTGATATTGCCACACTTATCTTTTATGATTTCTGTGCCCTTAATACTAATGAGCAGAAAAGACTGCTTTCCAAAATTCATGATTCACTAAAAGATGATGGAGTTTTTATATTTGACGTAGTTACCGATAACAGGAAATCTTCTGTAACAACCAGTATTTCTATTTGTGAAGGAGGGTTTTGGAGCCCTAATCCGTATATTGAAATAGTTAACATATTTATGTATGATGAGCCAAAAACCGAAGGAAATCAGTATACAATTATAGATAAAGACGGTGCCACAAGGGTTATAAGACTATATCACAGGTTGTTTGGGCTAGAGGAAATCACAAAATTGCTTAACGACTATAATTTTAAGGTTGAAAAGGTTTATAAAAATTTAAAAGGTGAAGCTCTTAGCGAGGACTCCGAGACATACGGTATTTTTGCAAGAAAAGCGTAACCGGAGTGTGCAAAAGCGGGGATAATTGGTGCTGGTGAAAGACTTGAAATCATCCTTGGTGAAATTGACGAGCTTGAGAAAAAGATTCGAAACCTAAAAATATGGGCGGCCAAAAACGGCATTGAAGGCCGTAAAAAAGAGAAACCACCGGCTGCTGCTTACGGCGCAGATATGGTGGCTCGTTACAATACCTACTAAAAATTTTACCAGAAAAAAGATATGAAGACAAGTTGGCTGGAGGGGTTATCATGAACAACCACCTGCAGGGCGGGGAGATACCTGGCCAGGAAATGCTTGACTGCTCTCCATAAAGTAAGGGGACAGTTAGAAACAAAAAAGCAAAAGCGCCTCAATCCCTTGAGGCGCTTCACTTTTTCTGGCAGGGGAGACAGGACTCGAACCCGCAGCCTACGGTTTTGGAGACCGTTGCTCTACCATTGAGCTACTCCCCTGTAAACATTGGCGGTGTGTGACGCAATAAACATTATAGCACATCGGCCGGCTGTGTCAAGGATAAAAGTTTAAACAGTTCTGGCAGGGTCGGCCGCTTTTGTTGAATTTGAAATTATACTATTATTATAGCATGGCTAATTGATACCGGTCCATCACCATTTATCCGGCATATTCTCTTGACGTTGTTCTTCATAATATTCACCGGTTTAAAGGATTATTGCGGATGAATAAGAATATAGATTAAGGTATAAATAATCAAAGGGGTGAGAGCATTGTCTGTTAAAATAGGCGTTCTGCTGGGCGGCCGGTCGGCGGAAAGGGAGGTCTCCCTGCGCACCGGCGGGGCCATTTACAATGCCCTTGTAAATAAAGGTTATGACGCGGTTAAAATTGATGTTGCCGGGGATTTTGTAGGGCAATTGAAAAATGAAAATATCACCCTGGCCTTTCTGGCGCTGCACGGGCCATACGGTGAGGACGGCACCATCCAGGGCCTGCTTGAAATGCTGGGAATACCCTACACAGGCTCCGGGGTGCTGTCCAGCGCCATGTGCATGAATAAAATTGCCACCAAGAAAATTCTTATTTATGAGGGGCTGCCGACTCCGGATTTTCTGGTTGTTGACGTAAACACATGCAGGGAAAAGGGAATGCAGACAGCCGTTAAGGAAATTCTGGGCATTATTTCCCTGCCCCTGGTGGTAAAAGCCCCCACCCAGGGTTCCACCATCGGCATCACCTTTGCGAAAGAAGCAAAGGATGTGGCTCCCGCCCTTGAAGAAGCCTTTAAATACGGGAGAGAGGCACTGGTGGAAAAAATGATCGGCGGAATTGAAATTAC
Organism: Desulfocucumis palustris; assembly: GCF_002933875.1. Classification (GTDB taxonomy): domain Bacteria; phylum Bacillota; class Desulfotomaculia; order Desulfotomaculales; family Desulfocucumaceae; genus Desulfocucumis; species Desulfocucumis palustris. The sequence continues at coordinate 18,353 of NZ_BFAV01000155.1, read as the reverse complement.
CTCCTCCGTCCTGGGAAATGATAATCCCGTGGCCTTGCCCCTGATAGAAATAGTTTCCGCCACCGGGGTGTATGACTATACCGCCAAGTATACCGCGGGACTTAGCGATCATATCATACCCCCGAGGATTCCGGCCGAAATCCAGGAAACAATTAAGAATCTGGCTGTCAAGACTTTCAAGGCGCTGGGCTGCCGGGGACTGGCCAGGGTGGACTTTATACTGGATCCTGAGGGCAAGGCCTATATACTGGAGGTAAACACAATTCCCGGGATGACTGAAACCAGTCTTTACCCTGACTCCGCCAGGGCTGCCGGCATTGAATTTGACGATCTGGCTGAAAGACTCGTTAATTTTGCATTGGAAAGATAATTTATGAATAAACGTCCCGGTGAGGGGCGCTTATTTTTTTTTGTGTGAAAAATTGTTACAATATATTTAGTACCAGTTTTAACCTGATAGGAGGTTGGATTTTAATCATGACCGTAAATTTAAAACGTGTGGTTAATAAAACATTGTATCACGATCCCATGAACAATTTTGAGCTAAGGGAAGCTGACAGTGAAACCCGCTTCGACCCCTTAACCGGACAGCTGGTGAGGATTTTCCCCTTTCGTAAAATTGGCTTTCCCAGATTTGACTGGACTCCCTACGTGGAAGAGTCAAGAAAAAGGTTCTGCCCTTTTTGCCCGGATAGCCTGGAGGCGGCGACTCCCCGCTATCCTGACGATTTTATCCCGGGCGGACGGCTAAAGGTGGGGGAAGCGGTGCTGGTTCCAAATCTGCACCCTTATGAAAAGCACACCGCGGTGGTGGTTATGACTCCCAGGCATTATGTGCCCATGCGGGAGATAACGGTGAAATTGATGCTGGACAGTTTCAATGCCGGGCTGGAGTTTCTCAAAATCGCCGCGGAGAAGGACCCCGGCGGGACCGGATATTGCTCAATCAACTGGAATTACATGCCTTATGCCGGGGGCTCTTTAATCCATCCCCACCTGCAGGTGATTAGCGGCCCGGAACCTTCCAGCTACGACGGACAGATGATAACAGCCGCCAATGAATATAAAGAGAATAATGGCGCCAACTTCTGGGACGACCTGGTAAAAATTGAGAGAGAGGGCGAGAGATACATAGGCAAAACCGGCGCGGCGGACTGGCTGGCTACCTTCGCCCCCAGGGCGCTGGTGGATGTTACCGGGGTTCTGCCCGGGGGCGTATCGCCGGAGGACCTGTCCCAAAGTGCTCTGGAAAATGTTCTGGAAGGCTTTAAAAAGGTAGTCGATTATTATGATTCCGTTAACGTGCCCGCGTTCAACGCCGTTTTGTATTTTGCCCCCAGGGCGGAGGAGGGTTTTAGAATACATGCCAGGATTGTGGGGCGCTATACCATTTTCCCGGTGGTGGGAAGTGATGTTAGCCATCTGCAAGTGCTGCACAACGACCCCTGGACCCTGCATATGCCTGAAAGCCTGGCGGGAGATTTGAAGACGCGCTTTTAATGCCTTTATCCCTTTCCATTAATGGTTGGCCGCTTGACTGATTAACAATAATCGACACCCCTGAGCAGGCAGGAATTTAATAATCCCGGGGCGAAAATACACTGATGGCGCATTAGACATATATTATACTTGGAGGTGTTTTCCATGCAAATTCGCTGCATGATGTGCGGAAGGCCCGTTGAACTGGAGGAGTTTAAGCCGGATCCCTACGATGATGAGGATGAGTCCCAAAAAAAATCACCGGTGGTATTTTGCCAGATGTGCGAGGCAAAAATAAGACACGAATCCGATGAATCTCAAAAAGTGCCCAAACCCATGTAATGTTCTTCCATCGGGTAGTGCGAAAAAGGGGGAGAATTTTTGAGTCAGGGACTACGCAAGGTAACAATAGCGGCATTTGTACTTCTGATAGTACTGCTGGCTATGGTTCGCTGGGGCGCAAGTCTTTACATTGACTGGCTGTGGTTTGCCAGCCTAAGCTACCAGAATGTTTTTCTGAAAATACTGCTGTCCGAAATCGGTTTAAAAATTGTTGTTGGCGCGGTTGTTTTCGTGCTGATGTTCATAAACCTGCTTCCCGCCCGCAAGGCGTTGTTAAAGGCGGTGGAGTCGGCTAAACAACTACAGCAGGATGACAATATAATAACCCTGTACCAGTCTCCCTGGAGCAAATACGTGAGCTCCGGGCCGGTGATAATGGTGTTTGGGTTGATCAGCCTGGTAATGGCCTTCTTTATAGGAACGGCGGTTACCGGAGACTGGGTTATTCTGCAGAAATTTTTCCATCCCAGCTCCTTCGGGTATAGCGATCCCATTTTTAACAAGGATGTGGGGTTTTACGTATTCCAGCTTCCCTTTTATCAATTTATCTACAGGCTGCTGACCTGGATAGTTCTGCTGCTTGCCCTTTGGGCCGCGGTAGCCTATTTTGTGGCCGAAACAGCCCGGGGAGGCGGACAGGCCAAGCTTTTCCGCTCGGAATCCGCGCGCTTCCACCTTTCGGCGCTGGCGGCAGTCTATTTTGCCATCAGGGCATGGGGATACCGGCTTGAGCAATACAATCTCATGCATACCCAGAGCGGCATAGTATACGGACCAGGATACACCGACGTGCACGCCACACTGATCGCCTACAAAATTCTGTTCTTCGTATCGCTGCTGTGCGCCGCGGTGGTTCTGGTCAACGTTTTTCTCCGCCGCTTCAGGCTGGTAATGTACACCATAGGATTTTTGCTGGTTGCCTCGGTGGCCCTGGGGGGAGTATATCCCGCCCTGATTCAAAAATTTATAGTGGTTCCCAATGAGCTCAGCCGGGAAAAACCGTATTTGGAGAACAGCATTGAGTTTACCAGAAAAGCCTATGGGCTGGACCAGGTGGAAAGCCGGCCCTTCCCCGCCGGCAAGACCTTGAATGCGGAAGACATCCGGCAAAACCCGGAAACCATAGAAAATATCAGGCTGTGGGATTACCGGCCCCTGCAGCAGACTTACAGCCAGCTGCAGGAGATGAGGCTGTACTACGAGCTTAAAAATATTGACGTGGATCGTTATAATATTAACGGCCAATACCGCCAGGTGATGATATCCGCCAGGGAGCTTAACCAGGAGCAGCTTTCCGAGCAGGCCAAAACCTGGGTCAACCAGAGATTAAAATATACCCATGGCTACGGTATAGTGATGAGTCCGGTAAATGAGGTTACCGGAGAAGGACTGCCCAATCTGTTTATCAAGGACATTCCACCGGCGTCCGGTGTGGATTTGAAGGTTGAGCGCCCGGAAATCTATTTCGGGGAACTGACCGACAATTATGTAATCGTCAATACCAGGGAACTGGAGTTTGATTACCCCAGGGGCGATGACAACGCTTACAGCAAATACGAGGGAAAGAATGGAGTTAAGGTAGGCTCCATATTTAGAAGGCTCATGTTTGCCTTCGTCATGGGCGATTACAAGCTACTGCTTTCCGGCGAGGTAAACAGCGGCAGCCAGGTGCTGTATTACCGCAACATTAAGGAAAGGGTGCCTAAAATAGCGCCTTTCCTGCAATATGACTCCGACCCCTATATGGTGGTTGACGGCGGAAAACTGTACTGGCTGTGGGATGCCTACACGGTGACAAACATGTATCCCTACGCCGAGCCCTTTACCGGGGGATTGAATTATATCAGGAATTCGGTTAAGGTTGTGGTGGACGCCTATAGCGGTGATGTTAAGTTTTACATCGCCGACCAGAAGGATCCCGTGATAAAAACCTACAGCCGGATTTTCCCCGGGCTTTTCCTTCCCCTGGACAAGATGCCGGAGGGTATAAAGAGTCATATCAGGTATCCCGAAGACATGTTCACTATCCAGGCGCAGAAATACACGGTGTTCCATATGGACGACCCGGAGGTGTTCTATAACAAAGAAGACAAGTGGAACATGCCCACGGAAATGTTTTACGACCAGGAGCAGACCCTGGAGCCCTACTACACCATTGTAAGACTGCCCGGGGAAAAATCCACGGAATACATCCAGATACTGCCCTTTACCCCGCAGAACAAGAAGAACATGATCGCCTGGCTGGCCGGCCGGTCTGACGGGGAGAGTTACGGCAAACTGCTGATGTATGAGTTTCCCAAGCAGGAACTGGTCTACGGTCCCATGCAGGTGGAGGCCAGGATAAACCAGGACACCACCATATCCCAGCAGATAGCCCTGTGGGACCAGAGGGGGTCACAGGTAATCCGGGGCAATTTGATGATTATACCTATAAAGGATTCACTGTTGTACGTGGAACCGCTTTACCTGCAGGCGGAGCAAAGCAAAATGCCTGAATTGCGCAGGGTTATAGTTATCCACGGCGACAGGGTGGTAATGGAGCCCACCCTGGATATTGCGCTCCAAAAGATATTCGGCGGCAAAGAGCAGCCGGCGGCGCCGCCCCAACAAGTTGAAGGGCAGCAGCAGCCCCAGGCCGACAGGACTGTCAGCCAGCTGGCCTCCGAGGCCAATAAAATTTATGACGAAGCCCAGGCCAGATTAAAGGAAGGCGACTGGTCGGGATACGGGGACGCCCAAAAACGTCTTAAGGAAGTATTAAACGAGATGGCACAAAAAGCGGGACAATAAATTTTTATGAACCGTCCACCCCCTGCGCCAGGAGGGGGCGGACGGCTGCTGGAAGGAGTGAAAACCGGCATGTTTTTTGATAACTGGTTATTAGGAATTATTTTTGGTTTTATAACCACCGTGGCGTTGCTGGCCATAGGCTATCCCTTTGCCAGAATGTGGGACAAATATGAGGATCCAAAACCGGCGGCCGGAAGCCACGGTTGCGATCACGGCCATTAGAATTTAAAATAATAAAAGCAAGTGCCTTATCATCATGATTTAAGACCTACCGGAACCTGGCGCCGGTAGGTTTTTCATCTGAAAGCGGAGGGGTTCCCATGCCTTATGTTACCATGCGGGGAGAAAAATACCATTACGGCGCAGGACTGCCGTCCCCGGGCAATCCCAAACAGGCCATAATATTCGTCCACGGCGCCGGCGGAAGCCACAGGCACTGGAGCGAGCAGGTGGCGGAATTGGGCAAGAAATATCTGGTAATAGCACCGGACCTTCCCGGTCATGGACTGTCCGGAGGCGCGCCCCTGGACAGTATTTCAGCTTACAGCGCATTCATCCGGGAGCTGGCGGAGATACTTCTGGGCATTCCCTTTTATTTGGCGGGACATTCCATGGGCGGCGCCGTGGCCCTGGATTATGTCTTGAACAATCCAGGGAGGCTGGCCGGTCTCATTCTCATAGGAACCGGCTCCAGGCTGAGAGTAAAGCAGGAATTGCTGGAAACCTTTAAAAACGGAAATATCCCTGAGGGAATGGAGAATTTCCTGTATAGCAAGGATACTCCCGGGAATATGCTGGACGCGGCCGCCCGGGAATTAAAGTCGGTGGCCCCTGAAGTGTTTTACAAGGATTTTTTAGCCTGCGATAATTTTAACGTTGATACTTTGCTGGATGATATTAATGTGCCCACCCTTGTGGTTTCGTCAGCCCAGGACGTCATGACTCCGGTTAAATATGGCCGGCGGCTGGCGGACGGCATACGGAAAGCGGAATTTAAAATTATCGACGGCGCCGGGCACATGATGATGCTGGAACAGCCCGCCGGTTTAAATAAGGCCATAGCTGAATTTATAAATACATAGGACGAATAATAGAGTAACAAATATTAATGACCCGGAGGGATACCCATGACCAAAGCTATTAGAAGAATAGGCTTACTCACCGGGGGGGGAGACGCCCCGGGGCTGAATGCGGTTATCAGGGCAGTTGTAAAAACGGCAGTCAGGCAGTACGGACTGACTGTAATAGGCTTTCAAAACGGTTTTGGAGGCCTGATTAAAAACCAGGCCAGGGAAATGGGCGAAAATGACGTGGCCGGGATTCTTCCCCGGGGAGGCACCATACTGGGCACCACCAACAGGGATAATCCCTTTCATTACCCTGTGCTGAAGGGCGGGGAAATGGCCTTTGTGGATGTTTCAGACAGGGTTTTTGAAAACATCAGCATTCATGAGGTGGACGCTCTGATAGTGATAGGAGGGGACGGAAGCCTGTCCATTGCCAGGGAATTGCACGAAAAAGGCCTTAACGTGGTGGGAGTGCCCAAGACCATTGATAACGACCTTTCCGCCACGGATCAGACTTTCGGCTTTGACACGGCCCTGACCACAGCCACCGAGGCCCTGGATAAACTGCATACCACCGCGGAGTCTCATCACAGGGTAATGGTATTGGAGGTAATGGGCAGGTACGCCGGCTGGATTGCACTGGCGGCAGGCATTGCCGGCGGAGCTGATGTGATACTTATTCCTGAAATACCCTTTGACATCAACAAGGTAATAGAAAAGGTCAATCAGCGCAGCGCCAGCAACAAAAAGTTCAGCATCATAGTGGTGGCGGAGGGGGCAAAGCCCCAGGACGGCGACGTGGTGGTGCAAAGAATGGTGGAAGGAAGCTTTGAGCCGGTTAGGCTGGGCGGAATAGGCAACGTGGTGGCCAAACAAATAGAGGACTTGACGGATAAGGAATCCAGGGTTACGGTATTGGGCCACCTGCAAAGGGGCGGCTCTCCCACGGCCTTCGACAGGATACTGGCCACACGTTATGGAGTTGCGGCGGTAAATCTTATAATGGATGGAAAGTACGGCCACATGGTAAGCCTGCAGGGTATAGATATCACTTCGGTTCCCCTGGGCAACGCCGTAGGGGAGCTTAGAAAGGTGCCGCTGGATAACCATTTGGTGCTAACTGCCAGGCAGCTGGGGATTTCCTTCGGAGTATAGTTTTAAGGAAGTGCTTTTCACATGCGTTACGAAGAACCGTTATTCAGGCCGCCCAGCGAGGCGTTCAGCCTAATATTGCAGGTAACCATCGGATGTTCGCATAATGCCTGCACCTTTTGCGGCATGTATAAGGGAAAGAAGTTTAGAATCAGGGAATGGCGGGAAATTGAAGAGGATATAGCAGACGCCTCAAAGTATGCCGGGGATGTAAGGAGAATATTTCTGGCGGACGGCAACGTACTGGCCATGCCCGCCGAACAGCTTATCCGCCTTTTGAAAAGGCTTGAGAGTGCCTTTCCCCGGTTGCAGAGGGTTACCGCCTATGCAGGGCCCAAGGACATACTGAGGAAGTCTCCCGGCGAGTTGCTGGAAATAAGAAAGGCAGGTTTAAAAATCCTTTATCTCGGCGTTGAGAGCGGTAATGAGAACATTTTAAAAGAAATTAACAAGGGTGTTACCGTGGCTGAAATGGAGGAAGCCGGCAGGAAGGCGCTGGAAGCGGGCTTTAAACTGTCCGTGACAGTGATCACCGGGCTGGGGGGAAGGGAAAAGTCCAGGGAGCACGCGGTGGACACCGCAAAGCTTTTGAGCAGGATGGACCCCACCTATATTGGAGCTTTAACCCTGATGCCCGTGCCGAAAACGCCAATCTACGACAAAATTAAACAGGGCGGGCTGTCATTGCTGAATCCTCTGGAATCATTGCAAGAAATAAAATGGATGCTGGAGAATATGAACCTTACAGGCTGTGTTTTCCGCTGCAATCACGCCTCCAATTACCTGCCGCTGAAAGGTACGCTGAATAAAGACCGGGAGCGTTTGACAGAGCTGCTGGACGACGTGCTGAGCCGGCCCGGGAAGTACAACCTCAAGCCGGAGTATATGAGGGGGCTATAACAAAAATTAATGAGTGAAAAAAATAAGATCATCTTTTTTGAACACCATAGGGTGTTCTTTTTTTATGATATATATTATGGTAAAATTAACATAAAATGGAAGGCTTAATAGTTTAAAGGGTCAAATATATAAACAGGGGGTGACGGAAAGGGCATATGAAAAGGTGGTTATTGTTACTGCTGGCGTTGGCATTATCTCTTGCCACATACCCTGCCGCACTGATGGAAAGGAACGGGCTGGCTGCGGCCGGCGGTGATTTTGGTGAAATAAACTCGGTAATAAAGGGAGCGGTGGAAGACGATTCGTGGCTTTATTTAAAAACGGAGGATGAAGTCAAGGCATTATTAAGCAAGTATTATGACGGCGAGCTGCTTGTAAAATTGACCCGGGACGCCTGGAACTTCAACCGCAAAAGCACCGACTGGTACAGCCGGGCAAAACTTGTGTCGGTGGACGTAAAAGAAATAAATCCCCAAAGCGCCACCGCCGAAGCCGTTCTGGAAGTGGAGGACGTAATATCCGGGGCAAGGCAGCGGGGCAAGGCCGTCTACACCATGAACAGGGGAAAAGAGGGCTGGAGGGTAAACAATGTTTGTTACAAATGGACAGTGGAGGTTTAAATAACTGAATACTGGAAATCATGATATAATAAAACCAGTTTATATTAGGAATATCAGGTAATTAATTCAGGAGATACCAATGAAAATAGGAATTTTTACGGACAGTTACCTTCCCTATACCAGCGGGGTGGTAAAGTCAATAGAAGTATTTACCCGGGAATTGACGGACATGGGACACGATGTATATATTTTTGCTCCCAGTTATCCGAAGTGCGCCAAGGAAAACAGGGTATTCCGATTCGCCTCCCTGCCGGCGCCTACCAATCCGGGCTACACCCTGGCAATACCTTTCTCAATCCGGCTCAAGCCGGTAATAAGAAACTTAAAACTGGACATTATTCATGTGCACTCCCCCTTCCTGCTGGGCAGACTGGGGGCTAAATACGCCAAAAGGCTTGGCATTCCGCTGGTGTTTACCTTTCACACCCTTTACGACCAATATGTTCATTACGTGCCCCTGGGACAGGAAATAACAAGGGAGATTACCAGGCGCCTGTGCAGGGATTTTTGCAACGGCTGCGATATGGTTATCACCCCCACCGGGATAATCGCCAAACACCTGGAGGAGCTTGGCGTGAACGCCAGGGTGGAGACCATACCCACGGGCATCGAGGTGGAAAAGTTTATTAATAGTAATCCCGGCTGGCTAAGACAAAAATACAATATTGACCGGGAGAAAAAAATACTTCTATTCGTGGGCAGGCTTGGTGTGGAGAAAAATATTCATTTCCTGCTGGAGGCGTTTAAAGAAATACACCATAGAAGCGCAGACTCCTGCCTGGTGTTGGTGGGTGGAGGACCTGAAGAGGAAAAGCTGAAAAAACAGGCCAAGGTGAGCGGGCTGACGGAAAAAATTATATTTACCGGGAAAATGCCCTGGCAGGATGTGGTTAACTGCTATGTGGGAGCGGATATATTCGTATTTGCCTCGGTAACGGAAACCCAGGGTCTGGTAATAGGTGAGGCCAAAGCCGCGGGATTGCCCGTGGTGGCGGTAAAAGCTTTTGGGGTCAGTGAAATGGTGGAAGACGGAAAAGATGGCTTTCTTACCGGGGAAGACCGGGATGAGTTTGTGGAAAAGATTGCGCTGTTGTTGAAGGACCGGCTGTTAAGGGAAAAAATGAGCTTAAAGGCCAGGGAAAACGCCTGGCACATATCCTCCCGGGGCACCGCGAAAAAGCTTGCTGACTGCTACCGGTCACTGCTGGAGTGGAAAAAAAGCGCCTCCGGATAGTATGTTTAATAATTTTAAAGGGGTGAGTTTATGGAGCATGATTTTTCCTTGCAGGATATTGTCAGCATGGCCATGGAGAACGAAGAAAAAGGACACAGATTTTATTCCCACATGTCGCTGAAGGTGAAGAATCAAGCCACCAGGGATATTTTTCATAAACTGGCTCTTGAGGAAATAGAACATAAAAAATCCTTCCAAAAGCTTTTGGGAATGGAGCTGTCCGGGCAAAAAGAGGACGCCCTGGACGGGGCGACAAAAAAATATTTAAAAGCTATAATCCTGGCCGATGTGTTTCCGGAAATTGATGAAAGCCGGGGAGGCGGCAATGACTGCGACACTCCCTTATGGGCCTTGGGCATTGGAATTCAGGCGGAAAAGAATTCTATACTGGTATACCAGGAAATGTACAATAAAATTCAATTTCAGCCTGCCAGGGACCTGTTCAGCAAGCTGCTGGAGGAAGAAAAGATGCATCTGGTGGAATTGCGGGAGCAGGTGGAGGAATTAAGCAAATAATCATTGAAATTTTAAAAGGGGAAGGAATTATATATTTTGTATTGAATAAGTACAATTAATAAAACTGGGAACGCTTGTATTAGTGTTCCCAGTTCCTTTGGGGGAGGCTTTACATGGAGAACTGGCTGCCTTTGGTATTGGGCTACCTTTTTATTTTCACTGCCAGGGTGGTTGACATGTCCCTGGATGTAATAAGAATATTAATGCTCACCAGGGACCGGCGTTTAATGGCTGCTGTCATCGGGTTTGTGGAAGTAACGGTTTTTATACTTGCCTTAAGCCAGGTTTTGTCCGGCGGGCTCACGGATCCATTAAAAATTGTCGCCTACGCGGGGGGGTTTGCCACGGGCAATTATGTGGGAAGCTTAATTGACAGCAAGCTGGCCCTGGGATTTTTGTCCCTGCAGATATTCCCCAAGGCCGACAAGGTGAGAGAAATTACCGAGCGGTTGCGGAGCGAGGGCTTTGGGGTGACCAGCCTGCAGGGTCAGGGCAGGGATGGTGAGCGGGTAATACTGTTTGTCAATCTTAAAAGAAAAGATCTGGACAGGGCGCTTGATCTACTGGAGTGCATACAGCCCGGAACATTTTACCACATCTCCGACACCAGGGGTATCAGGGGTGGAGTCTTTCCGGGCAAGAAGAAATGCAAATAATTATTATTTCCTGCTAAAATTAACAAAGCACTCCTATTGCTAAATGAAGAAGGACTTAAACCAGTCATTGTTAAACAATATAGTTAATAAAAGAAAAGGAGAGATATCATGGGAGCTCTTGAAGCTATCAAGGACAGAATAATCTGGGATATAAACCTGAAGCAGGAATTTAAAGATGAGCGCACCGTCGGTTACAGCTTTGTTATAGACGTATGCGACGGCAATCCGCAGCTGGCGCTGTACCGGATGAAAAAAAGACTCAGTGACAGCACCATATTGAAAGAACAGCCGCCTAAGGAAATCCTGGACAAGGCCCTGGAGGAACAGGGTATAACCAAACCCCGGGATAATATTTATAACATTACCACCGATGTGAGAAAGTGGATTGAAGATAACCTGTTATAGGAAAGACCCCTTTAATAAGGGGTTTTTGTTTTGGACTGAAGTTACCCGGAATGCTTTTCGTTGAAATCCTTTTTCACCCGGATTATGAAATCGTAAAATTCCGGGTCAAACATTTTAAGCTCCCATTTTGTTTTAACAGCCGGGTGCATGGACAGCATGGTATTATGAAAATGCATGAAATACTGCGCGAAAAATTCCTTTTCACTGGTGTGGGAATAGCTGTCCAGAAAACGGTTTTTTTCTTTTCGGCATTGATATTGACGGGTTATTTGCCGCGCCAGGCGGATATCATTTTCCTGCAAAAAGTGATGGCAGGCGTGTCCCAATTCATGTACCGGGGAATTGTAGCCCCTGGCTTTTTTGCGGGAATAATCATTTAAATTGACAAAGACCGCCCTGTCGGGCCAGCTGTAGAATGATGAGGGAAAGGACAGCAATTCCTCCAGGGAGCCTGCTGATTTGTTTATTTCAACAATCCCGGCGAACTCGGGAAATAATACAATATCCCCGGGCACACCGTATTTTAATTTTAATCCCCAGTCAATTAAAGCTTCTGAAATGTCCCACACAGGCGAAAGGTCGTTTATAATCATCCAGGCGCTTTTTTCTTCCAAAACAGACACCCTTTCAGGCTGATGTTCCGGCTTTGTCAAGGCAGAAATCCTTTAATATATAATTAAACAGTTCCTCCCAGTTATATACTCTTTGAATTGATTCCGGGAGTTCACCCTGGTTATAAGTTGCGTCAAACAGGTAGACGGGAATGCCGCAGGTGTTTATCTGATAGGCATTTTTTTTGTTATCCTCCACAAATAGGATTACGCCCTCGTCCAGGCAGGATTGCCGTTTGTCATGATGTCCCAGCAGGATAAGGTTGTCACACTTAACGCTGTGCATTTCCAGCCAGTCCAACGTGCTGTGGTAAAACGACGGAGTTCGGGCGGAGATAAGATGAATTGAAAAAACCTCCCGCAGTTTATCTATTGTTTCCGCAGCCCCGTTTATGGGTTTGACTCTTTTGATAATATCCAGCTCCCGTTCCATAATCAAACGGTCAACTGTATGGCGATCAACACCAAACATGCGCGCCGGGTCAAAATTAAAAAAATCGCCGCGCTTATAATTTTTATCGAATATCAGGTTAAGGTGTTCAATTATCACTTCCTGGGAATCGGCTATAACCCCGTCTATGTCCAGTCCCAGTTTTTTCTTCATATGTCCCTCCACAGTGTCCTTTGGCTAAATATTAATTATAATATTATCATTAATTATTCAAAATGCCAGAGAAAAAGGATTGCCATTAATATGACAAAAATTAAAAAAAACTTTTCCGGAAAACAAAGGATGAGTATAATATATCTTGGAAAAACAGCTTGTTGAAACTGTATTGCAGCCTTTCCAGTGAAGGCTGTGAGTGTTCAGAATAATGGAAGAGGAGGTTTACGGATGATGTCTGATACGGATGAAGTAAAAAGCTCTGAAACAATGGAATTTCAAGCGGAAGTAAAACAACTTCTGGATATTGTCATTAACTCCCTTTATACCGATAGGGAAATATTTTTGCGGGAACTTATTTCCAACGCCGCGGACGCGCTGGAAAAATTTCGTTATCTGAGGCTCACGGAAAAGGATGTCCGCGATAGCGAACTGCCTCTGGAAATTAAAATAGAGGTTGATGAAAAAGAAAAGACCATAACCATCACGGATACCGGAATAGGTATGAGTAAAGAGGAGATTGTGGAAAACCTCGGCACCATAGCTCACTCCGGCTCCAGGGCTTTTTTAAGGCACCTGGCCGAAACGGATAAAAAGGATGTAAATTTAATAGGGCAGTTTGGAGTGGGATTTTATTCCGCCTTCATGGTTGCCGGAAGGGTTCGGGTACTCACCCGTTCATACAGTCCCGGCAGGCAGGGTTACGTCTGGGTATCGGACGGGACAGGCAACTATTCCCTGTCGGTCCGGGAAGATTTGAGCAGGGGCACCAGTATATTGCTTGAACTAAAGGAAGAGGCCGGGGAATTTGCCTCTCCGGATAAGATTAAAAATATTATCAAAAAATACTCCGGTTTCGTGCCTTTCCCAATAACGGTTAACGGTGAAAAGGTTAATACCGTACAGGCTATCTGGTCCCTGAATAAAAATGAAATAAAGGAAGAAGAGTACAACGAGTTTTACAAATATATTGCCAATGCCTTTGAAGAACCGATGTACAGGCTGCATTTCTCCGCTGATGCCCCTCTGTCCATTAATGCGCTGCTGTTCGTGCCGGAAAATAATTTTGAAAGATACGGATTCGGAAAAATGGAACCGGGGGTGAATTTATACTGCCGCAAGGTGCTGATTCAGCAGCAGGCCGAAGGACTGCTGCCCGAGTGGCTGCGTTTTTTAAAGGGCGTGCTGGACAGCGAGGAAATACCCTTGAACATATCAAGGGAGACCATGCAGGACAGCGCCCTGATGGCAAAACTACGCAGGGTTGTTACCGGCCGGTTTTTAAAATTCCTGGCTGAACAGGCGAAAAACGATTCTGATAAATACGTAAAATTTTGGGACACCTTCGGTATGTTTTTAAAAGAGGGAGCCACTTCGGATTTTCAGCATAGGAAGGACATAGCTCCATTGCTTCGTTTCGAATCGTCAAAATCCGAACCGGGTAAATATACATCCCTGGGCGAGTACGTGACCCGTATGAAGGATGAACAGAAAAACATATACTTTATCAACGGGCCCAACCGGGAAATCATAGAGGCGGGGCCCTACCTCGAAGCTTTCAGGATCAGGGACGTTGAAGTGATATACACTCACGAGCCCATAGACGATTTTGTGTTGAGCAACCTGGCCGAATTTGAAGGCAAGAAACTGGTTTCCGCTGATCAGTCGGAGCTTGATCTCCCGGAGGCAAAGGAGACTGTTCAGGATAATGAAGAAAAGCTCGACAGTCTTAGCCTGGCCAACCTCACCACCTGGCTGCAGCAGACCCTGGAGGGCAAGGTGAACGAGGTAAGAGAGTCCCATCGGCTGGTGGACAGCCCTGCTGTCCTGATTAATCTTGATAATTACATGACCGGCACCATGCAGAGGGTAATGCAGATGGTAAACAATGACTCTGCGGGATTGGCAAGAAAGGCGCTGGAAATAAACCCTAAACACAAGCTTATAAAAGGGTTGGCGGAATTGCGCAATAAGGATGAAGAGTTCGCCAGGCTTGCCGCGGAGCAGCTTTATGACAACGCACTGATTGCCGCCGGTCTGATAGCCGACCCCAGGGGCATGGTGGACCGCATGTACAGGATACTGGAAAGGGCGGTAAAGATATGACTTAAGGGGAGAACCTCCAGGTTCTCCCGCTTTTTTGAGTGCGTTTATATTAATAATCTTTTTTATTCGGGATATAATTATTGAGTTTGCAGGAAAAATAGAAAATAACTATAAATCCTTTATTGGTGCGATCCGGTTATTTTTATCCATTATCTATAAGGACTAAAGCGGAGGAAAAATGCCGTCATTTGAACAGTTACAGAGAAAGAGTGTGTTTAAAAAAGCTATTAGCCTGACCCCTCCACAGTTGCTGGTACTGGGCTTTGCCCTTACCATACTAACCGGGGCCGTTGTCTTAACCCTGCCCGGGTGCTCAGCCGGCGGGGAATACACGGATTTTATCACGGCTCTATTCACCTCCACCTCGGCGGTTTGCGTAACCGGACTTGTGGTGGTGGACACCGGCACCTACTGGTCGCCCGTGGGACAACTGGTGATACTTCTGCTGATCCAGATCGGAGGCCTTGGTTTTATGACCATGGCAACCTTTTTTAACATGCTGATGGGCAAGAAAATAGGACTGAGGAACCGGCTGATTTTACAGGAGTCGTTAAACCAGAACAGCCTTCAGGGTGTGGTCAGGCTCAGCAAATACGTACTGATTATTACATTTTTACTGGAGCTTTTTTTTGCGGTGATACTGGCCGTCAGGCTGGGAGCGGACTTGGGGTATCCAAGAGCCCTCTGGTTCGGTATTTTTCATTCCATCAGCGCCTTTAACAACGCCGGTTTTGATATCTTCGGAAATTTCAGTTCCATTACCGGCTATGTTAATGACACGGTGGTCACAATGTCCGTTGCCACGCTGATAATTCTGGGGGGCATTGGTTTTGGTGTAATAATCGACATTTTGAACTACCGTCACAGAAAGATGCTTTTCACCCATACAAAACTGGTGCTCTGGACCTCGGGGATACTTATCGCCGTAGGCGCCGTTTTTATTTATTTTTTTGAAATGGACAATACCCTAAAGGGATTGACCCCCTGGGGAAAATGCCTGGCTTCGTTTTTTCAGTCGGTAACCCCCAGAACTGCCGGTTTCAATACCATTGACATCAGCCATCTGCACAGTTATACGCTTTTCTTTATAATCATACTTATGTTTATAGGGGCCTCGCCGGGTTCCACCGGGGGTGGAATCAAAACCTCCACTTTTGCGCTGCTGGGTCTATCCGTGCTTTCTCTGACCAGGGGCAAGAGTAATACCCAGCTGTTCAAAAGAACCATCACCCAGGACCAGGTAATAAAGGCGCTGGCCGTTCTATTGCTGGCCATTTTACTGATCGTCGTCGTCAGCATAGCCCTTATGGCGGTGGAGAGGGAGGAGAATTTTCTTCTGGTGCTGTTTGAAACGGTCTCGGCTTTCGGTACCGTGGGCCTTTCCATGGGTTTGACACCGGAGCTTAGCCCGGCGGGGAGGCTGCTGATTATCATGACCATGTTTTTGGGCCGGGTGGGCACCATCACCGCCGTATTTGCCTTGACCCAGAGGACAAAACGCAGGGAAAAGATTAAATATCCCGAGGATAAAGTAATGGTGGGATAAAAGGACGTCCATGTCCGTACGGTTTTTAGGCACTGCCCATAATAAATTTTCCGGACGAAAAGGCGAAAAGAATGACCCGAAGCAACAACGAAATCTGCAGGCTTTGTGGAAGTACGGCGGCGGAATATGGAATATATGGCAAAAAGAAATACTACCATTGCCCGGAGTGCGATTTAATATTCCTGGATGAAAGTTTTTTCCCCGGCAGGGAAGAGGAGTTCGGGCGTTATAAAAAGCACGACAACACTATTAACAACAGCGGGTATGTCAAATATTTAAGTGGTTTTATTAAGGACGCCGGAATTGACAAAATAAATAATATCAAAAGAACCCTTGATTTTGGTTGCGGCCCTGAACCCGTGTTAAAGACGCTGCTGGCAGGGCTGGGTATTAATACGGATGTATACGATCCTTTTTTCTATCCGGATGAATCGGTTTTGTGTAAAGAATACGACCTGATTACAAGTACCGAAGTATTCGAGCATCTACGGAATCCGGGGAAAACACTGAATTTACTGGAACCCTTGCTGGGGACGGGGGGTATTTTAGCTGTTAAAACTCTTTTTCACACCACCTGCCGCGATTTTAACGGCTGGTGGTACCGCAGCGACATTACCCATATATGCTTTTACAGCCCCAAAACCTTTGCCTGGATCGCGGAAGCTTTCAAATTAAAAATAAGGACCATGGATAACCACAGTATCTGCGTTCTGGAAAAATACCCAAATACGGATACATGATTGCCTATTTTGGCGTAAAGGGACGGCTAATATTGTTCAGTCCCCTATGCCCAAAAGTATACCATAACAAGGAGGTGCTGCCAGGGGAATCACGTGACAGGATTGGGGTTGTGAAGGCTTGCCGGTATGCTCGGCAGGCAAAGGCTATCTTAAAAATTAGATATAAAAAGGACCGGGGGAGAACTGAGAGAGATTAGATTGCTATTAAGGCCGGTAAGGAATTATCCTTAAGGCCAAATGTTTAAGATATGCTGAAAAAAGTACAATAGGAGAGATGTGCGTGTTGAAAAAGAATGTTATAGCATTACTGGTGGCTTTATTCGCCCTGGCTCTGGTTGGCTGCCAGGCTAAAACAGAAACCAAGGATGCGCCTAAGGAAGCCGCCCAGCCGGAAGTTAAAGACGTTATATTGGCCACCACCACCAGCACCCAGGACAGCGGACTGCTGGACGTACTTATTCCCGATTTTGAGAAAAAGACAGGCTACAGGGTTAAGCCCATTGCCGTGGGAACCGGCCAGGCTCTTGCCATGGGGGAAAAGGGAGAAGCGGATGTTATGCTTACTCACGCTCAGAAATCAGAAAAGCCCCTGGTGGATTCAGGCGTAGCTACAAACTATCAGTTGGTAATGCATAATGATTTTATTGTGGTGGGACCGGAAAATGACCCTGCGGGCTTAAAGCAGGTAAAGAGCAGCACCGAGGGATTTAAAAAGATAGCGGAAAAAGGAGCAATATTTGTATCCAGGGGGGATGATTCCGGTACAAATAAGAAGGAACAGGACATTTGGAAAGCCGCCGGCATTGACCCTAAGGGGCAAAAATGGTACCAGGAAACCGGCAGCGGCATGGGCCAGACATTAACCATCGCCAATGACAAGCAGGGCTATACCCTTACCGACAGGGCCACCTACCTTGCACAGAAGAAAAATCTGAAACTGGCTATATTATGCGAGGGCGACAAGGGATTGCTGAATATATATCACGTAATGCAGGTTAACCCGGAGAAATTTCCCAAGGTTAACGCTGCGGGAGCAAAGGCTTTTGTGGAGTACATGATAAGCCCGGAAACTCAAAAAATAATCGGTGACTTCGGCAAGGATAAATTTGGCGAATCACTATTCTATCCCGATGCGAGGAAAAAAGCAGAGGATCTGGGTAAGTAACCGGATTGCTGTTAAAAGGGCGCGTTGCAGCACTGCAGCACGCCCTTTGCGGTAAATTATCACCGAAGGGATGCTTTCCATGAATTTCTGGTTGATTAATAGACATAGCCGGTGATAAACTTATACCTTGCCGGCGGAAAACGCCGCATATAAGTGAGCCCTGGGTTCGGAAGGGCTTATTCAGGGCCTTGCAATCTGTTGGCGGTATAAAGGCAAAGGGTGGAATAAACTACCGGTTGACCCCGGACGAGCAAAGTGATAAAATTATAACTCCCGGCGGCAAACGCCGGGGGAGTGCCGGAGAAAGAATCCGGCAGGAATAATGACCGGGCAGTGGGAAAAAATACCGGTTGACCTGGAGAAAGAAAAGTGATAAAGTAATGACTTGCCGGTGGTAATAATACCGGCAAAAAATACCGG
>NZ_BFAV01000154.1 GCF_002933875.1 Desulfocucumis palustris | reverse complement strand
GGTCTTGTTTTCGACAATATACTCAAACAACTTCGCCCTTTTGATAATAGCCGGATACCCGTCCAATTTGGGATAAATCTCCGCCAACAGCTTGAGACGTTCTGTGTCAACTTTCTGTGGGGCGTCCAACAAATAGTTCTTTAGTCTCTTCACGCGTTCCTCATCAATTTTCGACTTTTTAAGTTCCGTTGCCGCTTCCATTTTACTACCTCCTTGGTGATATTATTCACTTGTTCTCCCCGGACAAAGCGCATTTCGGCCCATCATTATCCGGGGGCAACATCCCACTTCCGAAAGCAATCACAAAACCCTTCTCGAAAAAATTGACCTTGTAATCAATCTTAACCGGGCTTATTTTTTCCATAAGTCCTTTTTTTGCTACAAACGTTAAACCTTCAACCTGGAAAACCTCGTCATTATCATTTAACTCGTCCAGAGTCAACACCAACTCGGGGGTGGCCGCTCACCCGCACCCGGACATATTTTCTTTAATCCTTACCGGTAGCGTCGGCTTATCTTTATCCATCAATTCCATTAATTTTTTAATGGCTTTTTCGGTTACCTCCAACACCTTTGTCACCTCCTCCTATAGGTTATAAACAACTTCTCACCGGTAACAGTTAAAAAACATGCTCATTGGCGGGCATAGGAAAGGCAATGCGATGCTTGTCAGCTGTGAAAAAATATTGCATGATATTTTAAATAGCAAGATTCATGCCACAGCCCCAAGCTTTTATTTTCAAGCAGTTTATCCCGATTGATATTTAGCCAGAGAGCAAGGTTGCTCCCGAAATGCCTACCCCAAAACCTTTAACTGCACTCTATTAAGCATGGCCATTAAATTATTTAAATTATTTTAGAGCCCTCCCTTAAAAATGTGTCTTAAATGTATCAATTCAAAAGTTTGTTATATAAAATTTATACAATTATATATAATTTATATACTAACGGTTATCCATACCCAATTTGTATACAAAAAGCCTAATACTGTTTCTTTCTCAGAAAACCATCGCACACCAAGAATGTGTTTAGAACACGCAATTAACTGCACAACGGTTTATCAATCATACCGGTATTCCGTCAAATGATACAGAACTATTGTTCCAAATGCGATATTCTGGCTAAAGCAGATTAAAATGGATTAAGAATCCTTTAAACATAGTTGGTTAACTAATTAACGATGCGGGTACTTCCAGTTAATCACCTGCACTTCTTTCCTTACCCCTCTCCTTTCGCAGGCGCCGTCAGGATAACCTAGAATAATCGGCGCCACCAGCTCATACTTTTCCGGCACCTTCAGTTCAGCCTTCACCTCCGGCGTATTGGCGATGTGGTCGGCAAAACCGATCCAACAACTGCCTATGCCCCTGTCCCAGGCAGCCAGCATTAGATTCTGGGCGGCCAGGCTGCAGTCACAAATAAATGTCCTTACATTGCTGTCGCCGTAAATCAGCACCAGCACAGGCGCATTATAAAAGACGTTAAACTCCGGACTGGACAAAACTTTCCGATAGCGCTTCATGGCCGGAGCATCCTGCATGTACTCCAGCCAAAAGGTTTTGGCCCGGTCGGAAAGGCTCTGCAGGTAGTCCCTGTCCTCTACCACCACAAAAACCCAGGGCTGACCATTCGACGCGCTGGGAGCACAGGCGGCAAGTTCCAACAGTTCCCTGACGGTTTGCACAGTTAGTCGCGCAGCCTTGTATTTTCTTACACTCCTGCGTTTACGGATTGCTTCCTCCAATTTCATATCCTACAACCTCTTGAGATTATGAAAATTTTCACTATAACTTTTCCAGTTCTTCCTCCAACTTCAATAAGCGCTTAGCCTTCCAATGACCGGTTGTCAGGAGCCGCAAGCAAGCTTGACGTATCAATGCTTTAGGCCAATCCGAAATACTTCTTTTTAATATCTGCATCGCTGGCCAGGGAATCTTTGCTTTGCTCATTAACCATGTTGCCGCTTTCAAGAATGTAAAATCTATCCGAATACTTCAGACTCATGGTAGAGTTTTGTTCCGCCAGCAGGATTGTAATCCCCTCTTTATTGATTGCCTTGACGGTATCAAATACAAGTTTGACCAGGTTTGGCGCTAAACCAAGGCTGGGTTCGTCCAATAAAAGTAATTTTGGCAGGCTCATCAAACCTCTTCCTATGGCGCACATCTGCTGCTCTCCACCGCTTAGAGAATACGCCAGTTGGTTCTTTCGTTCTTCCAGGCGCGGAAAAATCTGAAAAATTTTTGCCAATGTTTCTTTGGAAGAACTTCTCGCTTTTTTGGAATAAGCGCCCATTTGAAGGTTTTCCATAACTGTCAGCCTTGGAAATAGTTTTCTTCCTTCCGGGACATGAATAATTCCCTCACATACCCTATCGTGGCATTTATAACTTTTTAGATCTTGATCTTCAAATATAAGCTCCCCTTTGACACTGGAGCACAACCCGGATACCGCCTTTAACAGGGAGCTTTTTCCGGCCCCGTTTGAGCCAATCAAAGCCACTATTTCACCCTTTTTTACATTTATTGATACCTGTTTAACTGCCATGAATTTTCCGTACAATACATCTACGTTCTTTAGTTTAAGCATCCTCGGCCCTCCCTAAATACGCATTAATCACTTCATTGTTTTCCATTACTTCAGACGGTGTACCCTGTGCAATAAAACCGCCCCGGTTCATTACTGTTACCCGGTCGCACAATGACACAACAGCGCTGATGACGTGCTCAATCATAAAAATAGTGATTCCCTGCTCCCTAATCCTCTTCAGCAGGGCAACGGTTTCTTCAACCTCATTGTAGTGCAGGCCGCCCATAATCTCGTCCAGCAGCAATAACTTGGGCTGTGTCGCCAGGGCTCTGGACAACTCCAGTCTTTTCCTTTGACCTATCGTTAAAACGGCAGGATAATGAGCGCCAAGATCTTTTATTTCCAGCAATTCCATTATCTTCTCAGCTATCTCTGAGGCGCTTGATATATTTGGAACCCTGCATAAGGCGCCAATCATTATGTTCTCCTTGACGGTCAATGTTTCAAAAAGTTGCGGGATTTGAAAAGTACGCCCGATTCCTAGCCGGCACCGGGAATCAGTAGTCAGCGGAGTTATATCCCGGTCTTCAAAACTTACTTTCCCCGTGGCGCTTTTAGCGTCCCCGCAAATGGCATTGAACAAAGTTGTTTTACCGGCTCCATTTGGTCCGATCATACCGAGAATCTCATTTTCATCGACATTAAAACTGACCTTGTTGACTGCGGTTAAGCCGCCAAAAACGACTGAAACACTATCACACTTTAGCATCAAGATTTAATTCCCCTTTCGGGTATTTTTCCATAGCCTTTTTACCTGTACGATTTTTAAAGATTTTCAGGATAAACGGGAGCAATCCATCCGGGAGGAACAATACAACAGCCATCAAAATCAAACCATAAATTAAATTGTCCAGCCCTGATACGAAATTAATTTTCGCTCTAAGAAGCATACTGAGTGGAATTAAAATAACACTCCCCAGTAATGGTCCCAGGTAACTTCCCGTTCCGCCTATGATGGCAATAATGGCCATTTGCACCGCGAGGAACAGGACCAGAAGGCTGTCAGGATCTATAAAAAGGATGTACTGGGCATAAAACGTCCCCGCAATTGCAGTAAAAAAGGCGCTTACCGCAAAGCTGCCCATCTTTAGCTGTAAACCTCTTACCCCTAGTGAAATGGCCGCCCTTTCATTATCGCGTATGGCGTATAAAAAGTAGCCATACTTGCTTTTTTGTATGAAATAGGTAAATAATGTTAACAGCAGCACAAAGGTTAAGATAATATAAGCGTAGGTTGCGCGACTATTAAAAATCATATTGAGAAAGCCCGGCTTAAATGGAATGTTAATCCCTACCGAACCCTTTGTGATTGATGTTAATTGAACGGAGGCAATATACATAATTTGACCCAGTGCCAGGGTCGCTAGAGCAAAAAAGTGGCCCTTTAGCTTGTTGCATATCCCTGAATACACTGCTGCAACAATAGCGGCAATTACGCCCCCGATCAGCATCCCCACCCAGGGCGACAGCCCGGTATTGCAATACAAAATTGATGAGGTATAAGCGCCAATTCCAAAAAAGGCACAGTGTCCCAAAGAAAACTGCCCCGAATAGCCACCGGCGATATTCCAGGCCTGTGCCGCAAAAGCCCATAGGCCGGTCAAAACAACCATATCCAGCAAAAAATTGTTTCCAACCAGGCTTATAGCAATCATTAAAACAGTATACGCCAGAATAATTATGCATACTTTCTTATCTCTCAAAAACTATCACCCCTTTTTAGTCGGCCTTAATTTTCTTGATGTTTTAAGTCCGGGTGCCAAAGATGCCCTGTGGCCGGACGAGAAGACAAATAATCAGCACCAAAAACGGCACCACGTCTTTCCATCCCATGCTAAAGTAATATCCGCACAATATCTCAATAACACCAACAATAACGCCTCCAACCAGGGCGCCGGGTAAACTCCCAAGCCCTCCTAAAACCACGATGACAAAGCAAATTACCACAAAGTGGTTACCGATATTGGGGTAAACTGGAAACATAATTGTCAGCAGCGCCGCAGAAATGGCCACCAACACCATACCCAGCCCGAAGGCCACCGTGTATATAAAACCTGTATTCACACCCATAAGCTGCGCGGTGGTCCGATCCTGTGAGGTTGCCCTGATGGCCTTACCAATGAAGGTATATTTAAGCATCATGGACACAACAATAAAAGTAATGACGGTGACTATAAACGTAAGGAAGCTTGCCTTGCCAATAAGCAAGCTACCCAGTTTTAAGGATTCCGTGGCGTATCCAACTCGAACCGAGTAGTAATTTCCTCCTATGAAGATTAACGCCAGGTTGGACAAAACCAGGCCCAGTCCCACAGTAAGAAATATTTGCGCCATATCGCTGCTGTTGATGATGCGGTTAATTAGAAAACGCTCAACTAAGACCCCGAGAATCAACATGACGGGTACAGAAATAAGGACCGATAAAATCGGGTTAACACCCAACAGGGCACCTGCAAAATAGGTAATATACATGCCAATCATGATAAACTCGCCGTGGGCAAAGTTGACAATGTTCAGAACACCAAATATCAATGAAAGTCCGCTCGCCGTCAGTCCGTACATCGCACCGACAAAAATTCCGTTAACAAGGTTTTGTAGAAACAATAACGTACCTCCTTTCCGTTTATGGGTGGAAGAAAAAGCCTGCACTGGGATGCTATACAGATGGCCAACAATATTGTTGGCCATCTGTATAGTTTTTTATATGTGGGTCCGCTTAAAAGGGGCAGTTATTTGTAGGCAGGCAGCGGAAGGCTAGCGGGCTGCGCGGCGGCGTAGTTATCGGGCCAAACAGCTACCAGGGCTCCATTCTGCCATTGCTCAACGACAATAGTTGCTCTCTCATTTTGGCCGTTTTGGCCGTATTTCACTCCAGTTCCGTCCGGCAGACTACCCAATTCTATATCTAACCCAAGGTAGATGTTACGGATTTCTTCGGCATCGAAGGTTTTGCATTGCGGTAAAACATCGTTGAAGAAAGTCCAGGCCCCGCAAAATGCTCCGAAGGTAACTCCCGACGGCACGGTTTCGTGAGAGGCTTTCCAGGCTGTCAGGAATTCCTGTTTGAGTTGTGCCGCGTCTTTGTCTAACCCGTTGTCACTCACAATTCCCGGCAGGTCCGAAACAAATATTCCCTCAGCATCCTGACCCAAGCTCCCGGCATAATCCCCCAAGGCGTGCCCGGCACTGGTCCCAATCCAGGCTTTGGGCCTGAAATCGAACTGCTTGGCCTGTTTTTGCAAAAGAATTGCGTCGGCAATATAAGAAGAAGCGATCACAACATCCGGTTTTGCCTTTGTCATTTTAAGGATAAGCGGTGACAAGTCAGTTGACTTCGAACTGTAGCTTTCATCGCAGACAATATTTAGATTATATTCTTCCGCTTTTGTCCGGACTCCGTTACTTACCGACGTTCCCCATGACGAATCCTCGTGGATGATCGCAACTTTCAATTTCTCAGGGGTTAGATTCAATTTGGGCGCTATATATTCAGCAGCAAACTTGGACGCATTCGAGCCCATCATGCTTGCAGTGGCAACGTTCCTCCAGATATATTTATAACCCTGCCCCGTGATTTCATCAGCAACGGCATTTACTTCAACATAAGTCGCGTTTGCCCGCATGGCAACCGGAACCGAAGCTGCTGCAATCCCACTGGAATAAGTACCCATAAGCATTTTAATATTCTCGGTGTTTACCAACCGGTTGGCCTGGGTGGAACCGGCATTGGGATCGGGAGCATCGGCCCTTTCAGTCACTATTTTCTTACCGTTAATACCGCCGCTTTTATTCTTCATATCGGCCGCTATATTGATGGCGTCCATGATCTCATTGCCCAGCAACGCCAGATTACCACTCAGAGGCAAGATAACACCAAGTTTTATATCTCCTCCTCCGTCCCCCTGATTGCCCTCTGTTGTTTCTGCCTTGTTACTTCCTCCGCACCCTGCTAACGAGACAGCCAGTAATGCCGCTAAAACAGTCAACCATATTTTTTTCATTTTAACTAAACACCCCTTTCTATTTTTAATCTATAAAGCTTAAAATACCATGTATGCCCGTTTAATACTTTAAGCTCCTTTTTTACCGGGGTTGGCGCTGCAAGCCAACCCTGGTTAGCGGGGAATCAGCAACGCGTCTCCGCATATTACGCCTTTGCCTTCAGGCATGAGGAATATTGGGTTAATATCCATTTCGGCAAACTTGTCCTGCTGTTCCAGTGCGAAATGGGAAACATTCAAAATGGTGTCGGCCAACGCTTCCAAATCTCCTTTCGGCCGGCCCCTATATCCGTTCAGCAAAGGAAACGCCTTAATAGAAGATATCATCCCAAATGCCTGCTCTCTTGTCAGAGGGAGCACCCGCCTGGCCACATCACCCAAGACCTCGACAAAAATCCCACCCAGGCCGAATATCATTACCGGTCCAAAGCTGACATCATATTTAATCCCCAAAATCACCTCGGCCACCGGCTTTTGGACCATTTCCTCCACCAGGACCCCTTCTATTTCAGCCTGCGGGAAACTTGTCCCGGCCCGCTCCAGGAGCGCATTGTAACTTGCGGCCAACTCCTGTTCGTCCTTGATGCCCAGGATTACCAACCCCGCGTCGGTTTTGTGGGTAATTTGAGGCGACATTAATTTTAAGACCACCGGGTAATGAATCTGAGCAGATAAATTTAAGGCTTCCTGAAAAGAAGTGGCTAATCCCCCCTTCGGCAATTTAATACCGTATTTTTCCAACATTTTTTTGGTTTGGTATTCAGTTAGAGAAACGGCCTGTTGAACAGCATGCTTTGGTTTAGATGCAGATTTTTCCTCCTTTGACATCATCGAGCTTTCCTGTCGCATTATGTATCCCAACGTCCGAACACACCTGTACGGGGTGGGGTACAGGGGAATATTGGCTGCCCTGAGTTTTTTAAAGAAGGGTTGCTCGGGTGTTAACCAGGAAATAAAGATAGGCTTTGTCAAAGTCTTGCTGACCTTAATAATGTCATCCGCCATTTTTTCAGCCACCTTACCTCTGGTGGGTCCGAAGGAAAACATCAGGACATCAATATTGCTGTCCTTTACCACCTCCAATAAACAATTACGGAACAGATCTTCCTCGTTAAAAAATTGCGCGGTAAAATCGACGGGGTTTTGGACAGATGCGAAAGAAGGCAGTATTTTTCTTAGAGAGCTGGAGGTCTCTTCCGTTAGCCCGGGAGTCTTTATTTTGAATTCATCACAGATGTCAGCGGCAAGAATACCCGACCCCCCTGTTTCGGTTGCAATAACCACCCGGTTGCCGCCAGGCCTTTTACCTTGCAGTCCAACCAACACATCGATTAGATCCTCCATATCTTTAACCGAGATGACCCCCGCCTGCTGGCAAAAAGCGTCAAAGACCTCGGCGTCACCCGCCAGTGAGCCGCTGTGAGACATAGAGGCCTTTTTCCCCACGGCGGTTCTTCCCAACTTCAGAAAGACTAATTCTTTCCCTTTCTGCTTGGCCAGTTTCGCTAGTTCCGGCAATCTTGAGTTGGGCTTCACCCCTTCAATAATACACGTGACGATAGATGTGTGCTCGTCCTCCAACATGAACTGGATCAGTTCCATGATATCTATGTCGGCCTGATTGCCGACTGTGGCTATATGTGAAATCCCCAGCCCCCTCTCGATTGCAAACCCTATGGATGCGAAGCCCATGCCGCTACTCTGGGCAACTATACCTATGTTCCCTTTTCTAACCACTTCGGCATCAAGAAGAGGGTTAAACCCGGCAGGTATACCCTCTACAAAATTCACAATGCCCTGATTGTTCGGCCCCAGTATTCTGGTGCCGCTGCCTTTTACGGCCTCAATCAGCTCCTGCTGTTCTTTCACATTGCCAATCTCCGCAAAACCGGAACTAAAAATAAGGACAAAATGGGCTTTCTTTTCGACGCACTCTTTAACCACGCTGAGCACTCTCTTAGAGGCCACCGCCACTAGGACTATGTCAATCTCTTCATTTATGTCCGAAATTGAAGGGTAGCATTTCAACCCGGCTATTTCACTATATTTGGGATTGACTGGCAGGATATTTCCCTTGAAACCGTATTTTTGCAGGTATTTTATAGGTTGACCGCCGATACTGTCTAAATTTTGTGACGCTCCAACTATAGCTATTGTCTTGGGGTAAAAAAGTCTAACCAAACTCATGTCAAATCCTCCATTTATTTTTTAGGCTAAATTCTACGAAACGAAATGTCCTTAATTTCACATACCCGTATTAGTTATTGTGATTGCTATCACAATAACTAATAAAAGAATACATTATTTCTTTTTAATATATAGGCCTCCTATAAGCACTTAAAGGGCGTTTCCCAACTGCACCAATTTTCTTCTACTCCTGTACCACCGTAGCAAGCATGACAGAACTTCAATTACATTTGGAGAGCACTATTCTAAATTTTTACAATGCTACATTATACCCCCTTTTCTTATTTTTTTATTTAACATCAAGCAATGTCTATGCCAGCAAACATAGCTCCCCTCTTTTTTAAATAAAAAAAGGACCTCTAAGCATTGCTCTAAAATTGTTTGCTGTGCGGTCTGGCGGCAAACGATAACCTGTTTAATATTTATACAATAGCTAAGTACCAATATCTAATTTGTATACAGCTGCAACGCCAATTATACAAAACCGGAATTTATTTTCCCAACCAATCACATATAATAGATAAATTTTTCACAAAATACTTTAATATATTTGTGAAAATTATACTCTTCACAAATATATTTATTTTTTAGCTTCGGCGTATCTTAAACAAACATTTGATATTTTTTCAGTTTTAAATAAAATGACCTGCGGCTGATACCCAGTGCCTTAATGGCATCACTTTTATTGCCATACTTCCTTAGCGCCCTGGCAATAGCTTCCTTCTCCAGCTGTTCCACCATTTCCGAGAGAGATTCTTTATCCCACTCCGGTGCACTGGGATTGTTCTTATGCTTCTTAAAGAATATGGGCAAATGCTCCACGGTCACCACACCCCACGCACACAAGATAACGGCATGCTCGATAACATTTTTCAACTCCCGGATGTTTCCGGGCCAGTCATAATCAATTAGAATATTCATTACTTCAGAGGAAACGATTACCTTATCCTTACCGTGTTCTTTGCAATATAATCCCAAGAAACGTTCTACCAGCAGAGGAATATCGTCTTTACGGCGCCGCAGGGGGGGCAAAAAAATAGGGATAACATTTAACCGATAATATAAATCATCACGAAACTGTTTTTGTAATACCATGGTTTCCAAATCTTTATTAGTAGCCGAAATTACCCTTACATCCACCGGTATGGTGCGACTGCTGCCCACCCTTTCTATTTCCTTTTCTTGCAATACCCGTAACAGCTTAGCCTGCATGGCCAGACTCATGTCCCCCACCTCATCCAGAAAGATGGTCCCCTTATGGGCAAGCTCGAATTTGCCTTTTTTCCCTCCCCTTTTCGCCCCCGTAAACGCACCTTCCTCATATCCAAAAAGTTCGCTTTCCAGCAGGTTTTCCGGAATGGAAGCACAATTTACCTTGATAAACGGGCAATCCTTTCGCAAACTGCTTTTTTGTATGGCCTCCGCCAATACCTCCTTGCCCGTGCCGCTATCCCCTCGGAGCATTACCGTCGCGTTAGTGTTACAGACATTTGCGGCCAACGCCAGCGCCTGCCGAAAGTGCCTGTTGTTGCCCACTATTTTATCAAAAGCTTCCGGCAGTTTATTCTCAGCCTCCTCATTGTGCAGGTACTCTGCCACACCGCGCATCCTCTGCAACTCATGACCCAGGTTAATTGTTTCATAAACATTCCTGAACATGGAAACGACCCCTTCAAGTTTACCGTTAACATAAAAGGGAATTATATTGGCCAGCACCTCAACACCGACGGATTCAATAAAATATCTTTTATTAATAACGGGTGAATGACCTTTTAGTACCTTAAGGCATGAGGAATGCGGCTCCACCTCAGACATCTTTCTACCCAATATCTTCCACCCAGAAATACCCACTATGTTTGTATAAGCGTGATTGACATATACTATAGAGCCGCTGATATCGATTATCAAAACAGCTTCATATATGGCGTCAAATATATTCGGAAAAAGAAAATTGTCTTTCATTTTTATTAGCATGCTTATGACCCTGCTGTCGGAAGATACGGCGCCGATTAATTTATTTTCCCAGTTGGTTACATAAACAACTTTCTCTTTATTTTTGAAATGTTCAATTAACTCCACGGCATTTTCATTTTGTTGTATTGTTTCTTGCACCGGCTCAACCAAGGAATGCAATTTACGGATCGGAATGTCTTCATTCAAAAAACTGATGGGTATTTTTCCTAAAAAACATCCTTTTTCATCTACAACCAAAGCATTATCTTGACCTGCAAGTACCTCAGCACCATCATTGAATATATATTCACCTGGAAGAAGCTTCAAAACTGGCAATAACTCCAAAGGAACATTAATCATATCCTGCACTAGCAATTGCTCTCAACTCCCTCTTGTTTTATATGGAGATAACCATTCTAATACCAAATCTGTTATAGTCTACATATTTTATTCTACATTATTAACAACCTAATTAGCAAATAATTTATATATCTAGAAATGTGTAAGGTTATTAGAAATTAATCAAAAGAACTTTGAAATATCACTGTCTTTATATCAAGTACATTTAAATTTGTACATTTTTACATTTTTACATTTTTAAGAAGTTTACTTTTTATACACTCAATAAAGATACTTACTTCCATATAAGAAAAACCGTGCAACTCTGTCCGGCAAACGTATTGTTCACCCTCAAGGGTTAGGCTACGGCTTTTAACTGCTTCATATCGCGAATTAAGTAAGAATATTTCACGCGGCTCATAGATTGACAGAGCGCCCTTTTTTAATAAAGATGTATCTGCGGTAGCCGCGGTTGCCAATAAGAGATTTGACACCGCAGCTTTTTATCTGTCGGCAGATCATTTCGAATATACAGGCATACCTATTCAGATAATATTACATCCCGTCTCTCTCGTGGTGATTGTACTACTACCGGACCATAGCCGGCATAACTTTGTTGTCATGGTATCACCTACGGCATGGGCATATAGAAAAACCATAACCTATCTTAACCATACCGGAAGTTAACACCAAACCCGCCTCGTGGATATTGCCAGGACAGCGCCGCGGTTGCCTGGGGACAAATAGCTCGACATGTTCCGCATTCCAGACAACCGGCATAATCAAAGCTTATTTGTCCGTCTTTTAATTTATAAAGGTTGGCAGGACAGGCAAAAGTGCATGGTTTATTAAGGCATAAGGCGCAAATCTCTTTTTTTACAATTATGTGCGCCTGGTCATCATCGACGGCAAATTTATTTATTCCGAGCAACTGTTCAATAGTTAAGCGTTTCATAGTAATCTCGCCCCTTTCCAGGAGTCACCGGCCAATTGGAACGGACCGACTCGGCTCTCCTTAACCTGGCTTAAAATTTTTCCTAAAAGGTGGACCGGGGGAGTGCCGTCGACAGTAAATACTTTGCTGGCAAGTTCCGTAACAAGTTGCGGATATTCTTTGAACATGCGGCGATTACCCAAAAAATCGGGACCTTTGCGATATGCTTCCAAATCCCTAAGGATGAAGTCCTGTTTTAACAGTTGGACGTACAGGCTAAGCCCCTGGCGCGTAAAATTTTTATTTTTCCTGGCTGCCATTACCGCTTTGGCAGCAGCCTCGCCGGAGGCAATTGCGAAGTCCATGCCGCGGACAATAAAACCGAGGTTCAGTACAAAACCGGCGGCGTCACCCGCTACCAAAATTCCGTCTCCGCATAGCTGCGGCATCATCTCCAGTCCGGCTTCCGGCACCAGGTGCGCTGAATACTCAACCACCTCTCCCCCCTCCACTAAGGGTTTGACCTGGGGGTTATCTTTAAAATCCTCGATCAAATCGCTTATTTTATATTTTGTTTTTTGCAATTCCGACGCCTTTATAACCAAGCCCAGAGATAAAGTGCTTTTATTGGTATAAAGGAATCCGCCTCCCTGCATTCCCTCCGTACAGTCACCGACAAACAACTGGGCGGCACCGTTATTGCCATCAAGTCCAAAACGCTGGCTAATGGTTTCCGGGGAGAGTTTGATGACCTGTTTTACCCCGGTGGCCACCTGATGAGGCAAAAACATTTTAGCCAGGCCGGCTTTTTGGGCTACAATAGAGTTGACACCATCCGCCGCGATGATTACATCGGCAAGCATCTCGTCTTCCCCGGCCCGTATGCCAACTACTCGGCCCTTGTCAAACAAAAGGTCGTCGACCCGAATCCCGCAGGCAAGCATAGCCCCTTCTTCTTCAGCCTTTGATGCCAGCCAGTCGTCAAATTCCGCCCGCAAGAGGGTGAAAGAATGATATGGTGGCTTGACCCAGTTTAAATTCTGGCAATCAATTGAAACGCCATGGCCACCGTTTAAAAAAGTTATAATCTCCCGGGCCACCGGTCTTTCAACCGGTGCGTATTCCCAAAAATTCGGGATAATCCGGTTCAGGGCATGGCTATACATGCGCCCGCCGAACATGTTTTTACTGCCTGGCGTAGCCCCTTTTTCAATGAGGAGCACTTCAAGACCTTCCCTGGCCAGCAAATAGGCGGCTGTGCTACCTGCAGGACCCGCGCCGACAATGATTGCGGCAAATTTATCTTCCGACATATCCAACACCACACAAAATTATTTTTTTAACAACACTTTTAGTTCTTTAATCAGTTTTGGTACAACTTCGTAGAGATCCCCCACGATACCGTAATCCGCCGCTTCAAATATAGGGGCGTTTTCATCACGATTGATGCCAAATATGATTTTACTGTCGCGGATACCGGTTATATGCTGGATTTGCCCGGATACTCCCAAGCCGATGTACAGATCCGGTTTAACCTTTTTCCCCGAAATGCCCATGTATCTTTCCTCCGGCAGCCAGTGCAGTTCTTCGGCCACCGGCCTGGAACAGCCCACTTCGCCGCCCAGCACCCCGGCCAGTTCCAGTGCCAAGCTTAGGTCTTCCTTTTTTTCCATTCCGCGGCCAACGCTAACAATAATTTTTGCTTCGGTTAAGTCCACGGACTCCTGTACTTTCGGGGTTCTGTTTATTACTTTCACTGCCGAAGGCTGCGCTGCCGGCAGTTCTATTACTTTTCCCTGCCTGCCTTCCATTAATGGCGCCTGCTCAAAAGTTCGGGGAGGTATAACAGCCATTTGGGGGCGGGTCGTACATACAACTGTTTGCACGGCGGCCCCTCCGAGAATCATGCGATTCATCAATAATAATTTATTTTTCTGATCGACTTTATATCCTGTACACCCACCGCACAGCCCCGTATTAAGGCGTGCGGCGACCCGGGCTGCTATCTCCCTGCCTCGCTGTGTCCCCCCGATAAAAAATACGTCCGGATCTTCCTGGCGGGCTACTTCAGCTATAACCGGAACATAAGATTCCAGCGACTGATCCTGACCCAGGAGAGGCAAAAGCAGGACTTCGTCTGAACCGTGGTTAATGTATTCTTCTGCCAGATGAACATTTAAAGCAAAAGTCACTACTTTTGCTTTAAAATCTTGGGCCAGATTCCGACCGGCGTTCAACAGTTCCAAAGTTTGTTCGCGATTCTCAGCAAAAATCCAGATACCTGCCATATATGACCACTCCTTAAGCAATTACTCCTTCTTTTAACAAAGCCCCTATAATTACCAGTATATTTTTCTCATCAGCGCCGAACTTTAGGCGGCGCCGCTCCATGGTCGCGGCCAGTATACCGGTTGTCTGCAAGCAGGGCTTGTAAGTTTGCCCTAAATCGTTCAGGGTAATGTTATCCACCGGCTTTTTAGCAGCGCCCAGAACCTGCTTTAAGGTGGGAATCCTCGGCGTATTAATGTCGGGCAAAACCGTAACCAGCGCCGGCAACGGCATGGATACCACTTCCATCCCGTCATCCAGTTTACGCTCGGCGATAATTTCTTTCTTACTTTCAGCGAGGGTCAGCTTGTTGACACAGGTGGCACACGGGATACCCAGCCTTTCGGCCAAGGCCGGTCCCACTTGCTGGGCATATAGATCACTGGATCCTTCACCGCAAATAATCAGGTCGTACTCCTCTTTTGCTTTAATAGCAGTAGCCAGAATGGCGGCCGTCTGCTCCGGTTCAAGATCAACAAAGGAGGGGTCGTTAATAAAATCGGCCCTTTCCGGCCCGCGGGATAGGGCGTCCTTTAAACATTGCTTGGCCGTGGACGGACCTACTGTCGCTGCAACCACGTTACCGCCGTGTTGCTCCTGAAGGCGTACAGCCTCTTCAATGGCGTTGCGATCGTAATCACTGATTTTATAACCTACCCGCTCCATTAATAATGCGCGGGATTTTGCGTCTATTTTAACGTCCGCCTCGTCTACAACCCACTTGAAACAAGCTATAATATTAAGCATTTATTCATCTCCCCACCGTTACGTTGTTGCTTATTACCGTATTTATAAAACATTGTCAGGGCGGGCGGATTCAAGCCTACTAACCACATCCCCGACGGGGCTGGACTTTTCAGCTTAAACCTCTGCGCCCGTTACCTTGCTGGTATGGTCACCAAAACTATGGATATGTGCCCACAAGCCGGGATGTTATTTCAACCATGCCAATCTACCCTGACAAATACTTTTACCGCAGCAGATTTCCGGAAATCACCATCCTCATCACTTCGGAAGTGCCTTCATAAATCTCTGTGATTTTAGCATCACGATACAGGCGTTCAACTTTATGCCCTTTGATAAAACCGATACCGCCGTGAATCTGGATAGCCCTGTTGGTTTGCCGGGCAGCTGTTTCAGAAGCAAAGAGCTTGGCCATGGCCGCTTCTTTGCTGTAAGGCAGGCCCTGGTCATAACACCATGCCGCATGATAGGTCAGGAATCTGGCTGCCTGCACGTCTGTGGCCATGTTGGCGATCATCCACTGAATGGCCTGGAAGGAGCTAATCGGCTTGCCGAACTGGACCCTTTCCTTGGAATATTGAATTGATTCGTCCAGAGCAGCCTGGGCAATACCCAGAGCCTGGGCGGCAATTCCAATCCTGCCGCCGTCCAGGGTCATCATGGCGATTTTAAAGCCCTGGCCCTCATTACCCAACAGATTTTCTTTGGGAATGCGGCAATCTTTCATAACAACCTCTGCCGTAACCGATCCCCGAATACCCATTTTGTTTAAATGTTCACCCACTTTGAGTCCGGGGGTGCCTCCTGGCACTATGAAAGCACTAAGCCCCTTGGTCCCTTTTGACTTATCGGTCATGGCAATGATAATGAAGACACCCGCTACCGGGGAGTTGGAAATAAACATCTTGCTACCGTTGAGAACATATTCGTCTCCATCCAAAACAGCGGTTGTGCTGGCCGCGCCGGCATCAGTACCGGCACCTGGTTCGGTCAGGGCAAACGACCCCAGCATCTCCCCCTTACATAAAGGCACCAGATACTTTTGCTTTTGTTCCTCAGTACCAAACTTGTATAAAGGATAGCTGGCCAGGGAGGTATGGCACTCCAGGGTGAATCCGGTGGTAGCGCAAGCCCGGGACAGCTCTTCGACGACTATAATATAAGTTAAGTAATCTGCGCCGGCTCCGCCGTATTCAGCCGGATAAGGAATCCCGGTCCACTCCTGTTCAGTCAATTTTTTGACGGTTTCCATTGGGAAATAAGCTTCCTCATCTACTTTTTCGGCCAACGGCTCGACGTATTTTTGGCAAAACTCTCTCACCCCTGCGCGAACCAATTCCTGTTCCTCTGTTAGATTGAAGTTCATAAAAATCCCCTTTCAACATTGATTGTGATTTAATTAGCAAGCATAATTAATAACATTCGAAAAAACCTGGAAGGCTCACCTCCCTGAAAATTGTTAATTTTCCCATGTATTTGCCCCGTCATTTTTCCACTCAGCCTAATGATTGGAGCACCAACAGCTTCCGGCTTCTATTTCCTTTACCCATAGCAAGACCCATGCCAACATAAAAAGCCTGCCTGGGTCCAACCAACCGGATCTATAATCTCTACCTCCCGGCTACCGGTTTTATCATTGCCTTTCAAGCAAAACAAAAAAGAGGCATTGCACATGTTAAGGAACAATGTCTCTTTTTATACGCCGGCACAGAATCGAGACAAATTATTAAAGGCTGCAGACTCTTATTCAGGTCTGAACTCTCCACCGATTCCCCATGCTTTTCCAAGATATACGCCAACTTCCCAATAACTTTTATCATATATCGATAACAGAATCGGGCTTATCTTCTTAATATCAGGCAAATCGTTGGTTAAGCATTCTTCCCCGGCATACGTTTCGACTATCTCTCCAATATAAATTTCATGCGAACCGCCGCAATCCAGTACTCGAATAAGCTTGCACTCGAGATTGACCGGGCATTCATTGATCATGGGCGCCGTTTTCAGCTCACCGTAGAAAGTATTGAAAAGCTTGGATTTGTCAACTTTTCTTCCGGAAACCAAACCGCAATAATCAGTGACTTTTATCATCTTCGAGGACGGAAGATTGACGCTAAAGGTACCGTTTTCCTTAATTCCTGTGTTTGTATAACGGGAGTCTCTCAGGGCTATGGCAATCATTGCCGGGCTAGTCCCAACAATGCCACAGTAAGCAACTGCCAGGTAGTTGGGCTTGCCGTTTATATTTACCCCCACCAAAGTGACAGGCATGGGATATAAAAACGTCTTGGCCCCCATTTTAATTTTTTTCAAACATTATTCCTCCTCACTTTCATCCTTGAAACGGATCATTGGGCATTTCTTGCAAACATCCAGACCGGGCCACTCAGTACCGTCACACGTAAGCGAGGCGCCGCGGGAATATTCAGTGCGTACAATCAGTTGCTTGACCAAACCAAGAATATGATCGCCTGGAATAAAGACATTAACCTCGCCCTTCTCAGCTTTACCCGAGGTATAGCTGCCAGCACACATGGTATTCATATTGGGCTTGTGGTTCAGGTAACTCCAAACAGCACCGCCGCAAACGGCAGAACTGACCGTGTGGTTAAACTGCAAGGGATGCACGTTAAAA
>NZ_BFAV01000153.1 GCF_002933875.1 Desulfocucumis palustris | reverse complement strand
GCCTCTTTATTATTTTTGATAATTAAGCACAGGAGTTAAGGAATTTTGGTTGCCAAGACCTGCCGGGCATGTTGTTCGGCAGGTCTTTCCTTTATTTATCGCATATTGCTTTGACCGCGGCCCCGGAAGAAATTTTTCGACAATATAAGAGTGAATTTTTAAAAAAAATATTGTAATATATGTGAAGAATGATAAAATATGATAAAGAAGTCCTATTGCAATAGGACCAATGTCTTAAAATTTGAACAGGCACGATAAGGGCAAACCTATCGAAAGATAGGGACGCAAAGCTATGGGTCTAAGGCCGATAACGCCATGATTGCCAAGCTGCCGCTTTGAGGATTTTCCCCAAAAGACAGAGTGGCAATACACTGTCTTCTTTTTTTTGTATGATTTATGGATGCTTTACCTGGTTATTATCCCCGTTTATGCCAAGGATGGTTATAATAAAAACATTTCGAAGGGGGTCTGGATGATGCGTAATTTATTCATGTGGTTGGATAATATGGTTGCAATATTGGAAAGGGACGAGCCTGCAATAGTACTTCGAATGGTAAATTTATTCTTTATTACGTGTCTGAGCTACCTCTTTCTCATAACAATATCTTTTTACTGGTGAAAAAAATAAAAGGGCGGCCGCGAATTTCTCGGGCGCCCCTTTTTTTGTTGCGGAAGCTATTTTTTCCCCGCCGTCATGTCGATTGAGCCCACCAGCGAGCCGTCCGACTGCTTTTTAATCTCTATGGTCTCATCGGTCTCAATAAATAATAATCCCGCATACTGGGCGATATTGCCCGCTCCCAGGTCTTGATAAACGCTGTCGGCGTAATCCAGGCAATCATCAAAATCGTCTCTCCTGGGTTCCCCGTGATTAAATATCATTTCGGCTATCTTTTGAATGGCGTACTGGTAGTCCAATATATATCCCCCGCTCCATATAATGTTTTTACCATAGTAACAGATATTTATATTATAATAGTCATTTAAAAGCTTATCAACATTTTATAAGCTTTGCGTTTTCATACCGGCGCCCCTTTGGCCGCCGGAAAAGATGCGCAGATTCCTTAAGGAACCTGCGCATCTTTAGCGTGTTTCTCCGCTGTCAACCATTCTGGACAACATTCCCGCCAGAGTTCTTTTTTCATGATCATCGCCCTGCTCCCATAGTTCCTTTAGCAGCCTTTGCTCCCTGTTACCCGGGTCGAAGTGATTGGCAAAGAACTCGCCAAACCTGTATGCCGCATTGTTGATGGTGTCGTCCGAAAGGCCCACCGCCTTGCCCAGGTTGACCGCCCTTCCCAGGGTGTGCTTCCACTGGTGCCAGGAACTTTCAGTTTCCATATGCAATATAATTCACCTCCGGGATTATTTTTCTCACGGCCGCGCAGCATTTATTCAGACTGCCTTGCAGGGTTCCCATTTCATTGGAGGTAATCAAATACGGGGGGAAAGTTTAAAAAAACGGCCTGCCGGGCAAAAGATAAACCGCCTGGTGACAGGCGGCTGCCGAATAAATATTCATTATTCTCCTGCGAAAGACAGTTTCAAAGGCGTGTGGTTAATTGCGGTAAATACCGGGAGGATGCCTACTCCAGGGTCATAATAACAGTATCGGGATTTACAACCTCTCCTGGTGTTGCCTTTATATCTTTAACCTCGCCATCCCCCGGGGCGAATATTTTGACCATCATTTTCATGGCTTCAATTGTTGCCACGGCGTCATTTTGCTTTACCTTGTCCCCCACTTTAACGTCGATGGAAACCAGTTTGCCCACCATCGGGGCGTTTACAGAAACACTCATGTATGGTACCTCCTCAAATTTTTATACGGATTACACAACCGGGTCCGTGCGGTCCGGAAATAGCTCCGGACGTTGGTATTATGCCCGCAATGCAAGGGCTAAAACTTATTCAATTAGTATTATTGCATATTAGCAAAAAATGGTCAATTCAATAAAATACGGTTTAGGCAATATTGGCGGGGTTAAAAAATAGCTATGCCCGGAATATTCAGCCGGAAAAAACATATGGGTGCCGGATATGAATTATAAAAATATTTTTACGGCCTTAAGAGAAAAATTTCCTGCTTTATTGTT
Organism: Desulfocucumis palustris; assembly: GCF_002933875.1. Classification (GTDB taxonomy): domain Bacteria; phylum Bacillota; class Desulfotomaculia; order Desulfotomaculales; family Desulfocucumaceae; genus Desulfocucumis; species Desulfocucumis palustris. The sequence goes on along the minus strand of NZ_BFAV01000153.1, from coordinate 51,129 downwards.
GATGTGAAGCTGTCATTAAGGTAAAATATCATATTGACAAATTTCAAAACTCCGGTGAAAGCCTTTGTATATTATATAGACACGGGCAGCCGGAAACTAATTCCAAATCATTGGAGGAAATAACAGGGGGTCGTAGAATAGATAGGTATCATAAACTAGGATAATATCGCAAAAGTCCAAGAGGCTGTTCAAAAAGCTCCCGATGCAAGGCGATGCAAGGCCTCAAGCGAAAACGTACTCATAGTGCGTTTCCGCTTGAGGCCGCAGCCGCAACGCGGCAGCTGGACTTTTTCAACGGCCTCCCAGCAAGATGAAAATTGCCGGTAATCAGCCCTTATTTTGGAGAAGTTCATTATATCTCTTCAAATAAATGGCAACAATATTTTTATTAAATTCAAGGAGGATTATTGCAATTATGAAGGCCACAGCGGAAAGGATAGAAAAGAACACTGTACTGCTGGAAGTGGAAGTTGGGCAGGAGCAGTTCTCCAATGCCATAGAAAAAGCTTATAGAAAGCTGGTTACAAAGATAAACGTGCCTGGCTTCAGAAAGGGCAAGGCGCCCAAGGTCATTCTGGAGCGTTACATAGGCAAGCAGGCTATTGTGGACGAAGCGATGGAAATAGTGCTTCCCGAGGCATACATGAAAGCCGTGGAGGATACCGGCATTGAACCGGTTTCCCAGCCGGAGCTGGAAATGGTTCAGGCTGAAGAGGGCAAGCCCGTTGTTTTTAAGGCTAAAGTGGTTGTAAAACCTGAGGTTAAGCTTGGACAGTATACAGGTCTCCAGGTGACAAAGCCCAGCGACGCGGTTTCCGAGGAAGACATTCAAAATGAGCTGGACCGCCTTCAAAACCGACATGCCAAATTGCTGACCCTGGAAGAGGGTACCGTGGAAGACAAGGATCTGGTTACCATTGACTTTGAGGGTAAAATTGAAGGTGTGCCCTTTGAAGGGGGCCAGTCCAACGATTATACCCTGGAAATAGGCTCCGGCACCTTCATCCCGGGTTTTGAAGAGCAGCTTGTGGGGATTAAGCTGGGTGAGACAAAGGATATCAGCGTTAAATTCCCGGAGGATTACGGCAGGGAGGATCTCTCCGGCAAGGATGCGGTATTCACGGTGACGGCCAAGGTAATCAAGCGTAAGGAACTGTCGCCCCTGGACGATGAATTTGCCAAGGACGTCAGCGAGTTTGACACCTTGGAGGAATTACGGGCAGACCTGGCGAATAAATTAAAGAAGACCGCCGAGGAAAAAGCCAGCAGCCAGGTGCGCGCGGCAGTACTGGAAAAGGCGGTTGAAGGCGCTGAGATTGATATGCCGCCGGAGATGATTGACGGCCGGGTGGAGGAAATGCTGGGCAACATGGAGCAGCGCCTGATGTCCCAGGGGGTTTCCATGGAGAATTATTTGAAATATACCAATTCAAATGTGGACGACATGAAGGAAAATCTCAGGCCCGACGCCGAGAAGAATTTAAAGCAGACCCTGGTTATAGATGCTGTTGCCAAGGCCGAAGATATTCAGCTCACCGATGAGGATATCGACCGGGAAATTAATAGAATGAGCGAGGAAATGAAACAGGACGCCGAGGTAATCAAAAAAATTATCGAAGGCCAGGGACAGATGGATTATATTAAAAAGAGTATAATAAGAGATAAGACCATTCAGTTCATGCTGGATAAAGCCGTGGTGACAGAGGGCACAATAGAGGCTGCTGGAGAATAGTTTGATAAATAAGCGGGCCAATAAGCGTATTATAAATTTTTTATAGGAGGTACCAATCAAGTGTCCGGACTCGTACCTATTGTTGTTGAACAAACCAATCGCGGTGAGCGCGCTTACGACATTTATTCCAGGCTTTTAAAGGACAGGATTATTTTTATAGGCGGCGCCATTGACGATTACGTAGCCAATCTGGTGATAGCCCAGCTTCTTTTCCTGGAGGCTGAGGATCCTGAAAAGGATATTCACATTTATATCAATTCTCCGGGCGGTGTTGTTACTGCGGGTATGGCCATATACGATACCATGCAGTATGTGAAACCGGATGTTTCCACCATTTGCCTGGGCCAGGCTGCCAGCATGGGGGCATTTCTTCTGGCTGCCGGTGCCAAAGGCAAACGTTTTATCCTTCCCTATGCCAGGGTGATGATCCACCAACCTGCGGGTGGGATGCAGGGCCAGGCTACGGATATTGATATTCATGCCAAGGAAATCCTTCGCACAAAGGATATCCTGAACAGATTATTGTCCGGGCATACCGGCCAGCCTCTGGACAGGATAACCGCGGACACCGAACGCGACTTTTTCATGTCGGCCCAGGAAGCAAAGGAATACGGCATTGTTGACGAGGTGTTTCAAGGTAGGAAGCAAAGGTAAAAAGAGGTGGGAAAATGTTTAACGAAAAGGGTCAGCTGAAATGTTCCTTTTGCGGCAAGCTGCAGGATCAGGTTAAAAAGCTGGTCGCCGGTCCCGGAGTATATATCTGCGACGAGTGTATCGAATTATGCAATGAAATAATAGAAGAGGAGCTTAACGAGGATCTGGGATTGGATCTGGGTGACATTCCGAAGCCGAAGGAAATTAAGGATATTTTAGACCAGTATGTCATCGGCCAGGAAGAAGCGAAGAAATCCCTGTCCGTGGCCGTCTACAACCACTACAAGCGCATCAATCTGGGTGGTAAGATTGACGATGTGGAACTTCAGAAGAGCAACATTGTCATGCTGGGACCCACGGGAAGCGGTAAAACCCTGCTGGCCCAGACTCTGGCCCGTCTCCTGAATGTACCCTTTGCCATTGCCGACGCCACATCCCTGACCGAGGCCGGTTATGTGGGCGAGGATGTTGAGAATATACTTCTAAAGCTTATCCAGGCAGCGGATTACGACGTGGAAAAGGCTGAGAAGGGTATTGTATATATCGACGAAATCGATAAAATTGCCCGCAAATCGGAGAATCCCTCCATTACCAGGGATGTTTCCGGTGAGGGAGTGCAGCAGGCGCTGCTGAAAATACTGGAAGGCACCGTGGCCAGTGTGCCTCCCCAGGGAGGCCGCAAGCACCCGCACCAGGAATTTATACAGTTGGATACCACCAATATATTGTTTATCTGCGGCGGAGCTTTCGACGGTATTGAAAAAATAATTCAAAACCGCACCGGCAAGAAAACCATGGGCTTCGGGGCTGACATCCAGACCGCAAGGGAAATACGCATAGGTGAAATATTAAGCCACATCCTGCCCGAAGACCTTCTTAAATACGGGCTGATCCCGGAGTTTGTGGGCCGTCTGCCCATAATAGTGACTTTGGACGCCCTGGACGAGGACGCCCTGGTGCGCATTCTTACGGAGCCCCGGAACGCCCTGGTGAAGCAGTACGATAAACTGTTTGACCTTGACGGGGTGGCTCTGGAATTTCAGGTCGATGCCCTGAAGGCCGTAGCCCAGGAAGCGTTGAAACGTAAAACCGGGGCCCGGGGCTTAAGGGCCATTCTGGAAGAAATTATGCTGGACATAATGTACGAAATACCTTCCCGGGATGATATAGCCAAGTGCGTCATAACCAAGGAAACAATACTGAATAAAGAAAAGCCTATCATCATCACCATGGATCGTAAAAAGAAAAAGGAAGAAACAGCCTAAAGTAAAGCGCACCTTAGCAGGTGCGCTTTATTTGTTATTCAGGAAATCATGCTCCTGATAAATCTGTGGATAACTTTTCGGAATCGCCCGAAGGGCGATTTTTGTTTCGCCCGGGGAAGAAAATGCGCGGGGTGCCTGTAGGCGGGGTATGGTGGTATAGTAAGGCGCGGCAGGGAAATAATAACCATGTGAGCAAATTTTTTTGTTTTTTTCGTTTTAATACTTGCTTAAAATGAAAATTGCATTTATAATATCAATGTAGACAAAAGACATCCACATTGGAACAAAAGAAGGGCGGTCGAAATGCAAATAACAAGACAAACGGAATATGCCATACGGACTGCCCTGGAACTATCCACAGTCCCCTTCGGGGAATTTATCCAGACCAAAGCAATATCCGAGCGGCATAATATACCGGAAGTATTTTTGAAGAAGACTATTCAGCTTTTAAGCCGCGCCGGTCTGGTGACAACCCAGCGTGGCTCCCAGGGAGGTGTGAGGCTGGCCAGACCCAGTGATAAAATCACCCTGGCCGACATTTTGGTGGCTATTGAAGGACCCCTGGCATTAAATGTGTGCCTGGCTGAAAACTACCAGTGCCACAATCTTCCCAACTGCCGGGTGCACCAGATAATGAAGAGGGCTCAAAAATCCCTGCTCAGGGAGCTGAGCGAAGAAACACTGTCGGACATAGCGGGTGATGCACCCATCAAGGAATATACCCGGGAGTGTGACGCGGTGAATTAAGGATATTTTTTGCGGCAAAGAGGATGAAAAAGGTCAAATATATCAAGAAGGAGGTGCCAATAATGCGTCCGGAGGTAAACATTGAAAGCTGCATCGCCTGTGCCACCTGCCAGGCGGTTTGCCCGGCGGAGCCCAATGTGTTCGAAGTTACTGATGTTTCCAGGGCGGTTAACCCGGAAGCATGTACCGGATGCGGCTCATGCCGGGATAATTGCCCCACCGGCTCAATCAAATTAATTGACTGATTAAAAACCGCCGGAGCTTTTAAATAACTGCCGGACTTATAAACAGCTGGTGGCCCGGCGCCGGCATGATAATTAAAAAATATTTAAAGTGAATTAAAAATAAAAAGGAGGAATTTTAAATGTTTTGCAATCAATGCGAACAAACCGCCAGGGGAACAGGATGCACCGCCATGGGAGTTTGCGGCAAAAAGCCGGAAGTGGCGGCTTTGCAGGATTTGCTGCTGCACGCCCTGAAAGGGCTCTCCCTGTACGCCGTTGAAGGCCGCAGGGTTGGCGTGACCGACGCCGGGATAAACAAATTTTCCTGTGAAGCCCTGTTTTCTACCCTGACCAACGTCAATTTCGATCCGGAACGTTTTCTGCCTCTGATTAACCGCTGCGTTGAATACAGGGAAAGCCTTAAGGCCAAAGTTTCCGCGGCCGGGGGCAAGGTTGATTTCAGCGACCCGTCGGCAAGCTTCAAACCTGCGGCGGATATCGCCGGTCTCATCAAGCAGGGCGAACAAGCCGGCCTGGTGACCGACCATGAAGCGGACCCGGACATTCAATCCCTCCAGCAGATACTGGTTTACGGCATCAAGGGTGTCGCCGCTTACGCCGATCACGCTGCCATCCTGGGGCAGCAGGACGACAGCGTTTACGCCTTTGTTCAGCAGGGAATGGCGGCAATTGCCGACAAAAGCCTCGGTCTCAACGACTGGGTGGGACTGGCGCTGAAATGCGGCGAGGTGAATCTGCGGGTAATGGAACTGCTGGACGCCGGCAACACCGGGACTTATGGCCACCCGGTACCCACCGGGGTGCCCCTGGGCCATAAAAAGGGCAAATGCATACTGGTGTCGGGCCACGATCTGAAAGACCTGGCTGAACTGCTCAAACAGACCGAGGGCAAGGGTATTTACGTTTATACCCACGGTGAAATGCTTCCCACCCACGGTTATCCGGAACTGAAGAAGTACAAACACTTCTACGGGCACTACGGCACCGCCTGGCAGAACCAGAAGAAGGAATTCCCCAATTTCCCCGGGGCTATACTGATGACCACCAACTGCATTCAGGACCCCCAGGCTTACCTGGATAATATATTCACCACCGGGCTGGTGGGCTGGCCCGGCGCCAGGCACGTTAAAAACGGCGACTTCGGTCCGGTGATTGAAAAGGCTCTGTCCATGCCCGGGTTTGAATCGGATGAGGACAAGGGCAGCGTTATGGTGGGATTTGCCCGCAATGCCGTAATGGGCGTGGCCGGCAAGGTTATCGACGCGGTTAAGAGCGGCGACATCAAACATTTCTTCCTGGTGGCCGGCTGTGACGGCGCCAAGCCAGGCCGCAACTACTACACCGAATTTGTGGAGAAGGCTCCCAGGGATACCGTTGTCCTGACCCTGGCCTGCGGCAAGTTCCGCTTCTTCGACAAGCAGCTGGGGGATATCGGCGGCATTCCGCGGCTGCTGGACATCGGCCAGTGCAACGACGCCTACTCGGCCATACAGATTGCCGTGGCCCTGGCCAATGCCTTCAACTGCGGGGTGAACGAGCTACCCCTGTCCATGATACTCTCCTGGTACGAGCAGAAAGCGGTGGCCATCCTGCTTACCCTGCTGCACCTGGGAATTAAGAACATCCGTCTTGGCCCCAGCCTGCCTGCCTTTATCACACCCAACGTGCTGAATGTGCTGGTGCAGAATTTCAACATCATGCCTATCAGCACAGTGGAGCAGGACATGGCTGCCATACTGAACAAATAACCGCCAAGCATATAAATGAATCGCAACGGCATTTACAAAGAAACTCCGGCCCGGCAGCCGGAGTTTCTTTTACGCCGGGGCCTCCATTTTTACCGGCTCTGAAAGTAAGGGTGCATAGCTTCTCCCCGGGGATAAAATATGCAAAAGTTAGCAATAATAGTAGGAAAAAATATGAGGAGGAAATGCCGGTGGGGGAAGCGGTATTGGGAATCGGCAGTTTTCTTACATTCATTCAGGTATTTTTCGCTGTGATAATAGGAATGTATTTCTGGAATTTGTTGAAAGCCCAGCAGGGCAACAAATCCACAGTTGAAAGGGAATCCCGCAAGGAGTTGGAGAAGTTGCAGCGCCTGCGCTCAATCTCACTGACCGAGCCCCTGGCCGAAAAAACCAGGCCCAAAAGTTTTGAGGAAATAATCGGCCAGGAAGAAGGGCTGAAAGCCCTGCGGGCTGCCCTTTGCGGCCCCAATCCCCAGCACGTGATTGTATACGGGCCGCCCGGCGTGGGTAAAACCGCGGCCGCCCGGGTGGTGTTGGAGGAAGCCAAAAAGAATCCCCTGTCGCCCTTTAAAGAGGACGCCAAATTTATAGAAATGGATGCCACCACCGCCCGGTTTGATGAGCGGGGCATTGCGGATCCCCTGATCGGGTCGGTTCATGATCCCATATATCAGGGAGCGGGGCCCCTGGGCATGGCCGGAGTGCCCCAGCCCAAGCCCGGAGCCGTAACCAAGGCCCATGGGGGCATACTTTTCCTGGATGAGATAGGGGAGCTCCACCATATACAGATGAACAAACTGCTGAAGGTGATGGAGGACCGCAAGGTGCTGCTGGAGAGCGCCTATTACAGTTCCGAGGACAACAACATTCCCGGGCATATTCACGACATATTCCAGAATGGGCTGCCCGCCGACTTCAGGCTGGTTGGGGCCACCACCAGAACTTCGGAGGACATCGCCCCGGCCATACGCTCCCGCTGCCTGGAAATATTCTTCAAACCCTTGCTGCCGGAAGAAATTGAGCGTATTGCCGTTAACGCCGCTGAAAAAATCGGTTTTCCAATGGAGCAGGGGTGTCTGTCGGTTATCAGCAAATACGCCACCAGCGGCCGGGAGGCTGTGAATATAATCCAGATTGCCGGCGGTATCGCCCTGACCGAGGGCAGGAAAAGCATCGGCGTTTGTGATGTGGAATGGGTGGTGAACAGCGGGCAGTATTCGCCGCGCCCGGAAAAGAAGGTGCCCCTGCAGCCCCAGGTTGGCCTGGTGAACGGACTTGCGGTGTACGGGCCCAATACCGGCACGCTGCTTGAAATTGAAGCCGGTGCTGTTCCCGCTGCCCGGGGTCAGGGAAAATTGGTTATAACCGGTATTGTGGACGAGGAGGAAATGGGCGGCCGGGGGCGCACCATCCGCAGGAAAAGTATGGCCAGGGGTTCCGTGGAAAATGTCCTCACTTTACTGCGCCGGGTTGCGGATGTGAATCCCGCCGATTATGACATTCATGTCAATTTCCCCGGCGGGGTGCCCATTGACGGGCCCTCGGCGGGCGTGGCCGTCACCACGGCTGTATACTCGGCCATAAAGGGCATTCCTGTGGATAACAGGCTGGCCATGACCGGGGAGGTCTCCATCAGGGGCCTGGTGCTTCCCGTGGGGGGAGTGGTGGCCAAGGTGGAAGCCGCCCGCAGGTCCGGGGCCACCAGGGTGCTGATACCCTCTGAAAATCACCAGGAGATTTTCGAAAGCATGGAAGATATTAAGGTCATTCCGGTTTCCAGGCTGGAGCAGGTGTTGAAGGAAGCCCTGGTCGGGGAGCCCGGATTAAAGGTTCAGGCCACAATTCCCGTGAAAACCGACGTTCTGGCGGCATCCGGCATGCAGGGGGCGAACTGTCATTGAAAGGAGCCCTATTGAGCAAACACGCTGCCGGGTTTTTATGACGGCTTTAAGCCGTTTATTTTTTTGGGGTGGAAATGCGAGGGATAAAATAAAAAATATGGTATTGCCAAGAGAAGCCGCATATAACCCTTTAAGCTGGTTTTAAATGTGATATTTATTGTTTTTTCTGCATTTCTGACAGTTATTACTATAGCAGTTTGCGGAACTGGTGTGATAGAATAATGTATGCGCATATGCCCTGAGTAACTGATTAATTAATACATTGAATAAGGAGGTGCAGCTGTGGAGCCAACCATTAAGGTTTTACCATTGCTGCCTCTCAGGGGTATTCTGGTGTTTCCATACATGGTGATACATTTGGATGTAGGCCGTGATAAATCGGTGCAGGCCATAGAGGAGACCATGGCCCAGGATCGTATGATTTTTCTGGCCACTCAAAAGGAAGCACAAACTGATGACCCCGGTGAGGAGGATATCTTCCAAATCGGAACCGTAGCAGAAGTTAAACAACTGTTGAAATTACCCGGCGGCACCATCCGCATTTTGGTCGAGGGTATGGCCAGGGCCAGAATTAATAGGTATCTGACCGATGATCCCTTCTTTAAAGTGGAGGTTGAGCAGTACTCCGAGGATTTTAAAAAGACTGCCGAGGTGGAAGCCCTCATGCGCAGTCTGGTATATCAGTTTGAGCAGTATGTGAAGCTGTCCAAACGTATCCCCCCGGAAACCGTGGTATCCGTGGTAAACCTGGAGGAACCGGGTCGCCTGGCGGATATAGTGGCGTCCCACCTTTCCCTGCGCATTGAGGATAAACAGTCGGTGCTGGAGACTGTGGATATAGTAAAGCGTATTGAAAAGCTCTGCGCCCTTGTGGCCAAGGAACTGGAAATAGTCGAGCTGGAACGCAAAATCAATATCCGGGTCCGCAAGCAGATGGAAAAGACCCAGAAGGAGTACTATCTCCGGGAGCAAATAAAAGCCATCCAGAAGGAATTGGGGGAAAAGGACGACCGGATGGCCGAGGCCGAGGAATACAGGGAAAAAATAGCCGCCGCCAAACTTCCCAAGGAAGTGGAAGAGAAAGTAAATAAAGAGGTGGAGCGGCTGGAAAAAATGCCTCCCATGGCAGCCGAGTCCGCCGTGGTGCGCAACTACCTGGACTGGATTCTGGCCCTGCCCTGGAGCAAAAGCACCAGGGACCGTCTGGACATCAACGCCGCCGAGATCATTCTGGAAGAGGACCATTACGGGCTTAAAACCGTAAAGGAACGCATATTGGAATACCTGGCCATCCGCAAGCTGGCCAAGAAGATGAAAGGCCCGATTATCTGTTTTGTGGGCCCGCCCGGGGTCGGTAAAACCTCCCTGGGACGTTCCATTGCCAGGGCGCTGGAACGTAAATTTGTGCGTATTTCCCTGGGCGGCGTCAGAGACGAGGCTGAAATTCGCGGTCACCGCCGCACCTATGTTGGCGCCCTGCCGGGAAGGATTATCCAGGGCATGAAAACCGCCGGCTCCAAGAATCCTGTCTTTTTGCTGGATGAAATTGATAAAATGAGCATGGACTTCAGGGGGGACCCGTCCTCGGCGCTGCTTGAGGTGCTGGACCCCGAGCAGAACAATGCTTTCAGCGACCATTACATTGAGGCTCCCTACGATCTCTCCAATGTAATGTTCATTACCACGGCCAATGTTCAGCATAACATACCCAGGCCGCTTCTGGACAGGATGGAACTGATTCACATCTCGGGGTATACCGAGGAAGAAAAAGTGCAGATAGCGCTTCGTCACCTGGCGCCCAAACAAATTAAAGAACACGGTCTGACTGACCAGATGGTCAATATATCCGAAAACACCATACGTAAAGTAATCAGGGAATACACCAGGGAAAGCGGCGTGCGCAGCTTGGAGCGCAACATAGCCTCCCTGTGCCGCAAGGCCGCCAAGCAGATTGTATCCGGCAAGGCCAAAAAGGTGAAAATCACCACGCAAAACCTGGAATCATTCCTGGGCAAGCCGCGTTACCGTTATGGGATGGCCGAGCAGGACGACCAGGTGGGTGTGGCCACCGGAATGGCCTGGACCGAGGTGGGAGGAGATACCCTGGCCATCGAGGTAACCGTATACAAGGGTAACGGCAAGCTGACCCTCACCGGCAAGCTGGGGGATGTGATGAAAGAATCCGCCCAGGCCGGATACAGCTATGTCCGGAGCCGGAGCCTGGAACTGGGCATTGCCGAGGAAGTTTTCGACAAGTACGACATTCACGTGCATATTCCCGAAGGGGCCATCCCCAAAGACGGGCCTTCGGCGGGCATCACCATGGCCTGCGCCATAGCTTCGGCCCTTACCGGCCGCAAAGTGCGCCATGACGTGTCCATGACCGGTGAGATTACCCTGAGGGGCAGGGTGCTGCCGGTGGGCGGAGTTAAAGAAAAGGTCCTGGCGGCCCACCGGGGTGGTATAAAAACAATCATACTGCCCAAAGATAATAGAAAGGATATTGAGGATATCCCCGCCAATGTCAAGAAAAACCTGACTTTTAAACTGGTTGACCACATGGACGATGTACTGGAAATAGCCCTCCTGGAAAAGGAATTTGAACCGGAGACGGCTGAACTGGGCAGCACTCCCGCGGTGGTGGGGCCGGAAGTAACCGGCTACCGGCCGGTGGTCCAGGATGGCGGCGGAAGCATACTTTCTTAGATGACAAATACCGTGCAGGGGCCGGCCATAATTGGGAGCGGCCCCCCAAAAGGGATAGTTGAACCATGAAGATTATTACCGCGGAATTTGAGAAAACAGCAGTGGACTTAAAAAGCTGCCCGGCCGGCGAACGACCTGAAATCGCCCTGGCCGGGCGTTCCAATGTGGGGAAATCCTCTCTTTTGAACAAGCTGGTGAACAGGAAGGGGCTGGCCCGGACCAGCAATACTCCGGGACGCACCCAGGCTATAAATTTCTTCCTGATCAACGGCGGCTTTTATCTGGTGGACCTGCCGGGATACGGTTACGCCAGGGTTCCGGTACAGGTGAAGGCCAAATGGGGGCCCATGGTGGAAAAATATTTAAAGGAGCGTTCACAGCTTAAAGGGGTTCTGCAGCTTGTGGACGTGCGGCACCGGCCCACCGAACAGGACATACAGTTTTACCGGTGGCTTTTACACTTCGGCTTGCCGGCGGCGGTGGCGGTCACCAAATGCGACAAGCTTTCCAGAAACCAGATAAATAAGCAGATAAAAATAATAAAGGATGCCCTGGAGCTAAAACAGGAACATCCCCTGGTTCTTTTCTCCGCCCTGTCCGGCCAGGGCAGGGACGAAATTATAAATATTATTGAAGAAATGATTGGTTTGGATGGCACCGGCCAGTAACGCGCCGGTTGGATCTGTCTTCGTCAGCGGCCGGGGAGTTGTCTCCCCGGCCCTTTATCGTTCGGCGGGCAGTTTGAGTCCCCCCGACCCCATGCTCTCCGCCGGCCCTTGGGGTAAATCAATTTCCCGTTATTTTGTCCAGTATATTCAGGGGGAATTTTCTCTTCGGCACTTTGTCTTCGGGTATATATTCCACCGTGCTTACCGCCCGGCCGGCAAAACTGTTGTCAACCAGCTGTTCAAAGGATACCTCCCTTGGAATCTCCCTGGCCCGGGACATCATTGTTACTGCTAATTGGAAGGAATCTCCGGATATATTGGGATTTTCCGGCCATGTCCTGTCCCTGGCGTATTTTTCCGCCATAATTGCGTTCAGCTCCCTGTCTTTTTTGTTCAGGGACTTTACCCGTAAATCGCGGATTTCCTCCGGGGAGTGGTATTTTATCCAGATCAGGGATTTATATAAGGCATTGGTGAATTTTTGCACTGTTTCAGGGTGTTTCGATAAATATTCCTTATTTACCGCACAAATAACAGTGGGAATTGCTCCTATCTCCCTGCCCGGAGAGGCCACCACCGTGATGGAGCCGTCTTTTTGGGCAATTGAAGCCAGGGGCTCCCGGACCAAAAGGTAATTGCCTATGCCGGCTTTCAGCGCCCCTATCTTCAAATCATCCGGGATATTGGTTATAAGGGTAACGTTTTCGTAGGGAATAAGGTCGTTGCGCCGTAATATTTCTTCCAGGATGATGGTTTCAATACAGTCCGGGGAACCGCAGATGACAGTTTTTCCTTTTAGCCCGGACCACTGGAAATCACCCTTTTGTTCCCTGGCCAGCAGATATGTGTCGCTTGCCGAGGAAACGGCGGCAAAGGCCACGGCATCAAAGTCCCCGTCCAGGGTACGGGAGCCGGCGCGAATAAACTCTTCCAAACCCAGCATCGCCATATCCGCCTGGCCGTTTAACAGGGTGTCCATGGCTTTGGCCTCACTGTCCAGGTTTAAGGATTTAATTGAGATATTCTCCTGCTTTAAAAATTCTTTCTCCAGCACCAGGTGATAGGGAAGGTGGTAAGGTCCGGTGTGACCGTGGACCACCTTTATTGTTATTTGTTTTTCCCTGCGGGCATCATGCAGCAGGTAAAGGGTAAGTGCCAGCGTTCCCAGAATCAGTAGCAGCGTCGCCAGTAAAAAAAGCGGTCTAACCGGATTTCTCATGGGTATGTCCCCCCGTGCCGTATAAATATACCTGTTAATAATAATATTATGGTTCACGGGTTTAATGACTTGGAGATCATCCTTCCGGTGATTATTATTATTGATTTACAGGGCGAATCTTTTTACATGTTTATTACCCAAAGTTAATATTCCTTAACATTGTTGTGTTATAATTTTTCAAAAATGGAGGATATAATGTCCACTACCGTCGGAATTATTGATTTAGGGTCAAATTCCATCCGGCTTACTTTGATGCAAACGGGGGCTGACGGATCGTATAAACTGTTGGATGAAATAAAGGAAACCGCCAGAATAGGGGAAAATATGGGACCCGAAAGGGTTATAAAGCCGCCGGCGGTGGAAAGGGCCGTGCGGACCGTCAGGCTTTTGCACAGATTTTCCCGGGCCAACAATGTGGATACAATGTTCGGGGTGGCAACCGCCGCCGTGCGCAGCGCGGTAAACGGCGTCCAGGTGCTGGAAACCATCAAAAATGAAACCGGTTTGAGCTTTCGTATTTTAAGCGGCCGGGAGGAAGCCCGCTACGCCTACCTGGGGGTGGCGAATACCCTGGATATCAAGGACGGGCTGGTGGTGGATATCGGCGGGGGAAGCACGGAACTCATATTGTGCAGGGACAGGAAAATGGTTTGTTGGGCCAGCCTGCCCTACGGTGCCGTAAACCTTACCGAGAACCACCTCTCCGCCCCGGGTTCCGGAACAGGCGGCCTGGAAAGGCTGGAGAGCTGTCTTTGCTCCGCCTGGCGTGAGCTGTCGTGGCTTGAATCGGCCCGGGGCCTGGAGTTGCTGGGAGTTGGCGGAACCATGCGCAGTCTGGGGAGAATTGACCGCAAGCAGATTAATTACAGCCTTAATATTCTGCACGGCTATTTTCTGCCCTCCGGCAGGGTGAACGCTATATGCGGCCTGCTGCGGGATATGCCGGTGGAGCAGCGCAAACACATTCCCGGGCTTTCCAAGGAAAGGGCTGATATTATTCTGGCCGGCGCCGCGGCTGTCTCCGCGCTGCTTGCTTTTACCGGTTCTCCAGGTATTAGGATAAGCGGCTCCGGCGTGAGGGAAGGGGTGTTTTTCGAGCATTTCCACGGAGGAGGCCCCGGGCCGGTGGTGGATGATGTGGCCGGGCAGAGCGTGCAAAATTTTATGAGTTTGTACCGGGTGAGACGGCAGCATGCCCTGCAGGTGGCAAAACTCTCCCTTTCCCTTTTCGACCAGCTTGTTTCCATTCACGGTTACGGCTCCTGGGAACGCCGGCTGCTGGGCTTTGCCGCCCTGCTGCATGACACGGGAAATGTGGTCAGTAACTTTGCCCACAACAAACACACTCTGTATATTTTGCTGAATGCCAGGCTGGACGGCCTTTCCCACCGGGAGACGGTGCTTGTGGCCCTTATCGCCGCCTGCCACGGGAAAATTGAACTCAAGCCTCTGCTGCAGCAGTACGGGGACATACTTGAGCCCGGTGACGACATTCTGGTGCGCAGGCTGGGGATACTGGTCAAAATGGCTGAGAACCTGGATAGAAGCGAGTCCGGGGTGGTGGAGGAACTGGTATGCTCCATTGGTGAAAAAGAAGTTTTGATGAAGTGCAAAACCAGGGACGATGCCGGTCTGGAAATAAGGGAGCTATATAAAAATGTAACCAATTTCAACAAGGTATACGGAAAAAGATTCAGATTTCCCAAGGAGGACGTATGAATAAGGTCATTAACCTGACGCCCGGGTACAACGGTAAACTGATTATTGTGGAGGGGTGTGACGGTTCGGGAAAAAGCACCCAGTTGTACCTGCTGAAACGCTGGCTGGAGCAGCAGCACTACCCCGTATTTTTCACCGAGTGGAACTCCTCGGAACTGGTTAAAAAATCCACCAAGAAGGCCAAAAAGTCAAATTTGCTTACTCCCACCACGTTCAGCCTTATCCATGCCAGTGATTTTGCCGACCGCTACGAAAAATATATATTGCCCCACCTGAGGGCCGGCTATCTGGTCCTGGCGGACAGGTACGTTTACACGGCCTTCGCCAGGGATATCGCCAGGGGCTGCGACCCGGAATGGGTGCGCAATGTCTACGGATTCGCCCAGCGCCCGGATATCGCCTTTTATTTCAAAGCTCCCCTGGAGGTTTCGGTCAGCCGTATTCTGTCCGGCCGGGCTGAACTGAAATATCACGAGGCCGGCATGGATCTGGGACTTAGCAATGACCCCGTGGAGAGCTTTAAATTGTTTCAGGGCATTATCAAACAGCAGTATGACGATATGACCGGGCCGGAGTGCTTTGTGACTATGGATGCCACCCTTAGTATTGAGGAACAGCAGCAGCAAATGAGGGAAATAGTCAACCAGCGGCTACTGAGGGAGTTTCACCCGCCGGCATACGGAAAATACCTCAGTTGCGGAATACAGGGAGAGTGATGGTTAATGGACAGACAGCTTGAATTTTACGGTCAGGGGTTGCCATACCTGGGGGGCAACAAGTATCCCGGAAAGCTGGTGGTGGTGGAGGGAGCGGATTGCTCCGGCCGCTCCTGGCAGGTCAATTCCCTGCGCAACTGGCTTGAGGAGGAGGGTCACGCCGTGCTGGACACCGGGCTCCGAAGGTCGAACCTGGTGGGAGGAGCCATTCAGGAAGCAAAAAACGGCAACACTCTAGGCAAAACCACTTTCAGCCTGCTTTACGCCACTGATTTCGCCGATCAATTGGAAAACAAAATACTGCCTGCCCTGGCGGCAGGTTTTGTGGTTCTCTCGGACAGGTATATCTTCACCCTTATGGCCAGGGACATTGTGCGGGGGGCGTCCAGGGACTGGCTGCGCAAGCTTTACGGATTTGCCCCGGTGCCGGACATAATCTTTTACCTCCAGGTGGAGCCCCAGGTTCTGCTTTACCGGGCTTTTGAAAAATACGGCACCCTGGATTACTGGGAGTCGGGCATGGATATATGCCTGTCCAGCGATATGTTTGAAAGTTTTCAGATTTATCAAAGCCTGCTGGCCCGCCAGTTTGACCAGATGGCGGAGGAATTCGGGTTCAACGTGCTGGACGGGGAGGAAAGCCCGGAGACCATACAGGAGAAAATTCGCAGGGATATAGAGCGATTTTTTAACGGGGTAAATATAAATGAAAGAAGGTCGACCATAAATGTTTGCGGGTAATGCGGATCATATTGAAATGGTCTTGGCCCTGGGTAACAAATACCGCTATGACCAGCTTCACGCCAAAACCGTGGAACGCCTTTGTGTGGCCATATTCGACCGGCTGGGCAGCCTGCACGGCATGGGAGATAGGGAGCTGAACCTGTTGCGCCACGCTGCCCTGCTGCACGACCTGGGAGCATGTATTTCCATAAGGAAGCACCATATACATTCGGCTTACCTGGTTATGCACGACGAGACCCTGGACAGCTATCCCGGCAAGGATAGGGAAGTGGTGGCGCTTTTGGTCAGAAGCCACCGCAAAAAAGTGAAACTCGACCCGGAGGAGATGTCCCGTTACGGCCGGGAAGTGCTGCCCGGGCTTATCGCCATACTGCGGATTGCGGACATACTGGATTATTTTCACCGGGGCAGCACGGTTATTAAAGACATACGGGTTGACGGCAACACCTGCACCTTTGTGGTGTGGGGCATTGACCTGGAAGCCATCAGGGAGAAGATTAATAAAAAGGCCTCCTACTTTCAGGAGGTGTTTAAACTGAAAGTTGTGATAACCAACGAATCCCCGGAGATTGGCGGAGAGGAAGCCGCCAGTCAATTAACTGAGGAGGATACGGCCGCGCCGGATGGTGGGGAGGCTGCCGAAGAGACTGCCGGGGAGGCCGCCGGCGACCTGGGCGACGGGGCGGAGCAGGCTGCCGCCGCTTTGGACCCGCCCTCCGTTGACAATTGTGACGCAAAGGGATAATATAGATTTGTTATACAAAAGTAAAGCGGTGAAGGGGAGGGCCGGTGCAATGCCAGGTCCCCAGAGAGGGAGGTCCGCCGTTTGACAATAGCGGCAGGCTGAAAGATCTCCCGTCCGGTTAAACCGTGCTGTCGCCCCGGATGCTGCCTGGCCGAAAGGATAATAAGTAGGCCGGGCCGGGAAGAGCCCGTTACAGCCTGCAAAGCGCCGCAACCTGCATTATGGCTCTACGTGCAGTATTTTGTGGAATTAAGGTGGTACCGCGGAGAGATCAACTCCTTCCGTCCTTTTATACGGAAGGAGTTTTTTATTTTTCATGGCTTGCGAGGAGGATGATCAGATGACTGCCGGTTCAAATCCCAAAACGGATATGCCCCCCGCCTACGACCCCGGGGCGGTGGAAGAAAAGTGGTACGGCTACTGGGAGGAAAATAAATTTTTCCATGCCCGGGTGGACCCGGAAAAGGAGCCTTTCTGCATAGTAATGCCGCCTCCCAATGTTACAGGTCAGCTGCACATGGGACATGCCCTGGACAACACCCTGCAGGATATACTCACCCGCTGGCGCAGGATGCAGGGGTATAACGCCCTCTGGCTGCCCGGCACCGACCACGCGGGTATCGCCACCCAGGCAAAGGTGGAAGAGCAACTGGCCAAAGAGGGCCGGTCCAAATATGAGCTGGGCCGGGATAAATTCCTGGAGCGGGTCTGGCAGTGGAAGGAGCAGTACGGCGGCAGGATTACCCACCAGCTTAGGAAGCTCGGTTCATCCTGTGATTGGGACAGGGAAAGGTTCACAATGGACCGGGGCTGCTCCCAGGCGGTGCTGGAGGTCTTTGTCCGCCTTTATGAAAAGGGGCTTATATACCGTGATTATTACATCACCAACTGGTGTCCCAAGTGTCATACCACCATTTCGGACATCGAGGTTGAACACCTGGATAAACCCGGGCATTTTTATTTCATAAAATATCCGGTGAAGGACAGCGATGAATTTTTAGCCATAGCCACCACCAGGCCGGAAACCATGCTGGGGGATGTTGCCGTGGCGGTACACCCGGATGACCGGCGCTATGCCCACCTGGTGGGCAAAACCCTGATTCTGCCCGTGGCTGACAGGGAAATACCCGTGATAGCGGATGAATATGTAGACCCGGAATTCGGCACCGGCGCCGTTAAAATAACTCCGGCCCACGACCCCAACGATTTCGAGGTTGGGCAGCGCCACAGCCTGCCCCAGCTTCAGGTTATCAACAGGGATGCGGTGATGACGGAGGAAGCCGGCAGGTACAGGGGCCTGGACCGCTGGGAATGCCGGCGCCAGCTGGTGAAAGAACTGGACGCCAGGGGCTACCTTATTAAAGTGGACGATCATAACCACGCGGTGGGCCATTGCTACCGCTGCTCCACGGTTATAGAGCCCATGCTTTCCAAGCAGTGGTTCGTGCGTATGAAACCTCTGGCCGAGCCGGCCATACAGGCGGCGAAGGACGGACAAGTGCGTTTCGTGCCCGAACGTTTTACCAAAATATATCTTAACTGGATGGAAAACATCAGGGACTGGTGCATCTCCAGGCAGCTCTGGTGGGGACACAGGATCCCGGTATGGTACTGCGCCGACTGCGGAGAGGTTATTGTAACCAAGACCCCGCCGGATAAATGCGTAAAGTGCGGCGGAACCGGCCTGGAACAGGACCCGGATGTGCTGGACACATGGTTTTCATCCGGCCTGTGGCCTTTTTCCACCCTGGGATGGCCCGACAAGACGGTGGAACTGGCTCACTACT
This sequence comes from Desulfocucumis palustris, assembly GCF_002933875.1. GTDB lineage: Bacteria > Bacillota > Desulfotomaculia > Desulfotomaculales > Desulfocucumaceae > Desulfocucumis > Desulfocucumis palustris. The sequence continues at coordinate 32,533 of NZ_BFAV01000153.1, read as the reverse complement.
ACCCCACTTCGGTGCTGGTTACCGGGAGGGACATAATATTCTTCTGGGTGGCCCGGATGATATTCAGCGGGCTGGCCTTTATGGACCAGGTGCCCTTCAGGGAAGTGTTCATTCACGGCCTGGTGCTGGACGCCCTGGGGCGAAAGATGAGCAAGTCCCTGGGCAACGGGGTGGACCCCATTGATGTTATCGAAAGCCACGGGGCGGACAGTCTCAGGTTTATGCTGGTAACCGGGAACACCCCGGGCAACGATTTGCGCTTCCATTTCGAGAGGCTGGACGGAGCGCGGAATTTTGCCAATAAAATATGGAATGCCTCCCGCTTCACCATTATGAATCTTAGCGACTTTACCCCCGGCCCGGAGCCCCGGGGGGAGGTTTTGACCCTGGCGGACAGATGGATCCGGAGCAGGTTCCAGGAGGTGGCGGAAGAAGTCACCCGTAACCTGGACAGGTACGAGCTGGGTGAGGCCGCCCGGATTCTTTACGAATTCACCTGGAACGAATTCTGCGACTGGTATATAGAGCTGGCTAAACCAAGGCTGTACGGCAGGGACCGGGATGACCGGTATACCGCCCAGTATATACTGGCCGATACCCTGCGGGGAACCCTGGAGTTGCTGCATCCTTTCATGCCCTTTATCACCGAGGATATCTGGCAGCGCCTGCCCCACCGGGGCCAGACCGTCATGAAGGCCCCCTGGCCGGTGCCGGTGGAGGAGTACCGGGACATCCCGGCGGAAGAGCAGATGGATGTCTTAATGGAGATAATCCGGGCGGTGAGGCATATTCGCAGCGAAATGAACGTTCCCCCGGGCAAAAAGGCGGATATAGTGCTGCTGGTTATAGATAACGGAACCAGGTCCCTGGTGGAAAAATGGGTTGGCTACGTGGAAACCCTGACTGCCGGCAGGGTAACCATAGTTCCCTCCCTGGCTGAGGCGCCGGAGCAGGCTGCCCACGCCGTGACCAGGGCAGCCGAGATTTATGTGCCGTTAAAGGGACTCATTGATATTGACAGGGAGTCGGCCCGGCTGGCCAAGGAAGTTTCGGTTCTGGACAGGGATTTGGCCAAAATACGGGGCAAGCTTTCCAATGAGGGCTTTTTGTCCAAGGCCCCGGAGGATGTGGTGGAAAAGGAAAGAGCCAAGGAAGCGGAACTGTCCGGAAAGAAAAAGGCTATCGAAGACCGCCTGAAAATGCTGGGGAGGTGAGTTTTTTGAATTTCCCGGAGGCTATAGAATACATGCAGAATCTCACCAAATTCGGCTTCAATTTCGGACTGGGGAGAATTACCGAGCTGCTTCGCAGGCTCGGCAATCCCCACCTGGATTTAAGGATTATACACATTGGCGGCACCAACGGCAAAGGCTCCACCACCGCCATGGTCAGTTCCATACTGCGGCAGGCGGGCTTTAGGGCGGGGGCGTTTACCTCGCCCCACCTGCATTCCTACACCGAGAGATACAAAATCAACGGAGAGGAAATTGCTGAAAAGGATATGGCCGCGCTGATAACAGAGCTTCGTCCCCACCTGGAGGCCATGGTGCGGGAGGGTTACGAGCATCCCACCGAGTTCGAGGTGGGCACCGCCCTGGCCTTTGTGTATTTTAAAAGGATGAATGTGGATTATCTGGTCCTGGAGGTGGGCCTGGGCGGCGCCATTGATTCCACCAATGTGGCGGTTCCCCTGGTGTCGGTTATAACCAACGTGGCCATGGACCACATGGACTACCTGGGCAATACCGTAAAAGAGATTGCCGCTGTAAAAGCCGGCATCATTAAAAGGGGAGTGCCCCTGGTTACCGCCGCCGGTGGTGAGGCCCTGGAAGTCATACAAGCTGTGAGCCGTGAAAATAATTCCCCCCTGGTTTTGGTGGGCAGGGACGTTACCTGGCGGGAACTGGAGATTGGCCCAAAAGGTCAAATAATAGAAGTATCCGGGAGACTTGGGAAGTATTCCGATATAATTGTTCCGCTAATGGGAAGGCACCAGCAGATCAACGCCGCCACTGCGGTGGCGGTAATCGAGGCGCTGAGGGAAACAGGCGCGGCTGTTGACCGGGATGCCGTGGCAAAGGGTATTGCCGGTACCCGGTGGCCGGCCAGAATGGAAGTGGTCGCCCGCAATCCCTTTGTACTTATCGACGGCGCCCACAATCTGGACGGGGCCATTGCCCTGGGCAGGGCGCTGGATGACTATTTCCCCGGCAGGGGTATAATAATGGTTCTGGGCATGCTGGGAGACAAGGAACGAACCAGGGTGGTGGAGGAACTGGCCCCCAGAGCCAGGGCGGTGGTGATAACCAGACCCAACAGCCCCCGGGCGGGCAACTGGCAGAGCATGGCCGGGGAGGCCGCCCGCTTTGTGGACCGGGTGCTCACCATAGAGGATATTACCGGCGCGGTGGATGCCGCCATGGATTTGGCCGGGCCGGATGACGTGGTTTGCGTTACCGGCTCCCTGTATATGGTGGCGGAAGCCAGGGAAAGATTTGTAAAATAAAATAAAGGCTTTGCTTTTAAAATGACTATAATCCAGAAAATTTAGGCCCGGCAAGACTTTAAGACAGTTTTCCGGGCTTTTATAAGGTTTGGGGCATCCGTCTAAACGATGTAAAAGCTTGTCATAACCGGAGACGGAATGTTAAACTGGACATAATGCGGGTATTGGTTTTTCCTGGCGAGGGAAAGATAATTTTTAGACCCGCGGGGTGAAATAATGGTAAGATCTTTTAAAAGCCCCAAAAGCCCCTGGGTGTTGTTGCTGTTGCTGATAGCCGGGGCATTGGCCGGCGGCGCCGCGGCGGAAGCCCTGGATTCTGTTTTGCCCCTGGTTAAAGCCGCAAAAAGCTTCGGGCTTTCCCCCACTACCCTGGATCTGCATTTTCTGAAAATAACTTTCGGCTTCAATATATCCCTGGGTCCCCTTACAGCCCTGGGTTTAATAGCGGGTTACTGGGTATACAGAAGAATATAACAGTGGGAGATGGGATGCTTTTGCTGCCGATATATCTGGCTTCCTCCTCGCCCCGGCGCAGGGAACTGATGGAGCAGATGGGTCTGCGTTTTTCAGTGGTGTCCCGCCCGGTGGATGAAACCGTGGATGAAAAACTGTCCCCGGAGGAAGTGGTGAAATCACTTTCGGCCAGGAAAGCCCTGGCGGTGTCCCGGGAGATTGACCGGGGGCTGGTGATTGGTTCCGACACAGTGGTGGTGTGGCAGGGGAAAATTATGGGAAAGCCTGTTAGTGATGCTGACGCCCTGGACATGCTGCGCTGTTTGCAGGGAAATGAACATTCTGTTTATTCCGGGCTGGCCGTGATTGACGCTTCAGACGGCAGAATGGTTTGCACTCATGAGCGAACCAGGGTTTTTTTCAGGCCGGCCGGTGACGACGAGCTTAAATTGTACGTTAATACCGGTGAGCCGATGGACAAGGCTGGCGCATACGCCATTCAGGGCCGGGGAGCTGTGTTTGTTTCCGGCATTGAGGGCTGTTATTCCAATGTGGTGGGGCTGCCGCTTTTCCTGCTGGCCTCGGTGCTGAAAGATTTTGGTGTCAATGTTTTAGGGAGCGACATGAACTGAAATGCTGTACCATACCGCCATTAAAGATTTGCCGGAGGGCCAGAGGCCAAGGGAGAAATTATTCAGGGCCGGGGCGGAGTTGCTGACCGACGGGGAACTGTTGGCCATTTTGCTGCGCACCGGCACAGCCGAAGCCAGCGCGCTGGATCTGGCAGCGCATATCATAAGCCGCTTCGGAGGAATTGGCTCCCTGGTTCAGGCCGCCCCGGAAGAGCTATCGGCTATTAAGGGCGTGGGGCCGGCCAAGGCCGCCCAGATTAAGGCCGCCCTGGAATTGGGCCGCAGGCTGGCCGCCGCCCGGATGGGAGACCGGCCATATATAAAGAGCCCGGAGGACGCGGCTTTTCTGGTTATGGAGGAAATGCGCCACCTGGACAGGGAACACTTCGGGGCACTGCTGCTGAATACCAAAAACCAGGTGGTGGCCAGGGAAACTGTGTCCATAGGCACATTGAACTCTTCCTCGGTACATCCCCGGGAACTTTTTAAAAATGCCATCCGGCGCAGCGCGGCGGCAATTATACTGGTCCACAACCATCCCAGCGGCGACCCCACACCCAGCAGGGAAGACATAGAAGTAACCAGGCGTCTTCATGAGGCCGGGGAAATTGTAGGGATTGAAATATTAGATCACATAGTTATAGGAGATAATAAATTTACCAGTTTTAAAGCCAAGGGCATGTTATAAAGAAAGGGGTCGGGAGATGCGCATAGGGCTGTTCTCCAAGGACATGGGAATAGATTTGGGCACCGCCAATTCTCTGGTATACGTGAAAGGCAAGGGAATCGTACTGCGTGAGCCGTCCGTGGTGGCCATTCAAAAGGATTCCGGCCAGGTTCTGGCGGTGGGTGAGGAAGCAAAGCAAATGATCGGCAGAACCCCGGGCAACATTGTGGCCATCAGGCCAATGAAGGACGGGGTAATTGCGGATTTTGACGTTACCCAGAGCATGATTAAATATTTTATCAGCAAGGCCCTCAGGGGAAGAACATTCCTTGTTCACCCCAGGGTGGTGGTGTCGGTTCCCTCCGGCGTTACCGCTGTTGAGGAAAGGGCTGTCAGGGAGGCTGCCATCCAGGCAGGCGCCAGGGAGGCCTATCTTATTGAGGAGCCCATGGCCGCGGCCATAGGGGCCGGGCTGCCGGTCCACGAACCAACCGGCAATATGGTGGTGGACATAGGCGGAGGCACCACCGAGGTGGCGGTAATATCCCTGGGCGGCATAGTAACCAGCCGCTCCATCCGCATAGCGGGGGATGAGATGGATGACGCCATTATACAGCATGTTAAAAAAGCGTATAATCTAATGATTGGTGAGAGGACTTCCGAAGAAATTAAAATTGAAATTGGAACCGCTTACCCCCAGAGTACTACCACGGTGTATGATATCAGGGGGCGGGATTTGATTACCGGCCTTCCCAAAACCGTAAACATCACCTCCGAGGAAATCCATAAAGCCCTTTCCGAACCGGTTTCCGCCATTCTGGAGGCCATCAAGGCCACCCTGGAGCAGACACCCCCGGAGCTTGCAGCCGACATTATGGACCGGGGAATCGTTATGGCGGGGGGCGGGTCTCTGCTAAAGGGGCTGGACCGCCTGGTAAGCGAGCAAACAGGCATGCCCGTGCATCTATCCGACGACCCGTTGCTGGCTGTGGCCTATGGTACCGGAAGGGTTCTTGAGAATATTGAGATCCTGCGCAAGGTGCTGATACAACCTAAAAAGCTGGCCTGAGCGCGATATGGCGGCTTGACCGGTAAATGGGGTATAAGGCAGGGCGTTTAAGCCTTTGGTAATCAGTTATTATGATAAAGCCCTTACTTGAAAATACTAAGGAATGTCCCCAATTATTTACTGGTGCATTCCATTTCCCGGAGTAATACAATATATTTGTAACAGCCTGTTATTGTTTATATCTTGCTTTTCCCGGTATCCGGAGGTGGATATATTGCCCCGCAGGATAGCTTATAAAAGAATATTCCTGTTGGCTGTGCTGGTATTGCTGACACTGGCTCTGGTTAAGTATACCGCCTATGGAAGGCTGTCGGTATCCCCGGTGGAGGCGGCACTCAGGGACGCGCTGTCACCGGTTCAGGGTCTGGCCACACAGGTTGGGCACCGCTTAAAAGGGCTGGTGTCCTTTCCTTTTGACGTGGTGGGGATGACCAGGCGCAATCATGAGCTGTCCGAGAATCTTAAAAAAGCCGAGGGACAGCTCAGGCAGCTGGAGGAATACCGCCTTGAAAACCAGCGCCTGCAAAAACTGCTGGACTTCCATTCCAACACAGCCCAGGCCATGGGATTTGAGCTTACCAACGCCGCCGTAATCAGCCGGGACCCGGGAAACTGGTTCGGCATGCTCAGAATAAATAAAGGCTCAGACCAGGGAATACAAAAAAATATGACCGTCCTCTCACCGGAAGGCCTGGTGGGAAGGATCAGCTCGGTAAGCGCCGATACGGCGGAAGTGCTGCTGATAACCGACCCGCGAAGCGGGGTTGGCGCCCTGATCCAGGAAAACCGCACACCCGGGCTGGTAGAGGGGGTATCCCCCGCCACCGGGCAAATTCGCATGGTGCACATACCAACCGGGGCGCTGGTTAAAAAGAACCAGGTGGTGATTACCGCCGGAATGGGCAGCCTTTACCTGAAAGGCATACCGGTGGGCACCGTTTCCACGGTGGGCCGTGAATCCTCAGGACTGTTTAAAAGCGCCACCCTGGTTCCATTTGTTGATTTTGACAGGCTTGAGGAGGTTATGGTGATAACATCCTCGGGAGCGCCTGGCTCCAAAGTAAGCCTGGCGGATATTCCCCCGCCCTGGGGGCAGGCGGAAAAAAGCGGAGGCTCACCGGGAACCGTACGGGCGGGGGAATCCGCGTCCGACGGAAAGGCTCCCGTTAAGGAAACTTCCGCTGAAAAAAACGGCGGCGGGCAGCCTGCGACATAAAGAGCCACCGCCGGACAGCCGGCGGGGCGGACCCGCTCCACTCCCGCACAGCCCCCGGCGGGAACATCTCCCGAAACTCCGGCCCCTCCGGTGGAAAACGGGGGCGATGTGAACGCAACCCGGGGCTAAGAGTATGGAGGAGGCATGAACCTTGCGCCTGATGGTGCTGCTTATATTTTCCTTTGTGGCCTTGCTGCTGCAGTCGTCAACCTTCAATTCCTTTCAAATATGGGGCATAAAGCCGGACCTGGTGCTGCTGATAATTGTTTTCAACGCTTTTTTAAGGGGCCACAGGGAAGGCGCCTTTGCAGGATTCTGCGTGGGTTTGCTTCAGGATATCATCACCGGCAGCTATATCGGCTTAAACGCCCTGACCTACATGGCCGTGGGCTACCTTGTGGGTATGACACAGTCCAAGCTGTATAAAGACAGTTCCCTGATAATGATGTTTTTAATGCTGGCCGCATCCCTGGTGGAGCAGTTTTTAAAATATTTGTTGATGAGTTATACCGGGGTGCTGATATCTCCCCTGGTGGCTTTAATAAGGGTGATGATACCGACCGCTATTTACACCGCCCTGCTGGTGCCGTTATTATATAAAAAATTCCAGCATTCAAACCAGAATGGCTGGCTAAGCGGGCGGGACGTGTAACAAGGAAAGGTACACACCATCCCGTATTCCTTAAATTTTTTACTTATTAACGTTTTCCGGGAAGGAATGTCCCCAATTATGGCAAGGTGACAAACCTTCCCGTATTGCCTTAGATTCCTTACTTATAAACGATCTGGGGAAGGAATGTCCCTGATTTATGGAAGGGTGCGGCAGTGGAACGAAAATATTTGGAGAAGAAATTAAAAATATTTGTGTATCTGTTGGGATTCTTCTTTATTCTTCTGGTGTTTCGCCTCGGCTATATGCAGGTTTGGGAAGCCGACAGGTACCGCACCCTGGCCACCCAGAATCACCAGCGGCTGATACCTATGGAGGCGCCCAGGGGTGAGATACTGGACAGTAACGGGATTCGCATAGTGTCCAATAAGCCCGTTTATACCGTGTCTCTTATATACCTCGGTATAAAAGACAACGAAGATGTGATTTCCCGCCTGGCGTCCCTGCTGGCCCAGGAGGAATCGTACAAAGGCATGGCCGTGGAACAAATAAGGGAAGACATAAGGGGCAAATTAAAGGAGCACCAGAGGCTTTATGAGCCGGTAAAGCTGGCCACCGGCGTGTCTCAGGGGACGGTTAACCGCATCGAGGAGCTGCGGCTGGAACTGCCCGGCGTCAGTATTGACGTGGAGCCGGTCAGGTATTACCCCTACAAGGACCTGATGGGTGAAGTGCTGGGCTACGTCAGGGAAATAACCGCGGAGGAACTGGAAAAGTTTAGCCTGGAAGAGCAGTCCCAGGAGTACACCGCGGAAAGCCCCCATTATGCCATGGGCGACATGATCGGCAAGGTGGGCATCGAAAAAACCTACGAAGATTATCTCCGGGGCAAGAAGGGAGCCCGGTTGGTGGAAGTTGACGCCCAGGCAAGGCCGGTAAGGGATCTTGGCATTAAGGAGCCCGTACCGGGGAACAATCTGGTACTCACCGTGGATTACCGCCTGCAAAGGGCTGCCCAGGACGCCGTGGTTTCAGGCCTGGCCAGGGCAAAGCAGCTCGGTTACGCAAAGCCCCCCAAGGGAAAGGTGCCCAGCGGCGCCGCGGTGGTTATGGATGTGCGGACGGGTAAAGTTTTAGCCATGGCCTCAATTCCGTCCTATGATTTAAATATTTTTTCAGGGACCCTGACAGGTACAAAATACAACGATTTGATTAGTAGCGGAGCTTTAAGAAACCACGCCATTCAGTCCATATATACCCCCGGTTCCACCTTCAAAATGGCGTCGGCGTCAGCTTTTTTGGAGAAGAATATTGTCAACCTGTCCACGGTTATCAACGATCCGGGTTATTATAAATATAAAAATGACTGGAAGCCCGGCGGCCACGGCAAGGTGACTATGATAAAAGCCCTGAAATATTCCTGCGACACCTTTTTCTACATGTTCGGAGCCAAGACCGGTCCGGAAGCGATGTCCCACTATGCCGGCGAATACGGGCTGGGCCAGCTTACGGGGATCGACCTGCCCGGGGAGGAAAAAGGATATGTGGCCACCCCGGAGGTTAAGAAAGAACATTGGAGCACCTATTCCGACCCCAGGGTAAGGGAATGGGAGTCCCAGTGGCACGAATATGACAGCATGGATATGGCCATAGGGCAGCAGGAGAATAAATTCACCGCCATTCAGCTGGCGAATTACGTGGCATCCATAGCCAATGGCGGTATTTTATATCAGCCCTATGTGGTGGATAAGGCGTTATCTCCCGATGGCAGAGTGCTGATGGAGAACAAGCCCAGGGAGACCCGCAGGGTGAATGTTTCAGCCAAAACCCTGGAAATACTCCGGGAAGGAATGCATGAAGTGGCCATCACCGACGGAACGGCATCCAGCATTTTTACCGGGGCAAAATACAGCGCCGCCGCCAAAACAGGGACGGCGGAGGTGGGGAACGGAAACAACCACGCGTTGTTTGTGGCTTTTGCTCCCTACGAAAATCCGGAAATAGCGGTGTCGGTTATTATAGAATACGGCGGCAAGGGCTCCGGTATAGCCGGCCCTGTGGCCAGGCAGATATTGGATGCCTACTTTAATCTAAAAAAACTTCCGAAGCCTGATGCCTACGGTCAAGAGCAAAATGGCGGCGAAACCCCGGAAACAGGAGATAGCGGCGCTGCCGCCGGCGGGAGTGCCGGCGGGACTGCCGGCCGGGTCGGTCAGCCGGGTACTGTTTCAGGTCAGGGTTCTGTTCCGGCCAGACAAAACCAGTCAGGCGGCGGCGGGAATGCCAGTGTGCCTCAAGGCGGTGCCGGGCAAGGCAATGCGCCTCCGGATGGCGGAACCGGGACAGGGACGGAGACGCCCGCCACGACAGGCGGAAGCGGTCAGGAAGGCGGGGTTCCCCCACCGGCCGGTACCGGGGGAGGGATACTGCCCCCGGACAATGGCGGCAACAACGCAGGGACCGGAACAAACAGTGGCGGCAGCCCGCCGGAAGGGAATAACGAGCCTTCCGGGGACGGGCAGACAGACCGGCAGTAGAAGGTTGAGAAAGTATATAATGGAGCTTTTAAAATATCATTTTGTGAAAAGAAAAAGCTGGATGCGCATTCCAGCTTTTTCTATTTTTTTCTTTTTTCTATTAGCAGGATTTGGTTATTGGCCTGTAGAAAAGTTAAACCTTAGTTGCATGGGAGGGAGAGCGTTCCTTGGACAGCTTGATTAAAAACCCCGATCGTCAGGCAAATGGCGGGGAGGATACCATTGGCGACGAAAACACCATATTGATAAAACGGACCCTGCGCTCCGGCCAGAGGCTGCATTATGACGGAAATGTGGTTGTTATGGGAGATGTCAACCCGGGGGCGGAAATAGTGGCCTCGGGCAACGTTATTATCATGGGGCAGCTCAGGGGTGTGGTGCATGCCGGGGCCTCGGGCAACGAAAAGGCTATTGTCATGTCTTTTCGTTTGGCGCCCACGCAATTGAGAATCGCCAATCATATTACCAGGCCGCCGGACGGCGATTCCCCCGAAACAGGCCATCCGGAAATCGCCAGCATAAAAAACGGTGTGGTTACCATTGAACCGTTTCATGCCAGTGCCGACCGGCAGCACAGGTAGATTTAAGCGTTACAGCAACAAAAGGGAGGACAAAAGTAATGAGCGAGGTAATCGTTGTTACTTCAGGAAAGGGCGGCGTGGGTAAAACCACAACCACCGCCAATTTAGGAACGGGCTTGGCTGCCGCCGGGCACAAGGTGGTGCTGGTGGACGCCGACATAGGGCTGCGCAATCTTGACGTGGTTATGGGGCTGGAAAACAGGATTGTTTATGATATCACCAATGTCACAGACGGGCAGATTCCCTATAAAAAGGCTCTTATCAAGGACAAACGTTATGACGGCCTCTACCTGCTTCCGGCTGCCCAGACCAAGGATAAAACCGCGGTCAGCCCTGAGCAGATGAGGGAGCTGTGCGACGAATTAAGGCAGGAGTTTGAGTATGTAATCATCGACTGTCCCGCGGGCATCGAGCAGGGATTTAAAAATGCCATAGCCGGGGCTGACAGGGCCGTGGTGGTAACGACCCCGGAAGTGTCGGCGGTACGGGACGCCGACAGGATTATAGGACTGCTGGAAGCAAACGAGTTGAGGGAACCAAAACTGATTGTAAATCGTCTACGTTACAACATGGTAAAAGCCGGGGACATGATGAGCATAGACGACATCATCGATATACTGGCCATTGAGCTTCTGGGCGTGGTACCCGAGGATGAAATGGTGGTTATAACCACGAACCGTGGGGAGACCGTGGTACAGGACGATAAGTCCCGCTCCGGCCAGGCCTACCGCAATATAGTGCGAAGGATAAAGGGCGAGCAGGTACCCCTGATGGATCTTCAGGAAGGCGGGTTTTTAACCAGGCTGCGCAAATTTATGGGCTTGAAATAAGCAAAGGGGGGGGAACAAGATGCTGGAATTTATATCACGTATATTCGGCAAAGACAGCTCTCCCAGTAAAAACGTGGCCAGGGAGAGGCTGCGCCTGGTACTGGTGCATGACCGGACGGATATATCGCCTCAGATCATGGAAGCGCTGAAGTCGGATTTAATTAAAGTCATTACCAATTACATGGAGATAGACGAGGCCGCCCTGGAGGTAAGCCTGGACAGCAACGAAAATCAAATAGCCCTGGTGGCCAACATACCGGTCAAGGGCATGAAACGGTCCGGCAGCATGGCTCCCACCGGAGCATAACCCTTTGAACTGTAAATGTTAATTTTTACGGCTCCCCCGGGAGCTTATTTTTATTCCGGAGGAGTTTTTTGCTTCCTGTGGGATAAGTCTCCCCTCGAAATAGCCTCAAAAGAATTATATAATGTATATTATATGGTTTTTGGGACAAAAAAGGTTTTAGACAGGTGATAGCGGCATGATAAAACGTATTATTAAAAATATTGACTATACACTGGCCATAACAACATTATTGATTATTATTTTCAGCCTGATTGTAATCGGCAGCGCCACCCTGGAATTCACCGACGCTTCCTTTACGAAGCTTAAGGATCTGAATTTTTTTGTTAAATTATTAAAACTGGACTACGAATACGTCATAAGACAGTTTGTCTGGGTGCTGATCGGGATCGTAGCCATGGTGGCCGTGCTTTACATTGATTACGAGGACCTGGGCAAATACACCAGATCACTGTATATATTAAACCTGGTAATGCTGCTGGCGGTGCGGTTCATGGGAGAAACCGCCCTGGGAGCCCAGCGCTGGATACCCATAGGACCTTTTCAGTTCCAGCCCTCGGAGTTTGCTAAAATAATTATAATTATCACCTTTGCCGATTTTCTGGTTAAAAGGGAGGGGCGCCTGAACCGTTTCCGGGACCTGATCCCCTGTTTTATCTTTGTGGGCATACCGATGCTGTTGATACTGGCGCAGCCGGATTTAGGAACCTCGCTGGTATTTATAGCCATTACCTTCGGCATGCTATTCGCGGCGGGGGCGCGCCCCGCGTTGCTGGTCGGCATTATCGGCATAGGACTGCTGGCCGGAGTTACCCTGTATAACGTCCACGCCTATTATCACAGCGCGGACATGGTTCTGGAAGAACGCCTGGTGGAAGTTAAAAAGGCCATTGGCGGGAACAGTTTGTACGTGGATAGTGACCAGGGAGTGCAGAACGACCTGAAAAAAAATCATCTTACCGGCAGTAAAAAGGATCTCCAGACATATTACGATATTTTGGTGAAAGAGCACGAGAAAGCCCACCAGCGACATGAAAAATTCCATAAATATACCCTTAAGGAGTACCAGATGACCCGCCTGACCATATTTATGGACCCGGAAAGCGATCTGCTGGGGGCGGGCTACCACGTCTGGCAGTCCAGGATTGCCCTGGGCTCCGGGGGACTGTCCGGTAAAGGCCTGCTGGGAGGCACCCAGAGTCATTATACCTTCCTGCCCATTCGCCATACCGACTTCATATACTCAGTGGTGGGTGAGGAATTCGGATTTATAGGCGCGGTGACCTTGCTGGCCCTGTATTTTGTTCTGCTGTACAGGGGCGTCCAGATAGCGATGATGGCCAGGGACACCTACGGAAGTCTTTTGGCCGTGGGAGTTGTGTCCAAATTTGCCTTCCATATTATGGTTAATATTGGGATGACCGCGGGCGTCATGCCGGTCACCGGTATACCGTTGCCCCTTTTTAGCTACGGGGGCAGCAATATGCTGGCCAACCTTATTTCCATTGGAATATTAATGAATATATATGTAAGAAGGCAAAAATTGATATTTTAATTGTCTGTCATAATTATCCCTCTCTTCCCATATATTGTAACGACACTGTATGGGAACAGGAGGGATGATTTTGTTTTGGGACAAGCCGTGGAAAAGGAAAAAAACATACAAATATGATTTGGACTCAGCGAAAACCAGGGGTTACAATTTTGACTGGAACAATTACGGCCGCCCCGCCGGCCGTAAATGGTCCGACCCCTGGGAGCAGGGTTTTCCGGCTAAAAAAAGAAGCCCGTACAGCAAAATAATGGTGGCGGTGTGCATACTGGCTGTGCTGGTGGTGGTGAGGCATTGGCCGAGCCCCTTTGGAGAGGATGTCCGGGCGGGACTGAAATATGTCCTCACCACCGACTGGAACTTCCAGCCGGTGGTGGAAAAGGTGGTGCAGCTGGGCCTGCAGCTGGCAGGTGAAGAGAATCGTTTTGAAAGTGTCATTCCCAGGGAAATGGCTTACAAGGAAACCATGGGTAAAGCCGGCGGGGACGCCGGGCTGCCCCTGCCGGTGTCCGGCAGGCTGGTGAGGGCATACGGCTGGAGCAAGGACAGCCTTGACAACATGGAAAGATTTCATCCGGGAATTGACATAGCCGCCCCGCCGGGCAGCCCGGTGAAGGCGGTGCTGCAGGGGGAAGTCGCCAAGATTGGTGATGATCAAGCGCTGAGGCGTTTTATTCTGCTGGATCATGGCGAGGGAACCTATACCCTTTACGCCGGCCTGGCGAACATAAAGGTTATACAGGGGCAGGCTGTGGCGGCGGGAGATATAATCGGTGAAGTTTCCGGTGACGGGGATGCTCAGGGAAAGGGCTTTCACTTTGAATTGAGGGAAAAAAACACCCTGGTGGATCCCTTAAGCAGGCTGGAAGCTCCTCCGGTCCAATAGGAGGCCGGAGCAGATGAAATTAGGCAAAATTTTCGGGGTTGGTATATACGTCAACCCTTTTTTTCTGGCGTTAATAGCACTTTTTTTTGTGGCCGGAGTGCTGGACAGGGGACTTGTGGCCTTCCTGGTGGTGCTCATACATGAATTTGCCCATTCCGCGGCTGCCAAAAGAATGGGCGTGCAGGTAACCGAGGTGGAACTGCTTCCCTTCGGCGGCGTTACCAGGATGGGCAGCGAGCCGGCGCTGGACCCGCTGAAGGAATTATATATTGCCGCCGCGGGTCCTTTTAGCAATATGCTAATGGTGCTGGCAGCCATTGCCTGTAAAAATTACGGCATATGGGATGACAACATCGGGCCTTTCTTCCTGCAGAGCAACATACTCATAGCGGCTTTCAACATTCTCCCGGCCTTGCCTCTGGACGGGGGAAGGGTCTACCGGGCTTTTCTGGCGGGCAGCATGGGCTTAAAGAAGGCGACTTACAGGGCCGCCTCTTTTGGACAGGCCTGGGCGGTGTTGATTGTGGCGGTGGGGCTGGCCGGGCTGTTGCTCGGGTTCACCGGCCTGGACGTGATGATAACGGGAATGTTTCTTTATTATGCCGCCACCAGGGAAAAACTGGCCGCTCCTTATTTGTTCATGAAGCATGTTATCAGAAAGAAAGACGAATTAAACGAAGACGGAATATTGCCCGCCGAAACGCTGGTGGCTCTGGAGCACGTTTCCCTGGGGGACATAACCAGGCTTTTTGTGCCCCGGAGGTTTCACCTGGTGATAGTATTGGACAGCCAATTGAAATTCAAGGGAGTGGCCACAGAGGACATAATTGTGGAGAGGCTAATGGCCGAAGGTTTGGATTTACCGATTGGAAAAGTAATCGATGATTAGCGGATTGTGTACCACGTTGAAAAGGAATATAAAAGGCAGCAGATTTCAGGCTGCTTCCGCCGCCTTTTATATTTTACGGCGTTATGATTTAAAGGATATCACTCCCGGCCTTCTAGAAATAAAGGTATTTCAACCATTACTTTGAATAAATCGCCATCAATTTTTACATTAAATCTGCCTCCCTGCAAATTGGTTAAACTTTCTGCGATGGAAAGCCCCAACCCCGATCCTTCCGTGGTTCTGGACGAATCCCCCCGGACGAAACGCTCTGTCAGCTGTTCGGGGGAAATATCCAGGGGAATAGAGGATATATTTTTTATAATCAGCATCCCATAGGGATCATTTCGGGTAATGGCAATATATACCCTTGAACGCGGCATTGAATATTTTAATACATTTGACAATAAATTTTCGACTATACGCCACATATGTTTTCCGTCGGCAAATATCAGGGTTTTTTTATCATCAGCATTAACGTGAATATCCAGCTCCGCCTCTGTAAATTTTTCCTGGTATTCGCCGCAGGCTTGCATTACAAGTTCGTGTAAATCAATTTTTTCCGCCCTGACGGCAAGATTACCGCTGGAGGCCTTGCTGGCCTCAATTAAATCCTCAATAAGCTGCTTTAATCTTGCTGACTTTTCTTCCAAAACACATACGTAATTCACCGCGTTTTCATTGTTTAAATGTTCCTTTTTTAACAAGTCCACATAATTTACAATTGAAGTCAGGGGTGTTTTCAAGTCATGCGATACATTGGTAATCAGGTCCGCTTTCATGCGCTCTCCCTTGACCGCCTCGGCCACCGCCCGTTTCAGTCCCCCCTGGATGCTTTGTATGTCTCCGGCGAATCCCGAGAAGGCGGCGGATATTTGAGAGATATTCAATGCATAGTCCACATTGCCCGTTGATATTTCTTTAACAGCCTCCATGATTTGCCACAGGGATGAAAGAGACCTGGCCGCAAAATAAATGGCGGCGATATTAAAGGCGGCTATTAAAAATACTGAAATCAGAAATAGTGAAAAATCACCGGAAAAAGCTATCATAAACAGAATGCCGTTTACCGCCCCGTACGCCAGAAGCAGCAGCAGGGTCCAGGGTTTGAAAGTTCTTCCATTAAAGCATAAATAAAAAATTTTATATATCAAGGTGTTTTTAATTATCAGCCCGCTTTTTATCTGTCTTATCATGGATAATATATAGGATAGACCTATCAATACATCAATCCCAAAGACCAGAAATACTATAAACAATTCCACTGAATTGTGAAATGTGATATTGGATACAATAGCCAGGGAGATAATTGCCGCAATAAATACCATCAGGGAGTGTACATCCGGGTAAATTCTGTCCACCAGTGAGAGAACAATTTCCCCTCCCTGCTCCCGGTGCCCGGTGGCCCAAACAAGATAAATAAAGGATAAAATCATTAATATTATGGATGCAATCATCAAGAATATAACATAGGTTGATATTGTTTTTGTTTTATTATAGGCGGTAAAACCATCGTAAAACACATCACCCTGTTTTAACGGTTCGATAACCGCGGCATAAATCTCATAGGGGGTTCCCGACAGCAGTTGCTTGATTTCTTCATCCAGTGGATGCTCCCAATCAGATGTCCACTGATTAAAATATTCAACAGTAGGCTGCTTTTGCAATAAAGCCACAGGGTCTTCCGCCGTTACATTGGTAATGGTTTCTCCTTTTTGGGAATTCCTTATACAATAAGCAAAATTAACTGTGTTGGAAAATCTCTTTTGGATGGTATTTATACGGTCTAGGTTATCTTTGTCGGTATATTCCCCGTTACCAGTATTTTTAACGTCCTCTTCGCTTTTAAGGTTGCTATTTAATTTAACAACGTCATAAACCAGGCGGTCAAATTCATATTTAAAACCGCTGCTTTGAAAATAACTCTTGCTGTTAATAACTTCCTGATTAAATATTAGATACAAGCCGCTGCCGGCAATGCTTATTAAACAAAGCCAGGCAATGATAAAAGCAGTAATTTTTGTCCCCGTGGAATATTTAATATTTTTCAATTTTGTATCCAATTCCCCATACCACCTTTAAATATTTGGGCTCCCTAGGGTTTATTTCTATTTTTTCCCTAATGCGTCTTATATGTACCGGAACGGTATTTTCCGCGGAATAAGACGGTTCATTCCAGACGTGCTCATATATTTGTTCGGTTGAAAAAACATGGCCCATATTCTTCATAAGAAACAGCATAATGCCGTATTCAGTGGCGGTCAGCTTGATGGCTTCCCCGTCCACCCGCAGTTCTTTGGCTTCCGTATCAAGTTCCAGGCTGCCCGATTTTAGAAGGCCGCTTTTAGAGACCAAACTGCCCAGCGCCGTATAACGGCGCATTTGTGATTTGACTCTTGCCATTAATTCCAGAGGATTAAAGGGCTTTGTCACATAATCGTCAGCACCAAAGTTCAGTCCGGTAATTTTATCCGTATCCTCTGATTTTGCGGATAATATTATAATAGGAATATTTAGTTCTTCACGAATTTTAATTGTCGTTGAAAGTCCATCCAGCTCAGGCATCATTATATCCAACAGCACCAGGTGAATTTTCTGCTCGGACAATGCCTTCAGTGCCTGTGTCCCTGTATGGGCTTTTACTACACCATAGTTCTCCTGCTTTAAATATATTTCTAAAGCCTCAACTATAGCCGTATCATCGTCGCAAACCAGCACATTCAGTTTTTCCATTAAGCTCCTCCCGCTAAATTTTTTCTCATTACAATTAAATCACCCGCCTTTTAAATAATTCTGGCAGGTTGTTTTTACAAAATACTTGATAAAAATTTTAAGATTTTCTTAAGATTAAAGAACTGACTGGTTGGAGGCTGTGGCCTATCCCCTGTGGGTGACAGGGCCGAACACGAATACCCCCTGCAATCCTATATCTCATTTTATGTCATCCTTGCAAATGGTTACTAATGTTCCGGCACGTATAATTATAACGGATAAACAACAATACTTTAGGTAGGAGGTGAAATAGTTGGACCTTAAACCTAAAGTGGCGCTGTTCGTGGATTATGAGAATCTTTTTTACAGTATGCACAACAAATTTCAGTGTCAGCCGGACCCCATGGAATTGATAAATATAGCCCTGGATTACGGCCAGATAACCTTTGCCAGGGCTTACGGAGATTTTGAAAAAAACGTATATATCAAGGGAGAAGTACCCAAACTCAGAGCCGCCAGCTTCGAGGCGGTGCATACCAGGACCGAGCTGGTGGGAGGTAAGGAAAAATCCTTTACCGACTTTAAGATTCTGGAGGACTTATTCGTTTTCAAGGAAGAAAACAGGGATGTGCAGACAGTGGTGCTGGCTACCGGAGACGGCCATTTTTCAAATATTGTGGCCAGGATGAAGATCAGGGACGGCAAAAAGGTAGTGGTGGCGGGCGTCAGGGGCTCCATCAGCCGGGAGTTGCAGATGGCCGCGGGGAAAGAGGATGTTATAGAAATATCAGGTTTTGAATATGAAGTGGATCTGGTGCATTTGAAAAAGTTTATTTCCGCCCAGGAGGAGCGTTACAGGTATTTGACCTTTATCAGGACGGCCCACGCCTATGTTGAAAATTTAAATGTTCCCGTGGAACACAGGGATTTCTACCAGAAGAAAATAATTGGGGCGATGAACAAGCTGATAGACTCCGGAGAACTGGAACAGCTTAAGATTGTCAGGAATGACATTCCGGTTAATATTATTCGCAGCTGCGGTTCTGACCGGCTGAAAAAGTCGGGATAAAATGACAGTGCAATAAATGTTTCAGGGTTTGATAAATGTACCGGCAGGGTGGCCCGTATAATGAATGGGCCGCCCTTTATAATTAAAGGAAAGAGCAATTTAACACAGGTTTTTCCCATTTCCCGTAGAATATAATGCATAGGAATAATTTACCGGTTGTCCTTTAGGTTATAATATATATATAAGCGCTATAAAGGAGGCGAACACTCCCGGTTTTTAACAACCGGGAAAATGATGCAGCGTACCCTGGAAAAAATACTTCCCCATGTTCAAAAGCCCGCCCGTTATACGGGCGGGGAATGGAATGCCGTTGTTAAGGAATGGCACGACATTGATGTAAAAATAGCCTTCGCCTTTCCCGATGTTTACGAGGTTGGCATGTCCCACCTGGGCTTGCAGATATTGTACCACGTGGTGAACACCCGCGGGGACGCGTTGATGGAACGGGTTTTCGCGCCCTGGGTTGATATGGAGAAGGTGCTTAGAAAAGGCGGCATACCTCTCTTCAGCCTGGAATCCCGCCGGCCTCTGGGGGATTTCGATATTATCGCCTTTACTTTGCAATATGAGATGACCTTTACGAATCTGTTAAATATGCTGGATCTTGCCGGTCTGCCCCTGAGGTCCTCCCGGCGGAACCGGAACCATCCGCTGGTTATAGCCGGCGGTCCCTGCGCTTTTAACCCGGAACCCCTGGCTGATTTTGCGGACGCCTTCATTATAGGAGAAGGGGAAGAAATCATCGGTGAAATAATTGATTTGTATAAAGTCTCAAAAGGCAAGAGCCGGCTGGATTTGTTAAAGGCTATGGCAGGTATAAGGGGAGTTTACGTGCCCTCCCTGTACCATATTCAATATTTTTCCGATGGTTCCGTTTCCTCCCTGGCTGTGGAGCCCGGCGCCCCGGAAAAGGTGGTAAAAAGGGTGGTGTCCGATTTTGACGGCGCCCCTTTCCCGCAAAAACCGGTGGTGCCTTATATGGGTGTGGTACACGACCGGATAATGCTGGAGGTGTTGAGAGGGTGTACCAGGGGCTGCCGTTTTTGCCAGGCCGGAGTGATATATCGCCCTGTAAGGGAAAAAACTCCGGAAACCCTGGTCCGCCAGGCGGAGGACATGGTCGGCAGTACCGGGCACGATGAAATATCTCTTACTTCTTTGAGTACCGCCGATTACACCAGGATAAAGCCCCTGGTCACGGAGCTGTTAAACCGCCTGGAGCATAAAGGGGTTGGCATTTCCTTGCCCTCCCTGAGGGTGGACGCCTTCTCCGTGGATCTGGCCAAAGAGGTGCAGAGAGTGAGGCGCTCAAGCCTGACCTTTGCTCCTGAAGCAGGTACCCAGCGTATGAGGGATGTTATCAACAAGGGGGTAACCGAGGAAAATTTGCTGGATGCCGTGTCCGCGTCATTTCAAGCCGGATGGCACGCCGTAAAGCTTTATTTTATGATAGGTCTGCCTGGCGAAAGGGATGAGGATCTGGACGGTATTGCCCATTTGGCCGTGAAGGTATTGCAGGCGGGTTTAAAATGCAATGTATCCAAGGGCAGGCTGAAAGTTACGGTCAGCGCCTCCTCCTACGTTCCCAAGGCCCATACGGCTTTTCAGTGGGAGCCCCAGGACAGTCTGGGAGAACTGAAAAGAAAGCAGTCATATCTCAAGGAGAAGTTGAAAAAGGAACGCAAAATATCATTCAACTGGCATGACCCGGAAACAAGTTTTATAGAAGCCGTGCTGGCCCGGGGAGACCGCAGGCTGGTACCGGTGGTGGAACGGGCCTGGAAGCTGGGAGCCAGATTTGACGGCTGGTCGGAGCTGTTTAATTACGACCTGTGGCATCAGGCCTTTCGGGAAAACGGGATGGATCCCGCTGAATACGCCTACAGGCGCTTTTCTTATGAGGATGTTCTGCCCTGGGACCATATAGAGACAGGGGTGGATAAAAAGTATCTGATCCGGGAGCATAAAAAGGCCATGCAGGGTACGGCGACTCCCGACTGCAGGGCCGGCAGGTGCCCGGGATGCGGGCTTTGCCCGGCGCTGGAGATAAAGCCTGAATTGCCGGGAGGTGACCATAACTTTGACCCATTACGGAATTTGCTATAGCAAGGAAGGTCCGGCCCGTTTCATATCCCATCTGGACATGGTAAGAACCTTTGAGCGGGCAATACGGCGGGCCGGATTGCCGGTGGCCTTTTCCCAGGGCTTTAACCCCCACCCCAAATTCAGCTTCGGCTGTCCGC
Source organism: Desulfocucumis palustris (assembly GCF_002933875.1). Classification (GTDB taxonomy): domain Bacteria; phylum Bacillota; class Desulfotomaculia; order Desulfotomaculales; family Desulfocucumaceae; genus Desulfocucumis; species Desulfocucumis palustris. The sequence continues at coordinate 11,780 of NZ_BFAV01000153.1, read as the reverse complement.
TTCCGGTGGGGATTCCCGGCAGGGAGGAATACATGGAAATTGAACTGGTTTCGGAACTCAGCCCGGCTGAAATTGAGGAGAAATTAAACCTCGCCCTGCCCGGGGGTATTGCTGTGCTCCGTTCTTTCAGAATGGTGGACAATGCCCCGGCAATTATGGCCCTGATTGACAGCGCCAGATATAAAGTGCAAATTGATTTCCAGCCGGAGATTGATTTTGGGCGGATTGCTTCATGCATATCCCACTTCCTGTCCTTGCCCGGGGTATCCGTGGTCAGAAAGTCCAAGGATGGAAAAGAAAAATACTGCGATATACGTAAGGGGATATTCCGTTTGGAATTGGAGAGTTTGCAGGAAAACAGCGCGGTGTTGGAAATGGTTATTAAAACCGGCAGTACGGGCAACATAAGGCCGGACGAGGTGGTATCGGCCTTCACAGGCCACTGCGGACTCCCGGTGGCTGAATACGGTGTTTATATTTCCCGGGAAGCTCTTTACGGCCCGGGAGGAAGTTCCCTTGAATCAGTTTTGCAAAAAAAGGAAGAATAATATTGCATTCTTTATTATAATTAATTATATGTATTTATTTGAGGCAGGTTAGTTTATGTTTAGAGAAATAGTAATTAATGTGGGCGATGAGGAAACCAGGGCGGCAATGCTGGAGGACAGGGTGCCGGTGGAAATATTCATCGAACGTTCGGTAAATCAGCGCCTGGTGGGGAACATATACAAGGGCAGGGTGGAAAATGTGCTTCCCGGCATGCAGGCTGCCTTCGTGGATATCGGCCTGGAGAAAAACGCTTTCTTATATGTTGAGGACGCCATGCCCGCCCGCTCGCCTGACGGCCAGGGCTCAAGCTCAGCCCTGGGCGCCAATATATGCGACATTTTAAAACACGGCCAGGAGATTATTGTTCAGATAGTGAAGGAACCCATTGGGACCAAGGGGCCAAGGGTGACCACTCATATAACCCTGCCCGGCCGGTACCTGGTATTGATGCCCACGGTGGACTATATCGGCATATCCCGCCGGATAGAGAACGAAAAGGAAAGGGAAAGGCTTAAAGAGCTGGCGGGGCGGGTGAAGCCCGAGGGCATGGGGGTAATTGTCAGGACTGTGGCCGAAGGCGTCGACGGGGAGGATCTGGCCCAGGATATAGCTCTGCTTAATAAGCTTTGGAAAAAAATTGTACAGAGGGCGGGACACGGACCTGTGCCAAATCTGTTGCACAGGGACCTGGAGCTTATTCAGCGCATATTAAGAGACGTTTTTACCGAGGATGTGGACCGGCTGACCATTGACTCCCGCTACGAGTATGAAAAAATATTGGATCTGCTGGATATTACCGGATCAAGACTGAAATTCAAAGTTGTGCTTGAAGAACGGGACGATATTTTTCGTGATTACGGAATAGACCAGGAACTGGACAAGGCCCTTAAACGAAAGGTATGGCTTAAGTGCGGCGGCTATATCGTTATTGACCAGGCTGAAGCCCTGTCGGCCATAGACGTGAACACCGGCAAGTTTGTGGGTTCCACCAACCTGGAAGACACCGTGCTGCGAACCAATCTGGACGCGGCGGTGGAGATTGCCCGGCAGCTCCGGCTGCGCAACATCGGCGGCATAATTATAGTGGACTTTATAGATATGCTGAAAGAGGAACACCGCCAGCAGGTGCTGCAGGTGCTGGAAGAGGAGATTAAAAAGGATAAAACAAAAACCAATATACTGGGCATAACCCAGTTGGGGCTGGTGGAGATGACCCGGAAAAAGGTCCGCCCCAGCCTGGGTGAAGTAATGCAGCGGCCATGCCCTTATTGCGAGGGAAGGGGCAAGGTGCTGTCCGAGGAAACAGTGGGCATCCATTTTAAAAACCAGATTTACCAGATGGCCCGCCAGACCACGGCGGAAACCATTCTGGTGGAGGCCAATCCCCTGGTGGCGGCCCGTCTTATCGGCAGCGGCGGGGCAAATTTAAGGGAACTGGAGCAGCGCACAGGTAAAAACGTATACATTCGCGGGTCCCAGGGGCAGCATATTGAGTCCGTTTCTGTGCGGCCGTCCTATGATAAGTCCGATATCCAGGCCCAGACCCTGGCGGTCCAGCCCGGACAGGTGCTGGAGGTCAGGGTGGAGGAACCCCACGTGACTAATATTCATGACGGCATAGCCCGGGTTGACGGTTTTATACTGGACATAGAAGGGGCCGGTTCACTGGTGGGGGAATCAGTGCCGGTGGAGGTAACCAAGGTTTATAGAACCTATGCCAAGGCGAGATTGATAAAATAACATTATAATACCTCTTTCTTGACAAAAATGGTTGTTGTGTTAAAATACTATATTGTAGGTATTATTGCCTGATACCACCGCTCGGAACGGGTCGCCCAAAAACGGATGCTTTTTTCCGTACCTGAATTCCGGCGAGTCCTAATTATGGGGGAGGTTAATTTTTAGTGTACGCCATTATTGAAACAGGCGGTAAACAGTTCCGCGTCCAGGAGGGGGACACCCTCTACATTGAGAAACTGCACAACGAACCTGGTGAAACCGTAGCCATCGACCGGGTTCTGGCGGTGCAAAAAGACGGCGACTTAAAGCTGGGCAGCCCCGTGGTGGAAGGCGCCACCGTGCAGCTCAAGGTGGTTCGCCACGGCAGGGGCAAGAAAATAATAGTTTTCAAGTACAAGGCCAAGAAAAATTACCGGCGTAAAAAAGGCCACCGCCAGTCCTTTACCCAGGTGACGGTGGAAAAAATAAACGCCTGATATTTGGAGGTGGGAATAACATGGCTCATAAGAAAGGTGTAGGTAGCTCCAGGAACGGCAGGGACTCAAAGCCCAAAATGCTTGGTGTTAAAAGGGCGGACGGCCAGTTTGTAACAGCCGGCTCCATCCTGGTGCGCCAGCGCGGCACCAGGATATATCCCGGCGCCAACGTTGGCATCGGTTCAGACGACACCTTGTTTGCCAAGGTGGATGGAGTTGTATCTTTTAGAACCAAGGGCAAGGATAAAAAAGAAGTTGCGGTTAACCCCGGAGCCGCTGAAGCTGTAATGTAACAAAAAAAACCGGCCTGTAAATCCAGGCCGGTTTTTTATATAAAGAAGAATTTTAAAAAGCAACCCCTTCGAGTTGCTTTGGTTTAGTGACAGCCTCCCGGGTAAATGTTGCGGCTTAGGTCCGGTTGGTTTTCCCAGATGATTACCCCACGTTGCCGTATGGGCGGTTTCCCTTTAAAATCACTCCGTGTTGCCACGGTACCGGATTGCCACTTAGTCCGCACTGTAATCCCCGGGCCGCCCCGTTTCTCAAACGGACAGCCTAGAAGTTTTCCTTGGCGGCAAACTCTCCCCTAGCCTCTTTTGCAGCGGCGGTTTCAAGAATGACCATCCCCCGCAGCCACCTCAAGGCAGGCTACTCTGCACCCAGCGTCTACCACATGCAGGTTCACACCCCGGCCGCAAACTTTTGGCCTGCAAACCGGGTCTCCCCGGAGACAGGGACGTCATTCGCCCGAGGGATAGCCCTTTGGACAAATGAGTATCATACATGCCTTTGTATTTAGCCCTGAATCCTTAACTCCCAGCACCAGCCCCCGATGGCGTCGAAAGCCGGCACAAGGAACTTCATCGATGTGCCCTTGACGGATTTTTAGCCCCGCCTTCGTGAAAGAGTTTTCCCGACTAGGATACTGCATCACCGTTATTAAGTTGATATAAGGAATTATAACAGCATTCCCGGCATACTGTAAAAGCCGCTACGCGGCCGGCCGCGGCCGCTATTAATCCGGCGGACTTTAGCCTGTGGAATGGCTCCGCGCAGCTTAGTTTTTGTGGAGTATACTTGTTAATGCTCGGCAATGCGAATAAACCGGCATGTCCCCAATTTTTGGACTCAGCAGGCGGCTGGCAGAAAATAGATAGACAGGCAGGAATTATCCGGTAAGTGGTTAATTATAAGAAAGCGGGAATTATCGCCGGGGTAATATATGGGGTAATATATAATGTAGCGGCGCCGCATGGATTGTTAAGCATTTCCTGTGGATAAGCTGTTGATAAAAATAGACCTGGGTCTTGAGTACTACTGATATAAGTACTTTTTACTTTGGTTACCCTGTGGATAATTTTTTTAACAGGCAATGTTTTAAAACCATATCCATGGGTCCCCGGTCCTTAACGGGATGATAAAAACATGACTTTTTTTGCAAGTTTGGGAGGATAATTGTGGATTTATTAACCATGCTGGAATTTATTTCTGTGCAAAGGCACGATTTTCTTAATCATTTACAGGTTATATCCGGGTTGGTTCAGTTGAATAAAAGTGACAGGGTTATAGACTATATCCGTCAGGTGTGCATTGATGTGGAGAGATTGAGCAAAGTTATTCACCTGAAGAATCCCTATGTGGCGGCTGCGTTGTTGTTGGGCAACCACCAGGCGGAAATGCATCAGGTGGTGATAGATTTTAATATACAGACCGACTTTGAGGAATGCGCGGTTCCCGCCGGGGAAATGGGCAGTGTATTGTACGAAGCTCTTTCCCGGGCGGTTAATTACCTGGCTTCACCGGAGATATCCGGCCGCCGGATTGCTTTATCCCTGGCGGAATCGGATAAGAAATATCTATGTCGCATATCCTTTCCCGAATCCCCGGCCTCAGGAACGAGAATTACCAGGGATGTACTGACGGATATGGAAAAGCTGCTGTCGCCCTTCGGCGGCAAGGTGGGTCTGGCCGTCTCAGGGGGGGAAGGCGAAATTCATATTATTTGTCCCAGAATGCCTTAAATCAATATAATTGAAACATAATATAGGTAATACCAATTTAGAGGAGACTTTATGTTCTACGACAAGGCTAAAATTTTTGTGAAGGCCGGCGACGGTGGCAACGGTTGCGTGGCATTTAGACGTGAAAAATATGTTCCCGACGGGGGACCCTGGGGAGGCGACGGCGGCAGGGGCGGCAGTGTTGTGCTGATTGCCGACGAAGGCTTGAGAACCCTGGTGGATTTTCGCTATCATAGCCATTACAAGGCCGGGAGAGGCCAGCACGGTATGGGCAAAAACATGCACGGCCGCTCCGGTGAGGATTTGCGGCTCAGGGTTCCCGTGGGCACATTGGTGCGGGATGCCGATACCGGCAGAAAAATTGCCGATCTGGTTCAAAACGGCCAGGAGGCGGTGGTGGCCGGAGGGGGCCGGGGAGGCCGGGGCAACGTCCGTTTTGTCACCCTTAACAACAAGGCTCCTAAAATGGCCGAAAAGGGGGAACCCGGAGAGGAATGCTGGCTGCAGCTGGAGCTTAAGCTGCTGGCTGATGTGGGGCTGGTGGGATTTCCCAATGCCGGCAAGTCCACCATAATATCCAGGGTTTCCGCGGCCAGGCCCAAAATTGCCGATTATCCCTTTACCACCTTGGTGCCCAATTTGGGCGTGGTAAGGATTGACGGGGACAGGAGTTTCGTGATGGCGGATATCCCCGGACTGATAGAGGGCGCACATGCCGGGGCCGGACTGGGACATGAGTTTTTACGCCACACGGAAAGAACCAGGATACTGGTCCACGTGCTGGATATGGCCGGAACTGAGGGAAGGGACCCCCTCCAGGATTTTGAAATTATCAACCGGGAAATTAAACTTTATGATCCCAGGCTGGCCGCCAGGCCAATGGTGGTGGCGGCCAATAAAACAGACCTGCCGGAAGCCCGGGCAAACCTTGAGCGGCTGGAGCGCGAGCTTGCAGGGAAATTCGAGATATATCCGGTTTCCGCGATAACAGGACAGGGGCTGGACAAGCTTTTGTTCAGACTGGCGGACATGCTGGAGCAAATACCTCCGGATACCGGTGAGGAGGTAGAGGAGGAGCCTGAAGTGTTGCATCAGGCCGCCCCCCGCTTTACCATCCAGAGGGACGGCGGAGCGTTTATGGTGGAGGGCAGGGAAATAGAGCGCCACCTGGCCATGACCGATGTCCAAAACGAGGAGGCCATGGAAAGGCTGCAGAGGATAATGGCCGTAATGGGCATAGACAACGCCCTTCGCCGGGCAGGGGCCAGGGAAGGGGATACCGTGCGCATAAAGAATTATGAGTTTGAATTTGTAGAATAAGTATTGCAAACAGAAGGCGGGGAATAAAACAAGCACCCTGGAGAGACTTCCGTTCCGGTTTATTCCGACGGTGGGTTTGACTCCCCTCGCCTCCGCTAAAATATCAGCAAAGAACCACCTTTGGGGTGGTTTTTGTTTTGCCCGTGTATCCCTCCACCCATGGAGTGCATATTCTGCTTCATGGTATTTACACGTATTATTTATACGTGTAAAATCTAACTATAAGGAGGGGTGTGCTTGAAAAGCTTCTCATCAAGAGAAATATTGAAGATACTAACCGAAGACGGCTGGTATCACGTAGCTACGGTCGGTGACCACCATCAATTCAAACACCCCACTAAAAAAGGTAAGGTAACAGTAACGCACCCGGTAAAGGGCATACCAGCCAAAACGGTCAAGAGTATATTAAAACAGGCGGGAATCACAATCGAGTGATCCATTCCCATAAACTAAGGAGATGGTTAGAGTGACAAAAGATAGATACATCTATCCTGCAATCTTCGATTATGCCGATGATGGTATTTCCATCGAGTTTCCGGACCTGCCCGGCTGCTTACCCTGTGCCGCTACTTCTGAAGAAGCATTTAAGAACGCCAAGGAGGCTCTGGGCCTCCACCTTTGGAGCATGGAGCAGGACGGTGATCCCATTCCCGAACCTACACCAATAGAAAAGCTACATCCGGTTCCAAACCAGGTAGTAGGACTTATTGAAGTCTGGATGCCCGCTTTTAGGGAATCTATTGAAAGCAAGGCTGTAAAAAAGACTCTCACCATTCCCAAATGGCTTAACGACCTGGCCGAAAAGGAGAATATTAACTTTTCTCACCTGCTACAATCAGCAATTAAGAATCATCTTGGCATTGAGGTTTATAAGCCTCTTGGAAGAAAGCAGCCTTAGAGCCCGCCTGACTCGCGATTTATAATATAACCCTGATCAGGCAAAAGTGGACACCAGTACGGCTTCTTTTATCCCCAAGGCTTTGAGATTGCCGTTTATGATTGGAACCCTGGGATTAATCTATGGTGAAAAGTAATTATTGCAACTATCGGATTAAAGCCAAATCCCTGCCACCTATATTTACCCAACTTTCCATAACCTGTCTAAAAACCCGCTGTTCATGCGGGTTTTATTATTAGACTAAAAGATGTAAGCATGAATTTAACGCCATATCTACCCTGAAAACCATTTGCTGTAAGCCGCAAACCGCGGTGGCGAAAGGATGACCACTTTTCCTTCCATCGCACCGAAAAATCTCCAGGCCTTTACAATACGCCTGTGTTTAGCGTAAAACGAATAAAATATATCGATAAACAATAAAATATTATTGCATATCAATAAATGTTCTGTTATACTGCGATCACCATGAGGGTGTTTGCCACCCGGTTGAGGAGAGGATGAATTCTATGTGGAATGGGAAGAAATCCATCGGTCTGAGCAAGCTATGCATTTTATTTTTCATGTGTGTGCTGATTGCCACGGTGGTGTCCGCCCCCTGGCTGACGCGCTGGTTTCTGGATTTTTCGCAGGCCGGTCTGAAGGGAACCGAGACCTTCTTTCTTGCCACCATCTACGTGGGATTTGTTCCCGCGGCGTATCTGCTCAACAACCTGTTGCGCCTGCTCCGCCGCATCGAGGCGGGGCAAGTGTTTATAGCCGAGAATGTAGAACGGCTGAGACGGATTTCCTGGAGTTGCTTTATTGGAGCGGGGATTGCTTTGGTCTCTGTATTTTACTATTTCCCGTGGTTTTTTGTGGTGGTGTCCGCCGCCTTCATGGGCCTGATCGTGCGTGTTGTGAAAAATGTGGTGGCTCAGGCGGTGGCTCTGCAGAACGAGGTGGATTACACCATATAAAGGAAAGGGAACGGTGGCATGCCAATCATAGTGAATCTGGATGTAATGATGGCAAAGAGAAAAATATCCTCCGGTGAACTGGCCGAAAAGGTGGGCATCAGCCAAGCCAATCTCTCCATCCTTAAAACCGGCAAGGCCAAAGCAATGCGTTTCTCCACCATGGAGGCTATCTGCAAGGCGCTGGACTGTCAGCCCGGAGACATACTGGAATATAAAGAGCAAGACTAAACACAGGGAGGCAAGTCATATGAACGGGTATTCTCCAGATAAAAACCGCCCGGCTTTGGCTGCGGAACAAGCGGCACCGGGCACCTCCGGGGTGTCGGCCCGGCTGGAAAAACCATTGCGGCCGGGTGCAAAAGAACCTTTTGAGGCGGACCGCAGGGACGGTATTTTTGCTCTGTTTACCTTTATACTGGGGTTTTATTTCGCGCGCTGGGTGCTGTTTTCCTGGCAGGGCTGGGGGGTAACGCTGTTTACCCTTGGCTTTTGCGGCGCAGTCACCGTGTATCTGCTGAAAAAAGGGGTGCTCATTCCACGGGCCGGGTGGTTCTGGCTGACCGTGGTGGCTCTTACCGGAATCAGCTTCTCCCTCTGGACCAACAACGGCTTGGAGCCATGGCGCAGCCTGTTGTTATTCTGCGGCGCCGTATACTGGATTATTTGCGCCACCGGTCTGCCCATACTTGGCAAAACCAGCAACTTGATTATGCTGGACGGTTTAAACGGCCTGTTTGTGATTCCCTTCAGAAATTTCGGCTGCCAGTATAAAAGCCTGTCTTTTCTGGGCAGAAATAAACGGGCCGAGGGAAGGCAAATCTTTTCCATAGGGCTGGGTCTGTTATTGACCTTCATAGTGGCAGGCATTGTTTTACCCCTGCTGCTGGAGGCGGACAGCGGCGGTTTTTCCAAAATTACAAAGGGCGTTTTAACCTACCTTCAGGGGATGAGGAAGGAGATTGGGGAACTTTTTATGAATGCCGTTCTGGCCATTCCCATAGCGGCTTATCTCTTTGGCCTTGTGGCAGGCAGCGCCCATGGAAGAGGCTGTGACCTGTTTAAAAAGGACAGTATCCTAAAGGCCATTTCCGACTTGCGGGTGCTGCCCGCGGCTACCGTTTACACCCTGCTGGGGTTGCTGGACAGTCTGTATGTGGTATTCATCGGCAGCCAGCTGCCTTATTTTTTCTCCGCCTTTGTTGGGGAGCGGCCAGAGGGTTGGCAGGTCTATTCCGAATATGCCCGCAGCGGATTTTTTGAGCTATGCGGCATTGCGGCCATTAACCTGACTGTGTTGACCGCGGCAAATCTTCTGGGCAAAAAGCTGTGCAGGGACAGTATGGTCCTGAAGATTCTCAACTCATTACTGGCAATCCTCACTTTAGTGCTCATTGCCACCGCCTTTAGTAAAATGGCTATGTATATTGGGGCTTATGGACTATCCATGCGCCGGCTGCTCCCCTGCTTCTTTATGGTCTTGCTGGCGGTCATATGCGGTGGTGTGGTAGCCCTGCAGAAATGGTCATTTTCCGTTGGGCGATTGGCGGTCGGGGTGGGTGTAGTGATGCTCTGCACACTCTGCCTGTTGAATCCGGACGGTTTTGTTGCCCGCTATAACGCCGAACGCTATCTTTCCGGAACGCTTGGAGGCTTTGATGTGGAGATTTTATATCGCTCAGGGCCGGCCGGAGTTGATTCCGCATTGAAGGTATATGCGCAAACCGATGATCAATTTTTGCAGGCCGAACTAAAGGAGTATCTTCTTGTCCAGCAGCAGGCGGCGCAGTCTTTGGGACAGCCGGAAGACAATTTACAGAAAGCTCGTGCCAGGCAAAAAATTACGCAATACTTCCCATAATAGCGGCAGAGGGGTAAAATGTTACCGCGCCGGTTTTATTTTGCCGGCCATTCCGTGCGGCCGTCAATCCGGATAAAGTGGTTTTATGCTTCTTTCGAAAACGCAAGGCGGGCGTATTGCCGGTTAATGATAAAATGTTATGCCGGCACTACTCAGGTACTCCGCGGCCTGCGAATTTATGTGAAAAAACATACATGGTCGGCAGGAAAAATGTGTTCCCCGAAGAAATATGTAGAATGTTTAACAATCCCGGTATTATTATTAAAGATAAGGGGTGAGGTGTATGTTTACAGGAATCCGTGCCAGGCTTGTTTTGATGTGCTCTTTTCTGCTTCTTTTTACTCTGGGTATCGGTCTGTTTACCCTCCAGGAGATCAAAACCCTTAACAGTTCTTATCAGTATCTAATACAGACACGCTCTGAAATTTCAGGCACTTCAAAAATTTTGGTGGCAGATTTTGAGTATTCAGCCCTCTATTTAAGGTCTTATCTTCTGGCCGGCAATGATGATTATCTGAATAAATTTGAGACCGCCCTGGCAAAATCCCGCCAGGATGTGGACAAACTCGGTAAAATAGCAACCGATGAAAAAAGCAGTAAAATGGTTGCCCAGATGGTCACCGCGCTGGACGGCTTTTCCGCCTATTCCAAAGAGGTTATAGCCATCAGGCAGACCGGGGATATTGATAAAGTGGTGGATTATACGCTGAATAAAAAGGGGACCATTAACACCATTATAACCACCGGCCTTGAACTCAGCAAATATCAGGAAGATTTAATGCACCGGGAAGGCGCGGCCAATGCGGAAAATGTTAAAAAAGTAATTAATCTGGTAATTTTGGTGATCGTGGCCCTGGTGCTGGCAGGGTTTGCAATATCGGTATTTTTGGCCAATATTATAAGCAAACCACTGACCAGGCTGGATGCCGACGCCGTGGTGATTGCCGGGGGCGACCTGACGGGCAGCGAAATTAAGGTTAAAACCAGGGACGAGGTGGGTAACCTAGCCCGCTCCTTCAACCAGATGAGGGAGGGGTTAAAGAATCTGGTCAGGGAGGTTTCCTCCGCCACCATTCAGCTATCCAAGGCTGTGCAGCATTTATCCGCCACCGCCGATCAGGTCAGCGACAATGCCGTTCAGTTTTCGGGTACGGTTTCACAGATGGGGGACGCGGTGGAGCAGGTGGCGCATAACGCCAACAATGTCGCCACATCCGCCAGGGAGACAGCGGAACTGGCCGAGTCCGGAGGACAGGGGCTGGACAAGGTGGTAAGTTCCATTGCAAGCCTGGGCGAGGTAACGGAACAGGTGGCGGCGGTTATCGGCAGCCTGGACAGATCCTCCGGTGAAATTAACAGAATTGTTGATATAATAAGGGGTATTGCCGATCAGACCAACCTGCTGGCACTGAACGCCGCCATTGAAGCCGCCAGGGCCGGGGAGCAGGGCCGTGGTTTCGCGGTGGTGGCCGAGGAGGTTAGAAAACTGGCCGAACAGTCCGCGGAGGCAACCCAGGAAATATATAAACTGATTAACGAAGTCCAGGGTGAATCCGGAAAGGCTGTGCTTGTAATGGATCAGAGCAGGCAGGAGTACACCCGGGTACACTCCGTTATAGATGAAGTTGGCAGTTATTTCAGGACCATAATTGAAAAGGTTCAAAGCCTGGGAACGCAAATTCAGGATGTTGCCGCAGCCGCCCAGCAAATGTCGGCCAGCGTGCAGAATGTCACTTCCATCACCATGGAGCAGTCCGCTTCGGTGGAAGAGGTTTCTGCGCTGGCGGAGGAACTTGCGCGCATGGGGCTGGTCCTGGAGGATATGACCAAAAAATTCAAGCACTAGGAGGCCGTTGAAAAAGTCCATCTGCTGCGTTGCGGCTGCGGCCTCAATGCTCGACGTACTATGAGTACGTTTCCGCTTGAGGCCTTGCCGCGCCTTGCATCTGGAGCTTTTTGAAC
>NZ_BFAV01000152.1 GCF_002933875.1 Desulfocucumis palustris | reverse complement strand
CCTCTATCTAAGGTTAGGGGACACACCTCTATCTAAGGTTAGGGGACACACCTCTCTTTGGAGCATGGCTTTCGGGTCAGAGGAATGTCCCCAATGTATATGCCTTTCGGGTCAGAGGAATGCCCCCAATGTATATGCCTTTGGGGTGAGGAATGCCCCCAACGCATGTTCGGCAGGGGATAACCCCTGGACTTACTTATATGGAGGTGCGGGTTGAAGGATTTTGCGCGTCTGGTGAAACTCATGGCCCCCCATTGGAAATCCATGCTTCTGGCAACTCTATTGGGTTTTTTCACCGTGGGCAGCGGCGCGGGACTGCTGGGCGCCTCGGCCTTTCTCATCTCCGGAGCGGCCTTGCACCCGCCGGTTCTGGAATTAATGCAGGCCATTGTGGGAGTGCGTTTTTTCGGTATTTCCCGGGCGGTTTTCCGGTACCTGGAGCGATATTTCTCCCATGACGCCACTTTCCGGTTATTGAGCCATATAAGGGTCTGGTTTTACCAGGCCCTGGAACCTCTGGCGCCGGCCCGGCTGATGGAATACCGCAGCGGCGAGCTGGTCAGCCGCATGGCGGCGGACGTGGAAACACTGGAGCAATTTTACCTGCGGGTGCTGGCGCCGCCGCTGGTGGCCCTGCTGACGCTGTTTGGGGTTTTCGCCTTTCTGGCCCGGTTCGGACTTGGCCCGGCTTTTGTCTTTCTATTCTTTTTCCTGGCCGCAGCCGCGGCGGCGCCCCTGGCGGTCAGGGCCCTCGGCCGGGGCGGGGGCGGGCTCCTGGGGGAAACCAGGGCGGCGCTGAATACCCAAATGGTGGATACCATTCAGGGCATGACCGAAATCGCGGCATTCAACCTGTCTGCCCGGCAACAGCGGCAGGTGGGGGAGCTAAGCGAAAAATTTCTGGGTTTACAGGAGCGGGCAGCCGGTATAAGGAGTTTATCCTCGGCCCTGGCAGGCCTGCTGATGAACCTTGCCATGTGGTCTATTCTATTGCTGGCCATACCCCTGGTGACCCGGGGGGACCTGGACGGGATTTATCTGGCCGTGCTGGCCCTGGTGACTTTGGGCGGCTTTGAGGCGGTGCTGCCCCTGCCCATGGTATTTCAACATATAGAGGAGAGCCTGGCGGCGGCCCGCAGGCTATTCGCCGTTATTGACGCCAAACCGGCGGTGCCGGAGCCCCCGGCGCCTTCACCAAAGCTCCGGGGCTATGATCTGCGGGTGAGGGGCCTGAGCTTTAGCTATGCCCCGGGGGAGCCCCGGGCACTGGACGGGCTGGATTTTGCGCTGCCCCGGGGAGGCAGGCTGGCCGTGGTTGGGCCCAGCGGCGCCGGGAAAAGCACCCTGGTGAACCTTTTACTGCGCTTCTGGGATTACCGGGAAGGGTCAATTTCCCTGGGCGGACAGGAGCTAAAGGCTTTTCCCCCGGAGGAGCTGCGGCGTCATATCAGCGTGGTTACCCAGAATACATATCTTTTTAATGCCTCTGTCCGGGAGAATTTATTGCTGGCAAAGCCCGGGGCGGGAGAAAAAGAATTGCTGCGGGCCGCCCGGGAGGCCCAAATCCACGACTTTATCCAGGGTCTTCCCCGGGGCTACGACACCCCTGTGGGGGAAAGGGGCTTTAAACTATCCGGAGGCCAGCGCCAGCGCCTGGCCATTGCCCGGGCGCTGCTGAAAAACTCTCCTGTGCTGCTGCTGGACGAAGCCACCGCGGGGCTTGACCCGGTGACCGGGCGGAAGGTGATGGAATCCGTCAGCCGCCTGATGGAAGGACGGACCACCGTGGCCATCACCCATGACCTCACCGGTCTTGAGGGCATGGATGAAATACTGGTAATGGATAGGGGCCGGGTGGCGGAGCGGGGCCGGCACAGCGAGCTGCTGGAGAAGGGCGGGCTTTACCGCAAAATGTGGGAACTGCAAAACATCTAATTAACAAATACTGTCCCATCTTTTTTCGCAATCCGAATTAAAATATTATTGCCGACAAAAACAGGGGATACATTATTATGGGCAACGTCAGGGAAACTACCATGGAATTATATTCCCAATTGTCTTTGGAACCGGCGGTTCCAAAGACAAGCATATATTTCTGGAACAGCCACATGATGATATCATTTAATGGTGTCAATGGATAAACTGATCCGGTAATTCCCGTAATTTAGCAGCCGGTCAAGAAACCGGCTTAATTGTTCGTTGGTCTGGAATACGGCTTTCAGCCAGTAGCAGCCATCCCCGCTTATCCTGTGCGCTTCCCTTATTTCAGGCCTGTCCCGGATAAAATTGTGCAGAACGTGGTGCTCGGCAGTTTTCATGCACACCGTGATCAGGGCGGTTATCTGCAGTCCCAAGCTGCCCTCGTCAACATCCACCGTAAAACCTTTAATAATTCCCAGATCCTCCATCCGGTGGACCCTGTCGGCCACAGCCTGCCCGGTCAGATGAACGGCGGCGCCTATCTCTTTCCACTGGGCCCGGCCATCCTTTTTTAAATAGCGCAGTATGTTTAAATCCGTTGAATCAATAATAACGGCTCATCTCCTTTCACCGGCCAATTATGTCCTGCTGTTTATTTACCCGGCAACTGGCAATAAGAATCTGTTTTTGTTATGCTTACATCTAAAATATACGACAGGGCTGGTGAAAATGAAAATAAAATTAATTCGTCACGCCACCATGCGGGTCACAGTGGGAGGCGCAAACATTCTTGTGGACCCCATGCTGTCCCCCGCCGGCGCAATGGGGCCGGTTGCCGATTCTCCCCGGCAGCGCCCCAATCCCCTGGTGCCTCTTCCGGTACCGGCGGAAAGCTTGCTGAACGTCGACGCCGTACTGTTAACCCACACCCACCGGGACCATTTTGACGACGCCGCGGCCAAAATGCTGCCCAAGTCCATTCCGGTCCTTTGCCAGCCGGCGGATGGTGAAAAAATAGCCTCCCTGGGCTTTACCCGGGTGCTGCCCGTAGACAGCGCCCTCACCTGGAGAGAGCTGACCGTCATCCGCACCGGGGGGCAGCACGGCAGCGGGGAAATCGGCCGGAAAATGGGCGCGGTATCAGGCTACGTGCTGCAGCACCGGGGCGAATCCCTACTCTACATCGCGGGGGATACCATCTGGTGCCGGGAAGTGTCGGAAGCCCTGGACAGGTACTCGCCCAAAGTTGCCGTGTTATATGCCGGCGCAGCCCGGTTTCTCACCGGGGGCCCCATTATCATGGATGCCGGGGATGTTGTAAAAGTCTGCCGGCAGGCGGCCGGCACAAAGGTTGTGGCCGTGCACCTGGAGGCGTTCAATCACTGCCTGCTGACGCGTAATGATTTGCGGCGGCGTCTGGAAACCGAAAACCTCGGGGAAAGGGTATTAATCCCCGGGGACGGGGAGGAGCTGATTTTCCAGCCGGAATAATAAGCAGGGCGGGGTCTTACAGGCTGCTGACGGGATAATTCCAACCGGCCTTGAGGGGTTTTAAAATGCTCATAAAATAATGCCCCGCAAGGCTTTATTAAAGCTTTGCGGGGCATTTTCCCCGGGGTGCCGGAGCCGGCCTTTTGTATCAAAAGAGCCCAAACCAAATTTTATAGCGGAACTATATCACTCCCGCCAGGTCTTGCCGGGCATTCTTCCTGAATTCATCTACATCCTTAGTTAATTTGTAGTTATTCTTTTCCAGCACACTTAAAAAGTCCCGTATGGTCTTTCTGAATTCGCTGCCGTCATTAACAGCCGCAATCTTAATATAGGCCTCCCTGGCTTCGGGGTCTAACACATTTTGCTCGTAACTGAACGCCGGGGTATTATTAGCCCCGTACAGGGCGAAGGAAACATATCTTTCAAATTGCTCCCGGACATCATCAATTTTTGCGGAATCGCCGTGAGCAGCGATAAATTTCTCCCGGCTCAGCGCCCTTTTCATAATTTCGTCCCAGCCCACAACAAAAGCGGCGTCTTTAACGGAAACCTGATCGGAGTCCACGGCCATTAAATCAATGTAATCCTTTATGTCGGGGGTTACCCGGGAGCTGTACTTTTTGTAAAATCCGTAATCAATAACCGGAAAATAAGTGCCCTCCGCCGTTTCCACCTTAAAGCCCGCGTTCCTTGTTTCCATTAAAAGTGCGCTTAATTCCTGGTCTTTTATGTGATCAATTTTATAAATATCGAAGCCGGGTTTATACACCTGTCTCATTTTACTCTGTATAGTTTCACTATTGTTATACTTCAGCTCCAAATCGGGCAAATATTCTTTTTGCAGTTCTTCAAGCCTAATAATCATTTTTGACGCATTTTCCCCGGTGGCCAGGGATATGTTCTTGTCAATAAAACTGATGGCGCCGGTAACACCGGCATCTTTTACGGCAACTGAATTAAACCGGTCCATTAAGTCCTTTTGCTTGTCTTCACCGCCGCCATCCCCGCCGGCCGCGGTCTCCTGCCCGGGCGTCCCGTTTTTAGCGTCCCCGTTCCGGTCCCCGGCTGAGCAGCCGACCAGAAACACACCCAGCAAAAAGACAAAAAAAATCCCCATTGACAATTTTCTTTTCATTACCCAAACTTCCTCCTGTTTTTAATAAAATCAGGTTCCATATATATAGACTGTAAGGCTGCGAAAAGGTTCCCTCCGGAATAAACCAAAAAAGGGCATTTCAGTTTTGAAATGCCCTTTCCCCGGTTCTTTGTTTTGGCTTAGAGACGAACTACGTTGGCTGCCTGAGGGCCGCGCTGGCCTTCAACAACATCAAATTCAACAGCCTGTCCTTCATCTAAGGTTTTAAATCCCTGGGTCTGGATGGCTGAGAAATGAACAAAAACATCCGTTCCCTCATTGGTTTCAATGAAACCAAAACCTTTTTCCGCGTTGAACCATTTTACCTTGCCTTGCATACTATCGGCCTCCTTTTTATTTAAGTGAATCAAAAAGCTGAATAACGTTAAATATCTTCATCCGTACCTGTAACCAGAGGCCTAAAGATGTTTTTTGTTTTTCCAACTTTTTAACACCGGGCAAAATTTTATCATATTCAGAAGATAAATTCAAATGACAGATTATAAATGGTATTTTTGGAAAGTACCAATCTTTATTATAATTTTGCCCCAAAATAATCAAAAATATTACTGTAATGGATTACCAATTTTTTCCTATTAATGTTTTCCCCCGCCACAGCCCGGCCGGAATTTTTGAAATGACTTTATGTTGTGCTATAATACATTAAAAAATACATAATGAGCGGGCGGGGTGAAAATATGTTTGTTGACAAGATCGATGAACATCACCAGGAAATAAAAAAACTTCTGAGAGAGTTAAGTGAGGATGTTTATTGCGAAGACGATATTCCCCCAAATACCCTGTGGATAGCGTTAAAACTCGGGCACCTGAGCGCCTATTTGCAAATGCATTTAAAATTTGAGGATGACTACCTTTATCCATGTCTTCTTAACAGCAGCCAGGACAACGCCAGGGCCACCGCGGACAAACTCGTTAAAAAAATGGGTGAGCTGGCTGCCAAATTTGATCTTTATATACATAAATATATTGGCAATCCCAATGCTATTAAGGAAAAAGCAGTGGATTTCGCAACGGAATCCAAACAAATTATTGCCCAAATTTTTGAACGGATTGAAGCCGAGGAAAAGGAGCTTTATTTATTATTGAGTGAAAACCCGTCCTGCAATACCAAACTGTAATTTATTTTGAACAAAATACAGGTTCAAGCTTTGGGGCCTGTTTTCCCCGGTCTTCAGGAACCGGGCTTACAGACCGTTTAAAGAGTAAAGGGCTGTCCCTGGCGGACAGCCCTTTACAGCTCGGTTAAATATTTTTCTATAGCCGGCCGGCCTTAGGCCATGCTACAGACTATTTCCAGCCTATATCCCTGACATAGTACTGGGTTACACCGTTTTGGTCCTTGTAGCTTTGCCATTCGTAGTCACGGTCCGGGTCCAGGTAAATATAGTGCAGAACTCCCCTGGCATCTTTATAAAAATGCCACTGGCCATCCCGGTCGTAATCCCCGTGGTAGCGGACATCAGCTACGTTGTTGTAGTAACCGTACCTGTCACCATATTTCAGCCGGTTATAGATTTTCAGATCCGCCGGCAACGCCCGGCTGTCAATATCTCCGGACCAGATATGGCCGTGGGTGCCGTAGCTGACACTCTTCAGGTTATCAAAATAAATAGTTTGTCCCTCACCGGCAAACGCCGCGGAACCGATTACCATGGAAAACAGCAACGCCATAATGATAATGATTGTTTTTTTCATTATATCCGCACTCCTAACTACTGTTATTTTTCCATACTACCTTGCTGGTTTTATTAATATAAATTCACCTGTTTTTTTTAGACTCAGGTGAATTGCCGGCATAGGTTATTATAGTAAAAGGCCTGGTACTGAGCAATATTAAAAACATGGAACAAATATATAACAGCAGCAATCAGAGCGAAAATTAACCACAATTATAATAAACATTAAAAAGCGCCAGGAATAACCATTCCCCGGCGCTATCAATATAAGTGAACCTTGGGCTCGGAAGGGGTTATTTCCCTTCCGAACCCTTAGAGCGAACTTAGTTCGAATAAGTTGGGGACATTCCTCACCCCAAAGTCATATACATTGGGGACATTCCTCTGACCCGAAAGCCATATACATTGGGGACATTCCTCTGACCCGAAAGCCATGCTCCAAAGAGAGGTGTGTCCCCTAACCTTAGCTAGAGGTGTGTCCCCTAACCTTAGCTAGAGGTGTGTCCCCTAACCTTAGCTAGGAGAGTGTTGAAAAACACATTAAAAAAACAATAAACATGTTTCTAAACTACCGCCCGAGGCCGTTCAAAAAGCTCCAGATGCAAGGCGTGGCAAGGCCTCAAGCGGAGGCGTACTCAT
>NZ_BFAV01000151.1 GCF_002933875.1 Desulfocucumis palustris | reverse complement strand
GGGCTCCAGTTTAAGGATATGCTGCCGTCCGGGGCTGACTGGGCCGTCAGGTCCGAGGGAGGGCTTACAGTATTGGGGTTGTTGACGTTTACCGTATAGCCGTTGGTCTTTTCGAACAGCACCAGGTAGTCGTACAGGTAATCGTGTTTGGTGGTGTAGGCTTTAAATTTTAATTTGTTTCCCGGGTACTGGAGAGTTGTTACGGTGCGGGGGGTGATTTCCTGCCAGTTTGCGCCCCCGTCGGCGCTGACGTAATAAGTGAAGTTGCTTCTGCTTTCATTGACTTCCAGATAAACGTTTTTAACTGGTTCGGTTATGCTTACGGATTTGCTTTCCATGGTTGTGTCGCCGGAGTCGAATTCAACATTTCCTTCTGTGTTATATTTGGCGCTGGTTTTGCCGGTGTCTATTTTTGTTTTGGTGTCAAAGGTGTCGCATAGCCGGAAGTAGTTGGTATACCCTATGTTTCCCGCGTTGTCGTAGGATCTGGCCCATATTTTATAGCTGCCGTCGGGAAATCCGGTGGTGTCCCAGTTTACCTTAAAGGGGCTGCCGGTGGCGGTGCCTATCAGGGCGCTGCCCACGTAAAACTCCACCTTCTGTATTCCGGAGGCGTCCGTGGCAGTGGCTTCCATATTTACCGTTCCGGTATTGGAGGAGTCTTTTGCCGGAGAGGTGATGTTAATAGCCGGCTCGGTTATGTCCGTTTCATAGGTTATTGACAGCTTGGGATGGCTGAAGATGCTGTAATCATAGTTTTCAGGGTTTTCTATATAGGGGCAGAGAATCAGCCCGTAGTTGGGAGCTGTTCCGTTAACCCAGGCGTCAACCATATTGGTGACGTTAAAGGATGCGTCATAGCACATGGTGTATTCATCATAGTCAATATTTCCGGACACCCCCGTGGACGGATCGTAGGTCCCACCGGGCTGTTCCCATTCCCTGTCAAATTCGGCCTCGTCCCAGGTGGCTTCCATTTCAAGCCACTCCTGGGTCACGCGATAGGCCCTCATTGAATAAAGTTTTTGGCCCGGGGTATGGTTTTCAATATACAGTGTTGCGCTTTTTATGGTTCCCCTGGGCACTGCCGAAAGATTGTATTTTACCAGGGTTCGACGATCTCTATCAACGCATAATCCCCCGTTGCCATCGGGGCGTGAGCTGTTCCGGTTAATGCAGGTGTCCATTGCTTCGTCTTCCTCCGGAGCAATGGATATGGTGGGATCTATATAGATGGGGTAGGTAACATTATTGAGGCTTTCTTTATTCAATTCGATGTCTATGAATAGCTCTCCGCCGTGGTTTCTGACTGTTTGGGTTACTCCGCTAATCTCCTTACCGGTGGCGTCACAGGCGTAAACCGGGTTTATATAAAACAGGCGCTTTCCTGTTTCGCTGGAGATAAAGGCTATCAGGCCGTTTTTGCCCTCCAGCCAGTTAAGCTTGTCCGTGCTTACTTTAAAGGAAAAG
>NZ_BFAV01000150.1 GCF_002933875.1 Desulfocucumis palustris | reverse complement strand
ATGAGTACGCCTCCGCTTGAGGCCTTGCCGCGCCTTGCATCTGGAGCTTTTTGAACGGCCTCGGGCGGTAGTTTATCAACACGTTTATTGCTTTTTTAATGTGTTTTTCAACACTCTCCTAGGTAGCGCGCCGGATTGGGAATTAAGGTGTTGCCGCGGGGTTTAAAACCCGGCCGCCCCGTATTTTCTAAAAAGCCTCAAAGGGTATATCCAGAAGGGGATATTTCATGGCATCGGTATCTTCAAAATGCCACCATTCCGTGCTTATCCTCTTAAAGCCGTGCTTGAGCATTATATTAGCAAGCAATTCCCTGTTTTTTATTTGTTCGTCGGGGCAATTCCGGTAATTAATATGCGCCCTTTCGGTAAATTCGTCGAAACCCGAGGGCATTGCCAGTTCTTTGCCGTCATTGTCAACCAGGGTAATGTCCACCGCCGCTCCCCTGTTGTGTTTGGACCCCCTTTGGGGGCTTGCCAGATATGTTTTATCCCGGGCCGCGTCCCATAATTTTTTTTGAGCCGAGTACGGCCTGTAAGCATCGAATATTTTAATCCTGTAGCCAAGCTGCTTGAAATCATTATTGGCTTTTATGAGCTTCGCGGCGGTATTTTGGTGGATGATGCATTTGTTGAGGGTATATATTTTTTCGCCGGTGAAATTGTCTCTGCCGGCATATTTAAGATCTATCACAAAGGAGTCGTCCAGAGCCTTCAACTCCACCAGGCCATTAATTATCACGGGCTTTTCCGGAGGGTCTTTTGGGGTTTTGGCAATGCCGGTCTCAGTTGAAGCATTTCCCACCGGAGGTTTATGGGAGTATTCAATGCCTTTGGGCGGCGCGCCCGTCTTTTCCACCGGCAGGGTCGGGGGGGAATAGCCTTCAAATAACAATACCGCCAGAGAAATTATTCCCGCCAGTAAAACTGCGGCGGCTGACATGGGACCGTGTTTTTTCATTTTTACGCTCCTTTAAGCAGGGATAACGCTTTTTTGTTTTTGTGTTTACCGGCGCAGGTGCGGGCGTTACTCAAAATGTTTCCTAAAAATAATGCAAATATTTTACCAATTACTTCATAAATATTGCATCAAAATTTCTGTGGCCGCTGCTGTTTAATTATGCACCGGTAAAAAATGTTTGCGGGGACCGGTAATGCCCGGGGTATGAAGGTGTAATATTATTGATAAGTACAGCTTGTTATGTTAGAATAACCTGGAAAAAAACGAATTTCAAGCAAATCAGCACGGGGGTGTAAAGCATGCCGGTAGATGCCAGGGTGTCCATAACATATTGCACTTCTTGAGGGTACAGGGCAAAGGCGGCCGGTCTGGCCGATAGGATGAGGAGTGAGTTCGATATAACCGATATAACGCTGGTGCCTTCCAGCGGAGGGGTCTTTGAAGTAACTGTCAATGACCGGCTTTTGTTTTCCAAGCGTCAGACGGGCAGGTTTCCAAACGCCGGTGAGATTGAGGGAATGCTTGCCGAACTGGCAGGTTCATAAGTTTGGAATATGCCGGTACAAAAAAACCGCGCCGGGGAAAGGCACGGTTTAATAGGGAAACTTGTTGAACCATAACCCAAAACGACACGGAAAAGAGAGAAGTCACAGATTTGTGGCTTCTTTTCTTTGCCATATAGAGTAAAACAGGCTGAGAGAATTAGGCGGGGTATCATAGGGACAAAAAGTGAACCGGGTATAAATCCCTGTGATGGGCCGGACAGTTTCGGCTGTCCGCCCAGCTTTTTGCCTATGCTGGGAGATGATTTTCTCCGGTGAGGAGATGCTGGCAAAGATGATGATGGATTAAGGGGTAGTGCAGAAAAGATTGTGTAAACCCCCATTGTCAGATAAGATAAAACTGATGATGGGGGTATTAACATGGCAGGAAAAGAAAAGCAAGCTGCGGCAGATGATTGAGGAATACGGCATCAAAGACTTAAACGACGTGCACGAGTTTGTGAAGATGCTGACCGCCGAGACGATACAGGCGGCTCTTGACGCCGAGCTTGACAGCGAATTCGGGTATTCAAAATACGACTACAAGAACAAGCAGACGGACAACAGCCGGAATGGTTATTCAAAAAAGAATTGAGGAGTAAAAAATGGAAAATGAACAAACATCAATTCACGATTTTGACTTAAATTTAATTTGTGAATTACATGTAGGGTTGGAACGGCAAGGGCAGGAATTTGTCAGGCAGTTTTGAACTGCGAATTATTTATATAATGCAGGGTGATGGGCATGAAAAAAAGCATCTATGTTTTGACTTTGCTTATACTCTTTTTGGGTATAAGCGGCTGTAATGTTCCTCTGGCGGGCGACACGAAAAGTATATACAGTGCCTCAGGCGTCGAAGAAAGTAATATCGAATCGCCCACACCTCCCACGGTCTTAGAGCCGACGGATACGCCTGACCCCATGCCGGGACTACATACATACGAAATTCAGGCCCGTTTGCATGAGAGTATGCCTGAATATCGTTTTGTGGCGACAGGGGTGGTACAGGGACCGGATGAATGGATGTACGGCTTTGTTATGGGCCTTAATGTCTATGACGAAAACGGCGAATCCATCCTATCGGCGGATTTTTCGGAGATTTCAGATGGCAAGGTAGTCGGTTACCACGTCTACAATGGAATGATGGACACAATGGGACTTCACGTTACGGATGTGAACTTCGACGGATATAAGGATGTGATTATCCTGAACACGTTCGGGGGCGCACACAGCAATACATGGTATGACTGTTGGCTGTGGGATACGAAAACATCATCGTTTGTAGCGTCAAAATCATTTGCTGAAATTTGTAATCCCGCGCTTGATGCGGAGAAAAAGTGTATTTACTCAGCCGGAGGCTCAGGTGCAGCATATTGGGGTGGCAGGATTTATAAATTTATAGATGGTGAATACGTCGTTACGAATGAATTGGATACCGATTGGAACGGATTAGTGGAAAGGGAGCTTATAAACGGGAAAATGGAGATTGTCCGTGAAGTGTCCTACGGTGAGGACAATCAAATTCTTGAAAGAGAGCAGGAATACTATAGAAACAGCGAGCTGTGGCAATTAGACCATCCTCATTGGTATTGGCTCGGCGGTCACCACGCCGACCAATGGCTGGATGGAGTATAAACAGAATGGGAAACTGACAGAGCCTGGGTGTCATTACCTGAGGCGTTTGTCGCCGTGACACTGAAGTTGAACGTTCCCGGCACAGAGGGCGTGCCGGAAAGGTCGCCGTCGCTCTCGAGGTCAATACCGTCAGGCAGGCTGCCGCCGGATAACATCCAGACGATAGGCTCGTTGCCCGTCGCGGTGAGGGAATATTCGTACTCTAAGCCCAGCGTTCCATTCGGCAGGTTGACTGTGATAATGGCAGGTGCGATACTGGCTTCAATATTAATGGTGTCTGCACCGTCATACGTATACCCGTCCCAGGTTAAGTTGTCTTGAGGATAATAGAGGGTGAAGCCTGATTTGCAATTATCAAAAACGCTGTTCCCAAAGGAAGTGGGCCTGTCACCCAAAAACCACGCGTTGTCCAGGTTCGCGCAATCAGAAAACGCGCTGATTCCAATGGCTTGCACACTATTTCCAAGTATCAGTTTTCCATCAAGAGCGCTGTTGCAGAAAAATGCATAGTCGCCTATGGAGGTGACGGTGTATGTAATCGCATCCTGTGTCACCGTTTCGGGAATGGTGAGGCTGCCGGAACCGGTGCCGCTGATTGCCGGATTCCCGTACTCCCCTGCGCCCACCTGTCCGGGGGCTGCGGAGCATCCTTCGGAATCACCCGGACACTTTATTTTAACCGCGCCCTTAATCCCGCCGTTGGCGCAATAGCAGTTGAACATCCGGCCGGTAAGGCCCCGCATGTCCGCTGCTTCTTTAACACTGGCGCAAGCCGTCTCACACCCCGGACATGTGTTGTTATGCCTTTTATATTTCATTTTTAGGGAATTTTCAAGTATGCAAAAAATATTGTGGCCTTTTCAGGAATTGACTTAGCAGTGTGCTGTCAATATTTCACCGCCACGCTATTCAAGGTTATCTCATTATTACTCTCATTCATGGAAAAGGTTATGTCAATCGAGCGGGATGAAATTAGCTCTTTTGTATTTTGAGATTCAATTAAATCCGCAATAATTGCTTTGTTTTTCCAGTCACCGTTCTCCCATTGGCCCATGCCGCCCAGGATATGTGTATTTGACGTCAACCCGGGATCATCATTCGTACCTGTGGTTCCATAATTATACTGCAGCAATTCCGCACGATAATGATTACCTTTCGATAATTTTTCCAAAGCAACAACTTCGTAAGCACTGTTACCGGAATACGCTATTCCACCCGGGATGTACCTGTTGCCTGCCAGTGTAAAATCCTCTGTGCTTTGATGCGTAATAACAGCTTTTGTACCAAAAATGCTATGAATATTCTGCTCAACATCCTCTATTTTCATGGCACCGCCACGGCTATACCCGCTTTTGTACAGGTAAAGCAGTACATCATTCCAAGAAGCGAATACACCATTTTCAGCATACTGTGGAATAAAACGCAATTCATATTTACAACCCAAATCATTAAAAAACGTTAATATTTCACCGGAAATTTCAGATGTGTTTTTCAATATATTGGTGTTTGTTTTATTTAAGCTTTGTTGTGAACTGCCACTATTAGCCTGAGATACCCTGGAAGTTGCGAATATTATGACGGTACCCGCCACCAATAAAATTGCTGCCGCTATCATAATACGGGAAGATTTTTTTAGCTCCATAATCGACACAACCCTTTCCTCAATAGCATTTTTGCTAAAATTGTTCACAAGAGGGTTAAGACGGTTCTTCTTTTCCTCCAACCCGATCAGGGTCAGGGCATAAGCCGATTTTGTCGTTTCCCCGAATGTCCGCACCACCGTTTCATCACAGGATAATTCAATGTCGCGGTTCGCCAGCACATACATCACCCACACAAAGGGATTGAACCAATGCACACACACGATGGCGGTCAGCACCAGCTTTGTCAGCGTGTCAAAGCGCCGGATATGCACAAACTCATGGGTAAGGATGTATCGCAGCTTCGTTTCGGCTGTCCAATCGGTTTTCCTGGGAAGAAGTATTACAGGCCGGAATACCCCATAGGTCAGCGGAGCCTTGATACAGCCGCTTTGCCGTATTTGCACGGGCCGGCGCAAGGGGTGTTCCCGTAGCCAAAGGGCCGCAAAGTCGTTTTCAACAGGCAGGGACATTTTGAACTCCCTGCAGCACTTGATATACGCCACGATGAAAAACAACGCGCAGGCGCACATCCCAATAAGCCAGATAATTTCTACCGGTGAAACGGATACGGGTGCCGCGCCCATTCCAACACGTTCTCCCGCCTCGGGCATATTCACCATGTTGGGGATGCCGGTCATTTCCATAGGAAAAGATACGGCTGTTTTTCCCGCAAGCAGATGCTTTGCCATATCGACTCCCGTGTAAAAGCTGAAACGGGACGGAATGGAAAACGGTATGAGCAAACGGCAGATCACAACGCCCCACAAGACAAGAAACGTATTCTTGGGCAGCTTGCGCAGGGTAAGGGCACGGATAATCACAACTGCTACAATCAGGACGGACGCGGAAAGGCTTAATTGCAGGATGTCCATATCCACCGCCTCATTTCAGGCTGTCGACAATTTTCTTCAGCCTCTCGATTTCCCCGGCGGACAGGTTTTTCCTGTTCAACAGGGAAGCGAAAAGCAAATCCGCGGAACCGTCAAACACCTTGTTAATCAGCTCCGTTGTTTCCTGCTCCTGCACCTGCTCTTTTGGAATTAAGGCATGGCATAGAAAATTCGGTTCCCCGCGCTCAATCGCGCCTTTCGCAATACATCTTTTGATAAGCGTATAGGTGGTGTTCATATTCCAGCCTACCCGCTCTTTGAGAATATCCGAAATTTTCTTGGCCGTCATATCGCCCTCTTTCCAAAGAACATCCATGACCTTCAATTCTGAATCAAACAGTTTGATTTCCATGTCAACCTCCTAACTACTCTGGTAGTTTCATAGATATATTTATACTACCGCAGTCGTTTCAGGTTGTCAACACTACCTGAGTAGTTATTGTATCGCTTTAACCTCCAATACATTCGTAGCCACTGTTTCCAGCGTTTTTGCAATACCGTTTGTACAATGTCTATTTTGGGGCTGTGGCAAATAATATTGCTTTCTGGTTTTCATAGGCATAATAGTATTGTATAATAGGCGTACATATGTTCTGAATAGTGGAGCGGCTATGCTGAGAATAGCCGGCGAAGTATTCAAATAGGTACTTTCCTGTATGCTATCACGGCATTTGTGAACTCGGCCCCTGTGCCGGCTAATACTTTAAAGCCCTGCCATGCGGCATAATATTAACGCAGGTGACTTTACTGAAAATTATCCCCAATATAGACTCGATGAATTTTAAAATAATGGAGGGATTGTCATGTTTGAAGGTATTAACGAACAGCACGGCAGAGCATTGGACGATATTCTGAAAGCCCGGCGCACGGTAAGAGCGTTCAGTCCCAAGGCGCCGGGCAAAGAAGATATTGAAGCGGTAATCCGGGCGGGTCTAATAGCGCCTTTTGGAGCATTAGCCGTGGCCGGTAAGCCGGATTTCAGAAAAGTAATTGTAATTCCGAATTCTTCACCGGTTATTGTAACAGCGGCAAATATTATGAAAAACCGGGCAGGTCATTTTGCCGGCGAACTGGAAAAGAAAATAGGTTTAGCTCCTTTTGTTCAAAATCTTAAACGGGTTGCTCAACAAGGTGTTCCCGGTGTGGGTAACGCGCCCTACTATATTATTGTGGGTGAGAGAAAAGGGACTCCGCCCGTTGCGGCTCAATCCATTAGTTATTGCTTGCACAATATGTGGCTGAAAGCCACATCTCTGGGAATCGGCTTTCAGCTTGTTAGTGCGACTGCGCAAATGGATAGCGACCCCGAATTCTGTAAATTATTAGGCTTGCCCTGTGCAGAGTATGCGCTTGACGGATGTGCCTTAGGCTATCCGGCGGAGGGTTACCAGCCACCTCAGGTTGACTATCCGGATTATGATATTTCGGTAGCCTGGCTATAGGTTACTTGGAGAGGAGTAGGCTATTTGAAACGGTCTACTCCTCTTTTTACTATATTATCTCTGTTAGAGCGGTTTTTAGGTAAATAATGCAAAATGCGAAAAGAGCCTTTTTTGTGAATACATAATGCAAAAGTTTGCCGTTCCGGGGTTATGCACAAGGAATCCGGCCGGTTTTGTAGAAACAGACATGTGAAACATGGCACTATGTGTCGATTTATGTAGTAATCCGGATGGCCCCATCATTGAAACCGGAAGGTATTTACAATGAAAGGTTTTAATTTTTCAGGCATACGCTTTCGATTGTTGCTGCTGGTTGTGCTGGCGGTTTTACCCGCCTTCGCCCTGACTGTCTACACGGCGTCGGAGCAGCGTGAGCAGGCCAACTCAATGGCCCGGAGAGAGGCCCTGGGGCTGGTGCGCATGGCTTCGGGGGAGCAGGAGGAGCTGATTTCCGGCGCCCGTCAGCTGCTGGAACTAATGGTTCAGCTGCCCGATGTGCGCGGCGGGGACAACGCGGCCTGCAACAGGCTGTTTGAAAAAGTATTGTCCCAGCATCCCCACTATGTAGCTTTTGGATTGATTAAACCCGACGGCAGTGTTCTAAGCGTTCCGGTGGCGTCCGGGCCGCTGAATCTGGCGGACCGTAATTATTTCAAAAAAGCCGTTGCCATAAAACAATTTGCCATAGGGGATTATCAAATTAACCGTATTACGGGCAAACCGACACTTACCCTGGCCTGTCCGGTGGTGGACGGCGACCGGGCCATTGCCGTGCTTTTTACATCCATAGATTTGAATTGGCTGAACCGGCTGGCTTCAAAGACCGATTTACCCCCGGGTTCATCTATTGTCATGATAGACCGGAACGGCACCGTTTTATCCCGTTATCCAAACCCGGAAAAATGGGTGGGAAAAACAATGCCCGAGGTGTCCATAATTAAGACCGTGCTGAGCCTGCAGGAAGAGGGAACGGTAATGAGCACCGGCCTGGAGGGCACCCCCAAGCTTTATGCCTACAAGCCCCTGGAGGGAATCGGCAGGGACGCGGGGATATTCATATATACCGGCATACCCAAAGATATTATTTTTGCCGGCGCCAACCGCATATTGTATCGCAACCTTGCGGCCATGGGGCTGTTCGCCGCTATAGCGGCTTTTTTAGCCTGGTTTGGCGGGAAATTGTTTTTCCTGCAGCGCATAAAAGCCTTGCTGGAGACAACCCGGCGGCTGGCCCGGGGAGATCTGAACGCCCGGACCGAGCTGCCTTACGGCGGTGATGAACTGGGGCAGCTTTCCAGGGCCTTTGACGATATGGCCGTGGCGCTGGAGCAAAGGGATTTACAGCTGGGCGAGGCGAATGCCCGGTACCGGGCGCTGGTGGAGCAGATTCCCGCCATTACCTATATTTCCACCGCGGGCAGTGCCATAATAATAAGATATATCAGCCCGCAAATAGAAAAAATTTTGGGCTATAAAGCCGCTGAATTTATTGACAACCCGGGTATGTGGCTGGATAAAATTGTCCCGGAGGACCGCCGGCAGGTACTGGAGCAGAGGCAAACCTTCCACGCCAGCGGCAAACCGCTCAGCTCCGAGTACCGCATGCTGGCCAGCGACAACCGGGTGGTCTGGCTGCATGACGAGGCCCGGGCGGTAAGCGGCGCAAACGATGGACCTCAATTTATGCAGGGAGTTATACTGGATATAACCGGGCACAAAGAAGCCGTGAAGCATGCCCAGCTGCGCTATGAGAGGCTGCAGGCCCTGCGCAGCATAGACCTGGCCATTACCGGGAGCCTGGACCTGCGGGTCACATTTAACGTTATTCTTGATCAGGTTACCTCCCAGCTTGGTGTAGACGCTTCCTCCATCATGCTGTTAAACTCGTATACACAGTATTTGGAATTTGCCGCCGGGAGGGGATTCCGCACCGCCGGCATTAAAAATACTGTCCGGCGAATGGGAGAGGGGAATCCGGGCAATGTGGCGATGTTGAGGCAAAACATTCACATCCCCAATCTCCAGGAAGCCAGGCAATCTTTTAGCAGGTACGAACTTCTTCTGGGAGAGGAGTTTGTTGCTTATTATGGAGTCCCGCTTATCGCCAAGGGGCAGGTAAAGGGCGTGCTGGAGATATTTCACCGGTCTTCTTTGAGTCCCGACCAGGAATGGCTGGAATTTTTGAATACCCTGGCGGGGCAGGCCGCCATTGCCATAGAAAACGCCTCGCTGTTCAACGACCTGCAGCGCTCCAACATTGAGCTTACCCTGGCCTACGACGCCACAATCGAGGGGTGGGCCCGGGCTCTGGATTTAAGGGACAGGGAAACGAAAGGCCACTCCCGGAGGGTAACGGAAATGACGGTATGTCTGGGACAGGCCATGGGTATGAGTGAGGCGGCGCTGGCACACGTGCGCAGGGGAGCCCTTTTGCACGATATAGGCAAAATGGGTATTCCGGATCATATTCTGCTGAAGCCCGGGCCGTTAACGGATGAGGAATGGGAGGTCATGCGCCGTCATCCGGTTTACGCTTATGAAATGCTGTCCCCCATAGCTTACCTGCTGCCGGCGCTGGACATACCGTACTGCCATCATGAAAAATGGGACGGAAGCGGCTATCCCAGGGGGCTGCGGGGAGAGCAGATCCCCCTGCCGGCCCGAATTTTCGCCCTGGTTGACGTCTGGGACGCCCTCTGCTCGGATCGCCCCTACCGCAGGGCCTGGCCTAAGGAAAAGGCCAGGGAGCATATAAAATCTCTGGCCGGAACGCATTTTGACAGGGATGTGGTGGAGTTGTTTTTAACTATGGAGTGGTAGGATGTTAGAAAACGACTTACCAAAAAAATTCCTTTGAAATAATGAAATCAGCCGGTTTGGCCCGGCTGATTTCATTATTTGTGCTTACGGGTGCTAATGTGAAAGGGGAATATTTAATATTTTCCCTCCGGCGTAAAAGTTTACAATGTTTTATTATTTTGTGTGTTGTTATATTGTAAACTCCGGCGGGAAGGGTTTAGGAAAGCTATCCGGCCGAATTTGATATGGTTACCACCATATTTACTTCGCTGCGGCTGCCGGCCTGGTTAAACAAGGTCTTTAAACCGGCCCATACTTCTTCTTCCGTTCCTTGAAGCCTGGTGGAAATTGGGCCGGTGTTGGCATTCAGGCTGTGGCCGGCCAGTGCTTCCAGGGAGTCATTTATAATCTGGCTGGCGTTTGTTGTTTTTTGCGGGTATAATGATACTTCCGCGGTTATCACCGTTACGCACCTCCGTTAATTTACAGTATATTTATATTATGCTGGGTATTTCTGTTTTTATTTATTATCCATTGTGGAAAAAGATTATTATAATAGTTGTGGAGATGAATACACGGGATTGAACCCTGGAGTGCGGGTGTAATAGCGGCGAAGTGCCGGAACCGGAAATGTTGAAACTTTCCCCGGGCAATTCCGGACTGCCCGGGGGACTTTCGGCCAAACCATTTAAGGAATTGACAGGTAAATACCTGAAGGAGCCCTGGAGGGAGCTTGATAATTATATTGGGTACCGGGTCTTATACTGAAAAGTTGGCAATTTTGGTGAGATTATGGGGGTGCCCGAAATTATGCGGCATTCACTTGTTTTTTAAAGACTCAATTATACCTATAATGTCCAATGGCTTCTGAGCAAAAAAGTCGGGAACGGCTTTAAGCAATAACTCCCTGGAATCGTATCCCCAGGCTACGGCAATTATCTTGATGCCTGTTTTTTTGCAGGCCACAACATCCCTGTACTCGTCACCTATATATATTACTTCATTCTTTTTCAGGGCATATTTATTCAAAAAGTTTGACAGGGTTTTATCCTTGCCGAAAAGATTATTCGAAGAAAAAATGTTGTCAAACATTTTTATATTGTGGTTATTTAGAAAAAGATTGATATTGTCAACGGAATTTGAGGAAATAATGCTGATGCCATAGTCCGCTTCTTTCAGCTGCACAATTATATTGCCGATGCCTTCTATTAATCCAAAGTTGTTGATTATTTTACGGTAATCCTTGGTGAGCTCCAGTTTGAGCATGGGAATTTTGTAAAGGGGCAAATTTATTGCCTTGCATCTGTCCACGAAGGACAGTGTTCTTAAATATTCCAGCTTTTCTTTATTTATTTTTTGGTATTTATGTTTTTCAGCCAGTTCGTTAAGCAGTTTGACGGCTGAATCCTTTGAGTCGGCAATGGTTCCATCAAAATCAAAAATAATATGCTTTATCATGATAATTTACCCGGGTTGTTTTTATTTATTATATAACCACTATTTACTTGCAATAGTCCGGTAATCCTGGACAGCTTTCAAGGTTTGGAGAACAGGTTAATTATAACATTCCCTTCCGCTATAGTACATAGCCGGGGAGAGTGCCGAACCAGGTAAGGGCTATATTTTTTTACCGCTATTTATCTAAAAATTAACAATTTCTAAAACAGGGGGGAAAAGAAAATGGCTTTAAAAACATTGCTTTTCGATCTGGACGGTACCCTGATGGATTCAATACCGCTAATTACCATTACTTTCCGCAGGGTATTCGATTATTACGGTATTCCGTGGGAAAAGGGGGAAGTTTTGAGCACCATCGGTCTTCCCCTGAGAGAGGTGGCGGAGCGCTATTTGCCCGGGCGGGCAGGGGAGTTTATGGAGAAGTACACCCTGTTCCAGAAGGAAAAACAGATGGATTATATTAAACTGTTTCCCGGGGCGCTGGAAGCGCTGGAGACCGTTAAAGCATCCGGTTACAGTACCGGCGTGGTCACCTCCAAGCGCAGGATGCCTGCCCTGACCGGCCTGGAAGCAACCGGCCTGAATAAATATATGGATGTGGTGGTTACAGTTGATGATGTGTCAAAGCCCAAACCAAACCCCGAACCGGTTTTAAGGGCTTTGGAGCTGTTAAACAAAAAGCCGGAAAACGCGGTTTACGTGGGTGACAGCTGGTACGACATAAAGGCCGGTAAAGGGGCGGGCGTGATCACCATGGGGGTAACCTGGGGAATGGCCTCCCGGGAAAGGCTTATGGGCGAGGGGCCGGAATACATCGTCGATTCATTTGTGGAATTAATGAATACTTTAAAAGATATTGATTATAAAAGAAGTTGACTTAAAGCATCGGCCTGTTGGTATAATTCCGATGATGTGTCAGATAATAAGGAGAGGGGACACACCTTCTAAGGTTTCCTTGATTGACAATTCACGAAGGAACGTCCCCAATTTATATTACGGAGGTGGTAACCCAGTGCACCATTGCAATCCTTTTATTCAGCACGCCATGCATCATGGGCAGAGGTTTTTAAACGATACCGGCAAAGCGGTTGGTGTGTCCCAATCCCTGGTTTCCGCCTGTGACGAAATAATCCTTGCCATAAACTCCGGGAATACCCAGGGAGCTGTTGTGGCCGCGCAGAATGCCAGAAACATGGCGGTCCAGGTGGCCCAGTACACCCAGGAAGTAAGCCGGGCCATAAACGAGCGCATGAATATGGCCACATATGTCATGGGCAGGATTCAGCAGCATATTAATGAGATGTCGTCAGCTTTACAAAGCATGAGAATGGAATCGGGTTATTATGGAAATCCGGCGCAGGTTTCGTGCCAGTCCGCCATGTCTCCCTATATGGCCTAAAGAGTTTCTCCACTGGGCTATCGGAGTAATGACGGTAACCGGGAGGGAAAAAGCCGGCTTAACGCCGGCTTTTTCCCTCCCTTAACCCGGGGCACAAACCTGTCACGGCGTTAAAAGGTTCGCTCTTTAGGAGGGAATATTATAATAAGTAATTATAATATTCCCCAAGATCCTCTTTTAAAAAAATCTTGCCTATTTTGCGCAGTTCATATTTGGCCGCCCGGATTATATGTTTCATGCCGATGCGCTCGGAGGCTTCGGCAGCCAGAAACGCGGCGGACACCACTATATTTTTTATGTTGCCCCCGGCTATTTCAAACCTCCCGGCAATAAAGTCAAAGTCTATGTCGTCATCCAGAGGCGCTTCCGGAGGAAACATCGACCTCCATATTTTTTCCCTGTATTCGGCATCCGGAAAAGGAAACTCTATTACAAAGTTGATTCTTCGCATAAAGGCCTCGTCAATGTTCTGCTTGAAGTTGGTGGCCATTATGGTTATTCCGTCATACTCCTCCATCTTTTGCAGCAGAAACGCCGTTTCTATGTTGGCGTAGCGGTCATGGGAATCCTTTACCTCGGAACGTTTTCCGAATAAAGCGTCGGTTTCGTCAAAAAACAATATGGCGTTGCTCAAGTGGGCCTCGCGGAAAATCATTTGCAGGTTTTTTTCAGTCTCACCGATATATTTGCTTACCACCTGGGATAAATCAATTTTATAAAGCTCCATGTACAATTCCCTGGCCACCACCTGGGCCGACATGGTTTTTCCCGTTCCCGGCGGACCCGAAAAAAGCATGCTTAAACCCTTTCCATAAGAGAGCTTTCGCTGGAAGCCCCACTCTCCATAGACCACATGCCGGTATTTCATCTGATTGCAGGCGTCGTGGAGCAGTTCTTTTTGTTCGGGAGGCAGTATAACATCGTCCCAGGTGTATTTAGGCTGTATCCGGGACGCCCTTTTTTCCAGTTTATGCTGTGCCTGCATATAACAGGCCTTATATAACTCTTCGGTTTTAATGTGGCCGTCTTCCGTATGGCGCCAGTAGGAATTGTTTTGTGCCGTGATTAAGGCGTCCTTTATCTGCCCGGGGGTAAAGCGGAATTTGCCCGCCAGGGTTCCCCAGTCGACTCCGGCCTCAAACCGGAAGCCTTCGGAGAAGCGCTCCCATAGCCGCTTTCGTTCAGATTCTTCGGGGAGGCCCAGTTCAATATCAATTATCAGGTGTTCCCTGCCAAAATCCGACGGTTTCCAGGGGCTTTCGGACAACAGGAATACTATTCCCGCGAACGTCTTTATTA
Source organism: Desulfocucumis palustris (assembly GCF_002933875.1). Taxonomy (GTDB): domain Bacteria; phylum Bacillota; class Desulfotomaculia; order Desulfotomaculales; family Desulfocucumaceae; genus Desulfocucumis; species Desulfocucumis palustris. The sequence goes on along the minus strand of NZ_BFAV01000150.1, from coordinate 157,020 downwards.
TTTCAAATAATTCTTCAATTTTTTTGCGGGCCGCACCGTCCTCCTCCAGCAAAACATTAAAGTTGTCAAAGCAAAGCACCACCTGCTGTAAAATTGCCTCCCGGCCGATTGTTTCCATCAGGCGGGAAAAAGGCGACTCGGAGCCTGCCACCCTGGTCAGGTCGATGATCATCAAGGATTGGTTGAAATAACGGCAAAAATGTTTGACCTGCAGTTTTTTGCCCGCTCCGGAAGTGCCGTTGAGGTAAAAAACGATGTTTTTGTTTTCAGGGGCGTTATTACTGTCGAAATTTGTCTCAACAAATTTTCTGATTTGGTCCTGAATATCCCGGCCCAAAAGCAGCGGGTCAATTTCTTCCCCGGGATATGAGATTTTCGCGCAGGAGCTTATGGAGTCATCCACCTGGCCGGAGTTTAGAAAAAAATTCATGATGCGCTCGTCCAGTTTCAGTATTTTTGCAAGGGAGGTGCCGGCTGAAGGGAGGGCGTCCTCCTTTTTTAAAAAAAATCTGTTCAGTTTTCCCTTTGGGGCAAAGGACATCCGTGCCGCAAGCCTATCCCCGGGGGTGGCGCAGAGAAGTCTCATGGCCAGGTCGATGGTGGGATTTTTACATGTGACATCGTCCTGTAAATAGGCGTATAACTTTTCATATTTGCGGTGCAGTTCCACCGCCAGGCAAATTATTATGCACTGTTCCTCGAAGGAGGAAAGGTTAAAAATGTGCGACAGATAAGATAGCGGCAGAAATATCCCGCTTTCGGCGCTTAAACCGCGCCTTTTTTGTATATGCGATTCCAGCCGGGACAAATTTTCCACTAATTCATTGATTTCGGGATCGTTCCTGTTTTTATCCCCCGGGGCGTTTAATAGCTGATATACTTCTTCTTCGGGTATGACCAGACCCCTGAATTGTTCATACGGGTTTTCAGTCCGGTTTGATTGCTGTGAAAGCAGAAGCATATTTATTTTTATGTCCAGTAGTCTCAATTCGTCCGCAACATGTTCCCAGCCGTCGCCGTATGGCAGGTCGGGGGCTGGTTCTAGCGGGTCGTTAGCAAAGGTTTTTAACATTTTAACACCACGGTTTTTTGTTTTTGAGGATTTGACTTTAAGGCAGCAGCCGGCCCGGAAGGATAAAAAGCGTTTTTACGTATTCCTGCTATAAAAAAGTGGTACCACAACCATTTCAGCATTGTGCTCAATATTTCGACATCGTATTACTATTAACCTGTAAAATATTAATATTTATCCAGATTCCGATAAATTTTAGTAAAATTTAAACTTCTTTATTTTTTTTTATGATAAAATGTTGGTGACCGCATGTAAAGCACCTTATGGTTATAGCAGCACATAACCTTGGTGTATTCGTCGCGGTTTTGTTTTTTGCGGCCCGAATATTTCCCCTTTTCTTCTAAGGTGGTAGATTGCCATAGGCGGATATACGGTTATTGCCGATGTTGGCAATACAATGCTCAAACTTTTACGGGACAACATGGTTCCCGAGCCCGTTTCCAAACCGGAAATGATTGGCCTTTGCTCCCCGGCGGACAAGGGCGATTTTTTAATCACCCTGTATCCTTACAACATAGAGGAGAGCGGGGAGTCCCGGAATAACGACATGCGCAGTGTTGGAACGGGACAACTGCAATATCCTCCCCTGACAGTATATATTGACTATCTATGCACCACACACTCCATCGCGGACCTGAAATCCAGAATGCTTGACGAAAGCCGCATCTTAGGCAGGCTCATGCAGGTCTTTTATGATAACGCCATTATAAAAAGCGCGCTGCTGCAGGGAAGCCTGGCGGAAAAAAACGAGCAACTGCGGATTACTTTAAAAAAAATAAACGTGGACGAGATGAACAAAATATGGAATTTCCCCAATGTGCCCTATAAATTATCAGTGGGCTACAGGGTGGGCCCGGTCAACATCGACTCCACCCGGACCAGGGCCACCAGGCGTGTGATGGGAGTAGAATCGTAGGGGCCGACATGGAACATTATTATAGCTTGAAAATAAGCACCAGGGTTTCCCTGGTGGTTTGCACAGTGGATGATTATACCGCCGGACTGCGTTCCGGCGGAAATATAAGTGTTTTACTAAAGGAATATCCCCGTAAAAAGCCGGTTCGCAAACCCGGCGGTTATTACGTGTTTACTGATCTGCCGGGAGATTCGTACAGTGTTCTGGTTCGTTCGGATGTTTACCTGGAAGAGGAGCTTTTTATTAAGCCCGGAGAAATTGACCCGAACAACCCCAGGGCCTACATAATTCTTAAACCTTGTTCCCACTACCCCTTTCCGGAGGGAGCGACTTTAATCCGCGCTTCCCTGCGGGATGCGGATGGCCGGGTGCCACGGGACGCTGTGGTAAAGGCGTCCATGCTGTCCGAGAATTGCGCCAGGGCCAGATTATCCGGAGAAAAAGCCGGTAAAGGGGAAGAGGCCATTTTTCTGACTAATATTGCCGGCGGAATGTCGGCGGGTGATTTCTACCTGCTCAAGGATAAGGCCGACGGGCGGCAGGAATACTGCCGCATAGCCGCCCTGGAGGCTGATACCAGGCGCTGCCGGCTTTATGAGCCGCTACGGTTTTCTTATTCCCGGGGAGCGCTGCTGCTGCCGGTTTTTGAAACCCGCCCCGATGAGCGGGGAGAGGTTGTTATTTGCTTCAGGGAACCCTGCCCGGATAATTTTAAGGTGAAATTACAGTTTAACCACGGCAAAAATTTATTTGAAAAGGAGTTGGATATAGAAGGAGGAAAAACTACTGTTCTTGGCTTTATAAATTTGGGATGAGTCTTTACATGCCGGTTAGTTAACTACGAGAGGAGGGAACTGGTTTCGGTTTTTATGCGAATATATTAATTATATTTGTATGAACAAATTTGAAACCGGGTATACGTGCCTGAATATTTATCTCCTGGAGTTTACATGGAAGAGTTTGAAAGCGGCGGCAGGCCGCTGGAGGGGGTCAGCACCAGCACCGCCGGATTTATTGGCCTGGCGGAAAGGGGAGCAGTTGAGGGACTTCCGGAGCTGGTTACCAGTTTTGCTGATTTCCAGAGAAAATTCGGAGCTTATTTATCCGAAAACGCTTTTGGCGAATACCGTTTTCTTGCCTACGCGGTTGAGCATTTCTTTATTAACGGCGGCGGGCGCTGCTATGTGATGAGGGTTGCGCCCTCCGACGCGAAACCAGCGGCGTTCACAAACGATGTCTTATCGGTAACCGCGAAAAATCCCGGCGCCTGGGGGGACAAGCTCCGGGTAACCGTTGTTCCTTCCAGCAAGGCAAAAACACAGATTTATGAAATTGCGGGGGAAAACAAATATCGCGTTAAAAACAGCGCCGGCTTCAATCCCGGTGATGTGGTGGTATTTAACGACGGTGAGAACAAGCAGTACGGCCAGGTTGTTACAGCCCAGGATAATGTTGTAACTCTTACGAATAATTTGGACGGAGATGTGGTTGATACCGAACTGGTTCCCGTTAAGACTTTAACCACCTGCGAATTCAGCATGCAGGTGATTTACAAGGATGAGGCGGAGGTTTTCGAAAATGTCTCACTGAACGTCTCCGCGGCCAATTTTGTGGAAAAGATAATACCCCGCTCTAATCTGATCAGTGTTGGTTTTAAAGCGGCCGGCGCCGGTGAAGAGGAAAGCCCGGTAAAATCCCCCTTTGAATTAATATCAGGCATAAAAGAGGATAATGGTAGCTTTATTATTTCACTGACCGGGGGCAGCGACGGCTCCGTGTCCAGCATTACGGCAGCCGACTTCATGGGCGAGGACAAGGGTCCGGGCAAACGCACGGGCATCCAGGCCTTTATTGATAATGACGAGGTCAGCATTATGGCCGTTCCCGGGGTAACCATTCCCACGGTGCAGTTGGCCCTGGTGGCCCATTGCGAGAACACCGCCAGCAGGTTTGCCGTGCTGGATATCCCCCGGGAAAAGAAAAAAGTTGCGGATGTGGAGACCCATCGCAATATTTTCGACACCACCTATGCAGCCATGTATCATCCCTGGCTCCAGGTTTTCGATCCCCTGGAAAAAAGGAATATTTTCATACCTCCCTCGGGATCCATGATAGGCGTTTACTCCAGGTCGGACCAGACCAGGGGAGTGCACAAGGCGCCTGCCAACGAGGTGGTGCGCGCCTGCGTGGGGCTGGATTGCCAGTACAACAAGGGTGAACAGGACATATTGAATCCCAAGGGCGTAAATTTAATCCGCTATTTTACCGGGCAGGGTATCAGGGTTTGGGGCGCCAGAACCTGCAGCTCAAATACACTTTGGAAATACATAAATGTCAGAAGGCTGTTTATTTTCCTGGAGGAGTCCATCAAGCGGGGTACCAACTGGGTGGTATTCGAGCCCAACGATGATAAACTGTGGGCTAGGGTTCACAGAACCATTGACGCCTTTTTGACCAGGGTGTGGCGTGACGGGGCACTGATGGGCACCAGCGCCGGAGAGGCTTTCTATGTCAAGGTCGACCGCTCGACCATGACCCAGGACGATATCGACAACGGGCGGCTGATATGCATCATTGGAGTTGCGCCGGTGAAGCCCGCGGAATTTGTAATCTTTAGAATCACCCAGAAAACCAGCGAGCAATAACTGCTGGCTTAAAATCAGATAGTAATAGTTTGGAGGGATAAATCAGATGCCTGGTGAACGCAAAGACCCTTATAGGAATTTTCGTTTCAGGGTTGAGGTTGAGGGTATAGAGCAAGCTGGATTCAGCGAGGTGACGGGCTTTGACGCTTCCATAGATGTTATTGAATATCGTGAAGGCAATGAAGTGATTACACCCAGGAAACTCCCCGGCCTGGCAAAATACAGCAATATCACCCTGAAATGGGGCGTTACCGACTCCATGGATATGTACAACTGGATATCTTCAGCAATTGAAGGCACAGTTGAACGCAAAACCGTCACCATCATTGCCATAGACGAAGAAGGCAACGATGTGGCCACCTGGCAGGTAATTGAGGCCTGGCCGGCAAAATACACGGCCCCGGATTTCAACGGCACCGGTTCTGAAGTGGCCATCGAATCACTGGAACTTGCCCATGAGGGTATGACCAGGACTGCGTAAAACCAACGCATGCAAGAGGTAGGAATGGGAGCCATTGCCTTTGTCTCTTTTTTCTTACCTCTTGTTTTGCAAAAAGAACAAACATTTTACTTTCTCTATGGCAATAATAAGAATTAAATTTAAGAGCATAAATTATACCGGCATAATGATTGGGGGAAATGCTATGGCTTTTCAAACCGAATTTGAATTTGTGCTGCCCAGGGGTTATATAGACGAAAGCGGCAACCTGCACAAAAAGGGTATCATGAGGCTGGCAACGGCCGCGGATGAGATACTGCCCATGCGCGACCCCCGGGTCCAGCAGAATCCGGGCTATCTTACCATTATTCTGCTGACCAGGGTTATTACCAGGTTAGGTGACTTAAAAGCCCTGGATACAAAGGTTGTTGAGAAGTTTTTCACCTCCGACCTGGCTTTTTTACAGGACTTTTACCAGCGCATCAACGAAATGGAAGCTCCCCGGGTGAAAGCCGTGTGTCCCAAATGCGATCATGAATTCGAGACAGAAGTAAATTTTTTGGGAGAGACAAGGGAATAGCAGGCTATCCCGTCAAGCGCATATATGAGGAGGCTGCCTTTATAGCCTATTATTTCCATTGGTCTCATGATGAAATAATGTCCATGGAGCACCGGGAGCGCAGAAAATGGTGCGAGGAGATTTCAAAAATCAACCGCAAGCTTAACAGCGAGCCGGAAAACGTATTTGACGTGTTTAATAAGAGGTGACGGGCGCCTTATGAATCCGATAACTGCTGCATATTCATTGGTAACCGATCCCGCGGGGTCTTTCAGGTTCTGGGTGGAGATAGACGGATTGCTGGTTGCCGGATTTACGGAGGTTTCCGGCCTCCAGTCGGAGGTGGAAGTGGAGGAGTACCGTGAGGGCGGCGTGAATGAATACGTGCACGTGCTGCCCAGAATCACCAAGTATCCCAATATAGTATTAAAACGCGGGGTCACAAGCTCGGATAATCTCTGGGGTTGGTATGAAAAAGTCACCGAGGGCAGCATACAGCGCAAAAACGGCTCCATAATACTGCTCAGCCAACAGGGGCTTGAGCTGTGGAGATGGAACTTTTACGACGCCTATCCCACCAAATGGATTGGTCCGGAGTTGAATTCCTCCGGCAATGATGTTGCCGTGGAGACCCTGGAAATAACCCATAAAGGTTTGAAGGGTATAGCCAGCAGGTGACGGGAGCGGTGTTTCGGATACAGTTGGTAGGGCTTTTAAGGTAGAAATGTCTGTTTCAACAATTACAGGCTTTGGGGCCGGATATTGCCGGTTCCGGCACGGCGCAAGGGGATAATGAAGTGTGAGCACACCGTCAGGCATTTCATTTGCGGAAAAAATACTGAGCAAATACAGCACTGCCCGGAGAGACATCTGGAGCAGAGTCTCCCTGGTTTACAGGGAGGAACTCAACCATGCCCGGAATGAACAATCTCCTTTAAATCAACTGCTGTTAAATATCCGGCTCACATTAAGGCAGAAAGAAGAAAACACCGTTTTCCTCTCCAAAGGGTTCACTCTATATCAGCTAACCAAACTGATTAATAAACATTTGAGGCAATTTAATACCCTCGGGAGCAGATTAAAGCAGCCCCGGGAATATGACTTTTATATAAAAAGGATTGAATATAATTATCCGCTTGCGGCCGCCGGCATACTGCATGGTCAAAGGGATGGCAGGATTGACGGTTACCGGCCGGCTCCGGATGAATCAGGCGCGGATTTCCCGCCAGGGAGTATCAGGCGGAAACCAGCCGTTTTGAACAGGCCGGAACCGCCGGGAGGTTTTCAGCCGCCTGCGGGGAGAAGCCGCCCGGGAAGTGGTTATTTCCACAGCCCTTATGCCGGCCAGGCCGGTAAAACACTTCCGGCGGGCAGGAGTGTTCCGGAGGGAGTTCCGGTTTTGGGGATGCCGGGGGTATTGCGGTTTTATCATAGCTATGCTGACGTTTTAATGCTCCGGGGAACGGAAACCCGGTCCGGAGCAGGTTATGGAGAGCCGCTGGCCGGGGAAATTACGCCTGCGGGAGGGAATTTCGCGCCGGCAGCGGGTAAAATATTAAAATTTGTTAATTCAAACGCTATTATAAATAGTTTAATTCAGCTCCCTTTCACTGCGGGCCGGGAAGTTGTCCCGGGGCATGCCCTTTACCTGCGGGGCGCCGGGCGGCCCGGCGCTTTTCCGGAAACTGCGGGGCTGCCGGCATTGCCGGCGCCGGGCGGCGGTTTAATAATGTTTTCCGCCGGAAAGACCGTCAATAATCATAAGCGGGAGGGGGGCCCGCCCCGGCCGCTGTTCCATACAATGTCCGCCGCTGTGCTCATGTCTCACAGGGACAGCTTCCACCCCGGGCAGCCGGGTCAGGGTCCGGCGGAAGCCTGGCGGGGCGACGGCATAAAATTTGCCGGGAAGGCCGGGCCGGGCGGGAGCGGATTTACACCCGCCGGCCAGTATAAAACCGCCGGCTCTTTAATGGAAATCAAATTTGAAAAGCCGGAACCATTGTATGCGGCGATTGTCGCCGGTCTTAAAGCAATAAATGTATGCAAGGGCATTTTAAATAGAGCGCATCAAATGCAGGCAGGCCGGCAAGGGGCCGGGACCGCTGCTGAAACCGGAGCGACCGCCGGGGGTTCCGGGCCGCCTCCGGAAAACAGTCCGGGGGGGAGCGGCTGGCGCGGGATTTTGCTGTCAGCCCCGGTCCGGCAAAACAGGAGAATTTTTTTTCAGAGGTTTTTAACAGGTAATACAGGTAATAAAGGAGCACGGACAGCCGGCAGCCGGTTTTTTTATCCGCTCTCCTTGTCGATAAGGCCTCCGGGCGGGGCTGTAAAGGAAATAATCCCCGGACAGCCGGTAAAGCCGGTGTGGGAAAAATTTTCTTTAAAAACAGATGCTAAAGCTTTATACATATCCCGCATGGGAAAAAGATTATTTGCGCCGGGGAAAACGCTGAAAGACAGCCGCCGCGGCCACGGAACCATAGCTCTGCCCCGGTTCACACAGGTCAGCCGGCGTGGGGCGGTATTATTGCCGTTGGAGAGCGTGCCGGTTAAGGGAACCGGCAACCTGTGGGGTCTGGTGGAAGCAGCCCCGGGCGAGCCGGGGAGGGAAAAAACAGCCCTCGTATGGGCGGGTAGGGCATCCGGCGCGGGCATTGACGGAATAGCCGGTGTGCCGGGAGCCTCTTTTACCACCCATGTGCTGGAAATACTGCGCGGCTGGGCCGCAAATAATACCGTGCTCCGGCGGGCCATGCAGCCGGGGAGGGGAAAAACAGCCCTCGTATGGGCGGGTAAGGCATCCGGCGCGGGCATTGACGGAATAGCCGGCCGGCCGGGAGTCTTTTTAACCACCCATGTGCTGGAAATACTGCGCGGTAGGGCCGCAAATAATACCGTGCTCCGGCGGGCCATGCAGCCGGAGAGGGAAAAAACAGCCCTCGTATGGGCGGGTAAGGCGTCCGGCGCGGGCATTGACGGAATAACCGGCAGGCCGGGAGCCTTTTTAACCACCCATGTGCTGGAAATACTGCGCGGCAGGGCCGCAAATAATACCGTGCTCCGGCGGGTCATGCAGCCGGGGAGGGAAAAAACAGCCCTCGTATGGGCGGGTAAGGCGTCCGGCGCGAGTATAGATGGAATAACCGGTGTGCCGGGAGCCTCTTTTACCACCCATGTGCTGGAAATACTGCGCGGCAGGGCCGCAAATAATACCGTGCTCCGGCGGGTCATGCAGCCGGGGAGGAAAGAAACAGCTTCCGTATGGGCGGGTAAGGCATCCGGCGCGGGTATTGACGAAATAACCGGTATATCGGGAGTCCCTTTAACCGCTCCTATGCCGGAAATGCCGGGCGGCTGGGCCGCATATAATACCGTGCTCCGGCGGGTTATGCAGCCGGGGAGGGAAAAAACAGCCTCCGGAGGGGCAGGTAAGGTCCCCATCGCCGGCATCGACGGAATAACCGGCAAGCCGGGAGCCTTTTTTACCATCCTTATGCTGGAAATGCTCCGCGGCGGGCCTGTATATAAAACCATTCTGCGGCATATGTCAAGGCAGGAGTGGAAAGAAACGGCCCCGGGATTTTTTAAGATGGCAGACGGTCTTCCCGGACCGGCGAAGGCGCGGGCCGGCGTCACCCTCCAAAAATATCAAAAGCAATATCTGCTGCAAGGGCTTAATTACAATGGGACAGATAACGAACAAGGAGAAAATTATCTTCCCAATTACAAGACGCTGCCGGAATCCCGGGGGCGAAGGACGGTTTCACGGGGTGCCGGTGAAATTCCGGCTGAAAATACCCTTTTGGATAGATTTTTGAGCGGCTCATTGACAGGTGTCCTGCTCATTAACATATACAGACGGCTTCTGTTTAAAAATTACCGGACGCTAATAGCCGGGAAAGGCGCAACAGAAAGAAAAGGGGGCCGGGGTCGGCTTAATGCGCCCGGCTTGCCGGATACATTTACCGGTTACCCCTGGCCGGGAATAAACCGGCGTGAGGTTATAGAAGCAAAGCGGCATTACCTCGTTGAGAGATTTACGGTTCCAACGGCGGGCCGGCGGAGATTTCCCGCGTCGGCTGCCGGAACAAGGGTGGAAATAAACGGCGGCGTTCCGGAGCATTTTCTGCTGCTGCGGCAAGCCGCAGGTTCCGACGGAATCAGCCCGGAAAATAATTACCGGGAAAACCGGAGTTATCGGCTGGAAATTAATGCAACCCGGCATTTCCGGCAGAGCCTTATTAAAAAGTTAACTCTTTTGCGGCATAAAGTATTGTCCATATTGCGGGGCGGTTTGTCCGGGCAGTTAATGAAGGCCGCCGGCGGAGCAAGTGAGGACGGCGGCAGCCCCGGGGCAAAGGTCCGGTACGCGCCGGACAATACCGGATATAGTCTCCTCCGGACGGATAAGAGCCGGGAAAAAGGGGAGAAAGGGAGCGGCCCGTTTACGGTCCGGAGAGAAAAATACCGGTGGGAAGAAACAATAAAAGGTTTACTGCGGCTAAAATTCATGCCGTCTGTTCAGGAATTTATAAAAGCGGCGGATTTATCGCCATATAACAGGGTTGGCGGCTTGAAGGCCTATGAATACGGCTTTGGGCCTGACGGTGAATTGATGCCTGAATACCCGGCGTATTTTGACGGCGGTAAAGCCTTTAACACACCCGGGATATATATGAGCGGTTTCCCTGGTTTGACATTGCCTCAGTCCATGATACCGGACGGGAGGCGCTTTCCGATAGATAATTTTACTGCGGCAGCAGAAATCCTCAAAATATTCCCGGTGACAGCCACCGGAGCAAGAATGGAGAAAAATAGCGGCTATCCCGGCCTGTTCCTGCAATTGCGGCAAGGTTCCAGATTTTCCGGGAACAGCTTTGAAAATAATTTCCAGGCATACCGGGAATCCCGGGTGAAAATATTAACAGCCCGGCATTTCCGGGAGAGCCTTCTTAAACAGCCGGCTGCCGTACACCGCGAAGCCCGGGCTTTTCTAAGGCGCGGCCTGTCCGGGCATGGAATAAAGGCGGCTGGTGAAACACGTAAAGACTTCGGCAGCGCCGGGGCAAAAGCCCGGGACACTTTAGCTTATTCCGGATATGACCGCCGCCGGGCGGAAAAAACCTGGAAAAAAATAGAGAGATCAATAATGCCGGAGGAATTGCGGCCATATAAACGGATTGCCGGCTCCAGGCGGCAGGCGTCCCCTATTGGGCAGGCGGGTGTGACAGCGCTTCCATATGCGGGAAAGGCTATTGCCAGCGATATCATTAATATACCTGTAATATATGTGAATCCGGCCCGGCCGGAGGGGATAAGAAAGGAATCCGCCGGGTGGAGTCTGAAGCTGTATTTTAACCGCGGAGGCGGGACTTTTGAGTCAATCTTCCCTGGACAGAGGGACGCCGTCACCGGATTGCCGGATAAAGCGCCCGGCGGTCACACCGGAAGAGAGCGGGCAAAAGGCGGGATAAGGGGTATTAATGACGCCCTGCGGCGGGTGTTGTATAAAGCCCTGGCTTTTTACAGGGCAAAGACAAAACAAACGGAACTATTATACCGGAAAAAACAGCCGGCCGGCAATAATGCGCCCGGGACAGTTTTGTTTCCCGGTGAATATAAATTGGAATTTAACGCTCCGGCGGGATTAACCGCTGCTGCCGCCGGAATACCCCCGGCGGAGGAGGCCCGGCGGCTTGCCGAAGGCAGCCTGGCAAAAGGCGGGCCGGGGAGGTTCCTTTTCCCCGGCGGCACGGTAATGTCCGGCAGGAAATTTATCCTTAACCTTCGCCAGGGTATCAGTATCACCAAAACATACCATATGGAAAGGCGTTTCCATGTGCACACCGTGATGCGGAGAGTAAAAACAATCCGGGAAAATCCGGAAGTTTTCCGGGAACAAAGAGCGCCGCTGAGAGAAACCCTTTCTCCTTATACGGCCATGCCCAGTCTGGATTTCAGAAAACCATTGACAGCCGGGGAAAACAGCATTCCGGGGGATAGGGCACAAGCCCCGAAAAAACAGGTTCAAACAGAGGTATACATTGATAAGCCGAACATGCAGGCCGGTAAGGAAGCAAAGATAGATATCAATAAAATAGCTCAAAAGGTTTACCTGGAAATTGAGAAAAAATTTAAATCCGAGCGGCAGAGAAGAGGATTTTAAAAACTAGTCGGAGGAATGATGGCTGATGGCTCTGGAAAAGGCCACCATAATTGTTCATGAAGGCAGAAAAAAGGGAAGAATTACGGTTTTGTTCAATCCCGGCGAATATTCCCTAGAAGACAGCAACAACTTCGCCCTGGAATATCATATCGGCCAGCCGCTACCCGTGGCGCAGTTCATGGGGGGAACCGGCACCACCCTGACCATGGATTTGTTCTTTGACACCTACGAGGACAGAATTGATGTGAGGAATTACACAAATCAAATATCGGGGTTGCTGGACAGGGACAGCGATCTTCACCGGCCTCCCCTGGTGAGTTTTGCCTGGGGCTCGATGGACCCCTTTAAGGGAGTTGTGGAAAAGGTAACCCAGAAGTTTACAATGTTTCTGGATTCAGGCACGCCTGTAAGGGCGACGCTTTCGGTAACCTTCAGACAGTGCCAGAGCATTACCGAGCAAAATCAGGCTAGTCCGCTGCAATCCTCCGACCGCACCAAACAAAAAACCCTTAAACAGGGAGACCAGCTTTGGATGATTGCCGGCGAGGAGTACGAAAATCCCTCTTTATGGAGGGAAATAGCCAGGGCCAACGGAATTGACAACCCGAGAATGATTGAGGCCGGGAGGCACTTAATTATCCCCCCTCTGGAGTGAAGTGATGAGTGACTTAACCCTTGATACCCAAAGTTATTCCTTAAGTGATCTGGACAGAAAATACGGCAATTTCCAGGTGCCGGGCTTTGAAATAGTCCTTGAAGGGAGCAATCTGTCCAGGGAAGGTGTCGGAATTTCCTCCATAACGGTGGATACCAGCGTTGAAAAGGCGGATTCATTTTCTTTCACCGTGAGCAACGCTTTTGATGAAACAAACAGGACTTTTAATTGGCTGGATAAATACTTCCTGGTGGGCAAATATCTTAAAATCAATATGGGTTATATGGACAAGCTGGTTACCGTTTTTGACGGTTTGACAACTTCGGTGAAATTTGACTTTAACCCGGAGGAAAGCCCCAAGGTTATAGTATCGGGAATGGACAGGACATTTTTGTTGATGAAAGGCATAAAGTCCCGTTCCTTTAACGATAAAAAACACAGTGATGTTGTCAGTACCATAGCCGGGGAGCACGGTTTGAGCGTCGGCAAGGTGGATGACACGTCGGTTCAATATAAAATTATCGAGCAAAGCCGGTCCACCGATTACCAGTTTGTGTCATGGATGGCCCGGGAAAATAATTACGAATTTTTCGTGGTGGGCAAAAAACTATATTTCAGGAAATATACCGGCAGCACCCCGGTGGCAACCCTGGAATGGGGCAAAAACCTGCGCAGTCTGTCGGTGGAGATTGACATAGCGGACCAGATTGGTGCCGTTGAAGTCAGGGGCTGGGACGTTGCCCAAAAGAAAGAGATTGTAGGGCAGTCGGGCAGTGTAAGCAAGCTTGGCAGCGGGTCCGCCACGGGACCGGATGCGATTAAAAAGCTATGCGGCTCCGGCAGCAAGGAATATGAATATGACGGCACAGTGCCTTCCGCTGCCGCGGCCCAGCAAAAAGCCACGGCCATTTTAAACCAGCGGGCAATGAAGCTGGTTTCCGGAAGCGGGGAGATGATGGGGACTCCCGAAGTCCGGGCCGGCCGCTTTATCAAGGTGGCTCAATTGGGCAGCAAATTAAGCAATAACTACTATCTAACCTCGGTTAGCCATGTAATAGACGAGTCCGGATATATAACGTCTTTTACCATAGGGGGAAATGCTTTTTGAGTATATATGATTCCCTGTCGGGTCTCAACGTTCCTGCCAATAAAAAAGTATACGGGGTTATGGTTGGAGTGGTCACCAACAACAAGGACCCGGAGAAGCTGGGCAGGGTAAAGGTAAAACTTCCCCTGAGGGAGTGCCAGAATGAAACATTCTGGGCCAGGATGGCGACCCTGATGGCGGGCAACAATATGGGGAGTTTTTTTTTGCCGGAAGTAAACGATGAGGTTCTGGTGGCTTTTAACGAGGGAGATCTACACCAGCCCTTTGTAATAGGGATGCTTTGGAATAACAAGGATAAACCCCCGGAAACAAATGAAGACGGCAAAAACAATATCCGTAAAATAAAGTCACGCAGCGGGCATGAAATTATTTTCGGCGACGAGTCAAGTAAGGAAAGCATTACTATCAAAACCTCCAAGGGACACACGGTTACAATGGATGACTCGGGCACCGGCAAAATAGAAATTAAAGACAAAGACGGAAAAAATACTATAACCATAGCGTCCGGCACCAACGAAATCACCTTGAACAGCGACGCGAAAATTAATTTAAAAAGCAAGTCCAATTCCGTTCTTATCGACTCAATGCAAAACAGTGTCACCATCGAAAGCGCCATGCAGCTAAAAATAAAATCCCAGAAAATTGACATAGAAGCAGGCGGAATGATGACTGTTAAATCCGGAGGAATGTTGACTATTCAGGGCTCAATGGTGAAGATTAACTAGCCTGGTTGATTATGGCGGAACAGTTGACCCGGGGTGATTATCTCAAGGCTCACTTATATTCGAGAAGGTAGTGGTAACGTGCCAAAGAGTTTTTTAGGAAGAGGCTGGAAGTTTCCGGTGGAGGTCGACCCCAAAACAGGCAGGATTAAGCTTTCGGAGTACGAGGAAGACATTTCCGAGGCAATCCGGATTATTCTTGCCACTTCCAAGGGAGAGCGCGTGATGCGCCCGGATTTTGGCTGCGGGGTACAGAGCTTTGTTTTCGGCCTGACGGATACCACGACCCTGAAGCTTTTTGAAACCGAGGTGAAACAGGCCATCATGGCCTGGGAACCCAGGGTTCAGGAAGTGGAGGTTAAAATTGTCTTCGACCGGGACACTCCCGGTAAATTGCTCATTAATATACAGTACATTGTGCGGCTGACCAATAATTTGTTTAATCTGGTATATCCTTTTTATTTAAGTGAGGGTGTCAGTTAAAAATGTTATTTTTACGGGCCAATATAAAAGTGTGGGTGAGAATATGCAGCCTCCGTTAATGGATTCCAGGGACATAAATGCCTTGATTAACCACATGAAAAATATGTTTCCCTTTTACACGCCGGAATGGAGGTTTACTCCCGGGGACCCCGATCCGGGAACCGCGCTTTTTTTAATATTTGCCGATATGTTCCAGGAAAATATAAAACGGTTCAACAGGGTTCCACTGAAAAATTTTATAGCTTTTCTTAATATGTTCAACGTTTCGGTTATGCCCGCAAAGCCGGCCAGGAGCTTTGTATCCTTCCGGCTGAGCCCGGGGGCGGGAGAGCCGGTGTTTATCCCTGCGGGAACCCAGGTTTCGGCCGAAGGGCCCGAGGGCGAGGCCATTATATTTGAAACCGAAAAAAATATACTGGCCACCCCCTCCTCCATGGTGGCCGCGTTCAACACCGGCCCCGCCCTGGACAGTATATTTAAAATTAGCGAGGACTTTTTTGCCGTCCAGGAAAACGGCGAAAAGCCCGCCGTCGCCCTGTTTGACTTCTCCGGACCGGATAACCTGCAGGAGCACAGCCTGTATCTGGGGCACGCCGATTTGTTCAATATCAGGGAAACCGCCCTGGTGGAACTGGAAGTTAAAAATTCCTTTAAACGCTATAAGGAGCCTTCCATTTGCCAAAAGCTGGTCCAGGGTGAATATACGCAATGGTCCTATCGGAGCGGAGAAGGATGGCAGCCCTTTGACCAGGTTTTTTCCAGGGGCAACAAAATTATACTGAAGAAAGCGACCCCCGGGCTTATCGAAAAAAAGGAAGTACAGGACATTCAAAGCAGATGGATTCGCTGCCGGCTCAAAGATATGAAAATTCACCAGCTGTCGGAGATAGAAATTGACGGCCTGGGGCTGAGTGTTGATTATTGCGACTGTGAACAAAAGGGCGGCGTCACTCCCGACATGGCCTATTATAACGATGTGCCCAGAGATACCGGGGGGTTTTACCCGCTGGGCGAGTTCTTTGTTTTATACGACATGTTTTACCTGGCCAGCCAGGAGGTATTTTCCAAAAAAGGTTCGCTGGTTACAATTAAATTTATCCTTGGCCACCGGAATAACGTGATGAAGAATGACCCGCCCGGGGGTCCCGAATACAAAGACATTATGAAAACCAGGGACTTTGCGGAGCCCCAGCTGCCCGAGGTATCGGTATTGACCGTGTCATGGGAATACTGGAACGGAAATGGCTGGATTAAGCTTTTTTCCCGCAAGGAATACGAGGAGATATTCTACCACCCCCGTGACGGGGAAGTGGATCTAACCTTTAATTGCCCCCTGGACATGCAGGAGACTTACGTAAATGATCAGCTTAATTACTGGATCAGGGCCAGGGTGTTAAGTATCGAGAACGTTTACACAATTCCCTCGGTTTACCGCTCGCCCTGGATCGAGAATATCAAGCTTACGTACAGATACCATGAAGTCAAATGCCCGCTGGACTGCTGTATGCTCCATAACAACATGGAATACCGGGATATGACAGCCGCCGCGGGCAGCGGCGGACAGCTCTGGCAGCCCTTTTATTCCCTTGAAAATAAAAAGCCCGCCTTTTACCTGGGGTTTGACAGACCGCCGGTAAAAGGACCGCTGAGTCTGCTGTTTTCAATAAAACAGCAGAAAAATAACGGTGAAAAGCCCATTTTGGAATGGGAGTATTTGAGTGGCGCGGGCGGCCGCCTTGAATGGCTTCCGTTAAAGGTAACGGATGACACAAAAGCCTTTACCAGGAGCGGCACCGTTGTTTTTGCCGGGCCCCAGGATTTTGCCAGGAGCAGTATCTTTACCAGGGAGCTTTATTGGATTCGCATCGTGAATCTGGACGGCAGGTTTGAACTGAACGAAGCTTCCCAAAAACCTCTGGTTAATGGAATTTACATGAATTCCGCAGGGGTCGTGCAGCACCGGAGCATTAAAAATGAAATGATTGAGACCGTCGCCGGGCAGGATGACAGGGAATACCACCTGAGCATGTTTCCGGTAATTTCCGAGGAAGTATGGGTCAATGAGGCGGAGCATCCGGCCCTGGGCCAGCCGGATATTCCAACCGGCAAAACAGAGGGGGTTCAGGTTGTAAAAGACCCCATAGGAAATATTCTGGAACTCTGGGTCAAGTGGGACCCCGTGGAGGATTTCGGCGGCTCAGGCCCTGAGGACAGGCATTATATTATAAACCGCATCACCGGCGCCCTTCGTTTCGGGGACGGCAGGAACGGCAGGATCCCACCATGCCTGGGGAGGGACAACGTAAAAATAAACTATAAAATAGGCGGAGGCGCCCAGGGCAATGTGGGCTCCTTTGAAATAAACAGTCTTCAAAATTCCATAGTTTTTGTGGACCAGGTTATAAATCCGGAGCCCTCCGGGGGCGGGTGCGATACCGAGACCCTGGAAAGGGCCATGCAGCGCGGCCCCCAGTATTTGAGGCACCGGAACAGGGCGGTGACAGCGGAGGATTTCGAATGGCTGGCCAGGGAGGCTTCCCAGGATATTGCCAGGGTTAAATGCCTTCCCAATATTAATACCTGGGGTAAAAAAGAAAGCGGCTGTGTGGCTGTTGTGGTTGTTCCAAAAGGAGCGGGCAAAGGTTCCCCCTTTTTTCCCGCACTGAAGCGGCAGGTGGAAAGGTACCTTGTGGAAAGGTCGGCCGCCACGGTTAGCTTTCAAAATAAAATTCAGGTAATTGAACCTGTCTATCTGGAGATATCCGTTCACGCTCACCTCGCTGTGAATGAAGCGGATTACGTGGCCGTTACTGAAAAAGAGGCCCTGGAGAGGTTAAACAGCTTTCTGGACCCGCTAACGGGCAATTTTGAGGGCCAGGGCTGGGAAATAGGGCAATATCCTCACATATCGGTATTTTACACCCTGCTTAAAGCAGTGAAAAATGTTAATTTCATTGAAAATGTTTCAATCGTGGTGGATAAAGTGGAAGAAGGGGTACGTTCCGAAATTAATCCGGGTTCGCTGGGTGATTTGCCCCATGGCATGGTAATGAACGGAAGACATTTGGTAATTGTCAATATGTTATAGCTTTATTTGAATAGGAGGGGTTGCCGGTGCTGCCCTTGCCGGATTTGGACGACCGTTTTTTTAAACAGATTGTTGAAGAGTCCAGGAGAAAAATTCCCAGGCTGGCGCCCCAGTGGACGGATGAAAACTATCACGATCCCGGGATAACGCTGATAGAGCTGTTTGCCTGGCTGACGGAAATGCAGCAATATCATTTGAACCGCATTACCCTTAAGAGCGAGCTCAAATTTTTAAAACTTTTGGGGATGCGGCTTGGGGATGCGGCTCCGGCCAGGGCGGATGTCACCTTTGACGGCGTAACCGAGCCTGTGATGCTGCCCCGGGCCGCCAAACTGGAGGGCGCGGACAAGGTATTTGAAACTGAAGAGCCGCTGCTCCTGCTGCCCGCCAAAATTGAAAAGGTAATTGTTTACGATAATAATGATTCCTATGACTATACCTCCATCAACAGCCACAGGGGGGTTACATATTTTGCCTTCGGCCGGGAGGCGGCGGTGGGAAACAGGCTGTACATAGGCTTTGACAGGGCGCTGCCGTTAAACAGGGATATACGTTTGACCGTCAATCTTTTCGATGGCTATCCGGTATCCCTGGTTTGCGGCGGGGTGCCGGGTCAGGGCGTAATTCCTTCCGCCGCTGTGTCCTGGAAATATTACGGACAGGGCAGGGGACCGGAGGACGTCCCGGGCTGGTTTCACCTGCAGGTCACCGGGGATGGGACGGCGCATATGTCCCGCAGCGGCGGTATTACCTTCCGGGTTCCGGCGCCCATGCGGCCCGCGATAATCCACCCGGCCGGCGATGCCAGCCGTTTCTGGATATGTTGCACCGTTGAGGAGGGCGGATATGAGGTTGCTCCCAGAGTGGATGGTATAACTCTGAATGCGGTTTCCGCCGTTCAGCGGAATACCCTGAGCAGTGTTTTTGCCTTTTCCGGAAACGGAAAGCCCGGCCAGTCCTTTGAAGTGGAGCATTATCTGGCCTATTACGGTATTAACAGGGTGCAGGTCCGGGACGGCGAGGGCAACTGGCGCCACTGGAAAAGAGTGGAGGATTTATTCACGGCCTCTTCGGAAGCATTATGCTATACGCTGTCAAAAAATCCGGACAGCAAAAAAACGGTTTTGCTTTTTGGTTCCGGGGATAAGGGAGCCGTGCCCCCCCAGGGCGAAGGCAATATCAGAATGATTTCGTTTTTGCCCGGGTTTGCCGGCAAAAGGATTTTGGGCAGGAGCAACGGGCTGCCCAACCAGTCTTTTAATCTATATGAATACCCGGTGGCCGGGGAGAGCTTAATGATACAGGTGGCTGCAAAGCTGCCCGGTTCCGGAGAATTAGTATGGCGGGACTGGGAGCGGGTGGAGGATTTTGATCTTTCCGGCCCCGGGGACAGGCATTATATACTGGATCCCCCCACAGGAGAAATACAATTCGGAAACAATGAGCAAGGCGCCGTACCCGGGCCCGGGGAAGAGGACGACATATGTGTCATAGCCCTTCAAACCGGGGGCGGCGGCGATGGAAACCTAAAGGAACATGAAATCAATACAATTATTGAAAGGCCGGAAGAGTTAAGAGAGGTTGGGGTTACCAATCCGTTGCCCGGGTCAGGAGGGACTGACAGGGAAACCATTGATGACGCCAGGAGGCGGCTCCGGGCAGAATTTAAAAAACAGTACCGGGCTGTCACCTGTGAGGATTATGAAGAAATTGCCAGGTCCACCCCCGGGTTGAGGGTAGCCAGGGTAAAGGCGATACCTCTTTTTTCTCCGGGGTTAAAAGACTATCCCGACAACAAGGCGCCGGCCCAGGTAACGGTGGTGGTGGTTCCATACAGCGAGCAGAGGAAGCCGGCCCCCGGTAAAGGTTTTCTGCAAACGGTAAAAAGACACCTGGACAAACACAGAATGATTACCACCGAGCTGCACGTTATCCCTCCCGAATATATTAAAATTTCAGTGCACGCGGTGGTGGTTACCGCTTCGTACATAAAACTGGACCCCGGTAAAATTGTGGAGGAACTGGACCGGTTTCTGGACCCCCTGGATGAAAGCGACGGCTTTCGGGGCTGGGTTTTCGGCCGGACGGTATACAAGGGGGATATTTACGGGGTTATAAACCGTATAGAAGGCGTGGAGTATATAAAGGAACTGTGGCTTAACGCGGAAGGCGTGGGAATACGCAAGGAAATGAGCGGTGATATTAAAATTCCCCCCCACGGGCTGGTGTATTCCGGTGAGCATGAAGTTGAGACGGTGAGCCGGAGGGAAATGTAATAAACCACAGGAGTTTGAGGTGTTAAATAGGTGTATGGAGAGGTTAATTTCTTTTCAGTAAACAAAAAAAACGACTGGGAAAAGGGATGGGCCGACAATATCCATTTCGGGGATGAAGGCATATCATTGAAGACCGGACGGCAGTACGTGCTGTCAAGGTTCATCGGCTTAAGGAATTTAATGCCCCATACCGGGATAAATGATATGGCGGTGGAAAACAACGGTCTGTTTTATTTGCTGGATGACCGGGCCGGGCTGTGGGTTTACGATTATCGCAGCCGTCAGAACGATGCGCTGTTAAAGGAGGGCCACGGCTTATTCACCGGGCAGGCCATGGTAGCCCTGCTCGAGGATGTTGTGCTGGTGGCTGATCCCCTGTCGGAGCATAAACTGACTGCCTTTTCCCCGGCAAACGGGCAGATGCTCTGGAGTTTGGACAGCTTTGAGGATAATTCCATTTTCCCCCTGGGGATGGCCGGCGACGGGCGGAATAATCTTTACGTGGTAACGCCCCTGGGGATAAAAGCGGGCGGTTATGCTGAAATTTTTTCCGACAATCCCCCGGGAATATTAAAAATTGATTTATCCGGAAAAATAACGGATGTTTTTTCCCACCGGGAATTTTTGCTTCGCCGGCCGGCCACAGCCGCCCGGCGGGGGAACAGCCTTTTTACAGCGGTATCCGGGGACGGGTTTGTTTATATTCTGGATTCGGAGGCAAATTCGGTATATGTCTTTTCTCCCAAGGGCGAACTCAGCCTGCAGTTCCAGCCGGGCTTTTCCATAAAGTCCTCCGGCCTGGCATTGGACTCGGACAACAATATTTACCTGGGAGACGGGGACAGGTCCGGCCGGGAAGCCGAGGACGGGAGGTTTATACACAAATTTGACCGGGATGGCCGGTATATTGGAGTGGTGCCGGGCTTTAGAGGCGGTTCGGACAAACTCCTGACGGATGATAAAAACAACCTTTACGTATGGAACGGAGAAGACAGCTCCATCAGCATTCTGGAGCAGAGACAAAAGATACGCGGAAGCGGCTCGGGGCTTCCCCGGGGGACATATTTTTCCGCCTCCCTGGACAGCACCGTTGAGGAGATGCACTGGCACAAGCTTTTACTGGAAGCGGAACTGCCTGATAATACTCAAATTGTTGTTTCGCACTATTGTTCCGACAGCAAGAACATTTTATTTAACGAAAAAACAATCAACATGGATGATTTTATAAAGGACGGCTCAATATCCGCCCGGGAAAAGATTGCTCATCTTTCCGGCTGCTGGTCGCAGCCGGTGGTTAACCCCGGTGACGCGTTGTTTCACGGAGCCAGGGGACGTTATTTGTGGCTGAGAATCGAGCTTATAGGCAGCGGTGATAAGACCCCGGTTTTGAAAAAAGCAAGGGTTTATTATCCCAGGATGTCCTATCTAAGTTATTTGCCCGCGGTATACCAGGAAGACAATAATAGCCGGGATTTTCTGGAAAGATATCTGGCGATGTTTGAATCCTTTTTAATGGACATGGAGGAAAAAATAGAAGGGGTCGCAAAATACTTTGATCCTGACGCCGTGTCCGGACCTTTCTTGAAGTGGCTGGCCGCCTGGCTGGCAATCGTGCTGGACGACAGCTGGAGCGAGGAGCAGCTTCGCCTGTTTATCAAGAAATCACCGGAGTTGTACAAAAAGCGCGGCACAAAGCGGGCCATTGAGGAAATAATTGAAATATATACGGGGCAGAAACCGTTTATCATAGAATATTTTCAGTTCAAATATTTAAAAGACAAACCGGAAATGAAGGGACTGCTGGCAAATCTGTACGGCCTGGACCCATATTGTTTCACGGTGCTGATAAAAAAAGAATGCGTGGAAACGGAGCAGCGGCTGTTGGCGGTTCAAAAAATACTCGACCGGGAAAAACCGGCTTTTACGGAAGCCAGGCTTGTGGTGCTGCAGCCGTGGATCTACATGGATATGCACACTTACCTGGGCATTAACACTTACCTGTCCGAGTTGACCCTGCTGCGCCTTGATCAGAGGTCCGCAATACCGTTTAACACCGTGCTGGTGGATGTCGACATGGACAATCGCCTGGGATTGCATTCCCGCATGGAGATAGACGCGAAAGTAAAGTATTAAACCTGCGCCCATGTTAAATTTTGATAATTTGATTGCAGGAGGGAATTCCTATGAAAAATCCCCGTTATTACCCCTTTGAAAGGAACCGCTATTTTTACGGCAAACTGCTGACGGTCCGGGATTTTGAATCCGAACAGAAATATTTTAACGACAAACGGCGTTTGGTAAACAGGCTGCTTTTTGGAAGCGGAGTGGTTTGCGGATTGCAAGTGGTTGCCATCGACGATCAGACCATTTCCGTGGAAGCGGGGGTGGCCCTGGACTGCTCCGGCAGGGAAATAGTGGTCTCGTCGCCGGTTACCCAGAAGCTGTCCATGATCGACGGTTTTCTGAACAATGAATATGCCAAAAACGTATATCTGTGCATTGCCTATGACGAAAACGGAAAGGAGCCCGTGCACTCGGTGGCCGGGGCCTCAACCAGTTCCGAAGAGGTCAGCGAATATAACCGCATTCAGGAGAGTTACAAAATTTTCGTAAAGGAGGAGGCTCCGGACCCTTCCTCCATAGGACTGACCGATCTTGTGGAAGACAACCGCCTGATTTACCAGGACTCCCAGGTAAGGATCAGGCAGAAAACCCCCCGCTATGTCAATCCCGGTGAGGATCTTGAAATAACCCTTATTGTTGAGAAAACATTGCAGACCCCTCAAATTCAAGTTGAATACCAGGTGGAGTCGGAGCACTTTTACCCCGAACAGGGAGGCGTTCTCAATATATCCTTCACCGAACCGGAATACGGGCAAAAAACCGAGTATTCGGCCTCTTTCCAGGTAAAAGCCGGCGACTATTCGGATATTATCGGCAGAATCGCGGTGAAAGACCGCAGGGTTAACCTTAGAATTGGAGACAAGCAGCTGGATATTGAAACGGATTGCTCCAACGAGGTGCATATAGTTGAGGGTTCAATAAAAGAAAGAGTACTGCGCAGCTATTTTGACCTTCCACTGGAGCAGTGCCTCCAGTGCGCCGGGGAACAGTGCATTTACCTGGCTAAAATCAGCCTTTTGCATATGGGCCGCACTTATATTATAGAAAGGGTTGAAAACGTTCCCTTCGGGGAGTATGTTTACAATGCCTCCGTATTATACCGCCTGGGTTTACTGGAGACCGACCGGTATGGAGCGGATTTCTCCTCAAAGCTGGCAGCCACCTTGCTGGATGAGGACTTGCGGGACAACCAGTTAAATGTCCAGCCGGATACGGTGAGGGAGCAGCCCAAGGTTTTAGATATAAATACGGGTGTGGCGGTAATAGACCTGGAATCCAACGCCAAGGCGGGCAGAAGTTATTTTTCCGAAGAGATTGACCATGGGCTTGGTTTCGGCCCGGTGCTCATAGTAACCGGACTTGAGGAGCACGATAATATGCTGCTGGGGGTGGAGCAATACAAAGAGCAGATTTTTTACGGCGCAAGCGAGGTGTTTCAGAAGAGTTCCTTTGAGTCCACGCTGCCCCCGGTATCAATCGGCACCGTTGCTTTTCCCGGCACAGGCACCTTCCGGGTGGGGGTAAGGCTGCAGGCCGGCTCAAAGGTAACCAAAATTCCCGTCAGGTGGTGGGCGTACAGAAGACCTTAAATTTCAACATAGCCAATCATTTAGCAAAGGAGGTGTGAATATGTCATGGCGGGTCTAGCTGCCGGTGTAATGGACAGAGCCCCGGCTTTAAGCAAAAGCAAAAAACCATCCAGCCGGGAGAATACCGCGGCCACCAGACAGCCCACGGGCAATCATCCGGTTTTACAGCTCCAGGCGGCGGTGGGCAACCGGGCGGTGCTTCAGATGATGCGGTCCGGAACACTGGGTAATTCTATTTCAGGCAACGGTGTTGTCAGGAATATGCCGGCAGCGGTGCAGGCCAAAATGGAGAGCGCTTTCAACACGGATTTTTCCGGCGTTACCATTCATGAGGGAACCCGGGCCTCCTCCATCGGCGCCCAGGCCTATACCCAGGGCAGCGACATACATTTTGCCCCCGGTCAGTTCAATCCCGGCACCGCTTCAGGGCAAAGACTGCTGGGTCACGAACTTGCCCACGTGGTGCAGCAGCGGGAAGGACGGGTATCCGCCCCCCAGGGAAAAGGCCTGCCCATAGTGGCCAGCCCGGCGCTGGAGGCCGAAGCCGACAGGTCCGGGGAAAGGGCCGCCAGGGGACTTCCGGTGCAGGGCAGGCTGCCGGTGCAGCTGAAGCAGGATAGCGGGCATATGCGGGAAAAAAGCAGCTGTTCCTGCAATCCGGGGATCGGGGCGGCATTAAGGCAGGATTCCCGGACTCCCATTCAGGGCAACTGGTTTACAGACCTTTTCTCCCGTAAAAAGAAGGAGGAACAGGAAGACCAGCCCCGGAAGGAAGAAGGGCAGCAACAGGATGACCTGGAGCCCTCCCGGGAACAGCAGCAACAAAAGCCGCCGGAAAACAGCGAGCGAAAGAAAGAAGCCCCCGAAGGGTCTCAAAAGAATGAAGAGGAGTCCCAGCCGGTTATCGGAAAGCCCGAAAACGTGGTAATAGGCGGAGGTCATCAGCCGTCTTCGGACGATATAAAGCTTAAGGCGGATGAAATTGAAGACCCCGAGAAGGCCTTGGAGGGCTACCTGGATTACTCCGCGGAAAATGTAAAGCAAATGGGCAGGCATGAATTTAAAATTCACAGGTACAGGGATTACCTGGAGGGCGACCTGGACTTTGTTTTACCGGCCGTGGCACAGTTTAGAGCCCTGAATGAGCGCAAGGCAAAGCTGCAGCAGGAAACTTCCGGCTCATCAGGCCAGTCCGGGGGCGACAAGGAAAAGTCCGCCGGGCGGGAAACGGATAAACAGAAGTCTGAAGAACTCCGCAAAATTGACAAGGACCTGGAGACCATAAAGGATTCCCTATGCGGGTCAAGGGAAGTCGAGGACGAAAAAGGCGAGAAGAGCAAGGTGAGAGGCGAAGAGCCCGAGCAATCCGAGCTCAACGCCAGGAATAGATACGACCTGGCCCGCAGGGCCGAAGCGGTGGTGGATGCGGAAAACCCCGTGGTGGGTTATGCTTACGACAGAATTAAAGAATACAGGGATGAGATCAAAAATTTCAAAAAGACTGCCAAAAAAGCCAAGAGCGACATAGAGCGCCGGGGTATGAACAATAAAATAGCCACCCTGGCCAAAAGTTACAAAAAGGATGCCGCCAGGCTGGCGAAGCAGTCCAGTTTGAGTGAAAGCCACGTGGCGGTGAAGAGAAAGCAGCTTAAATTCGCCAAGGCAACCGTCAAGGGTGTGCTGGGCAGGGGATTGACCTTCTGGCAGTACATGAAATCAAAACTTTTCTACGGTATTTTATCCGCCGGTCTTTCCGCGGTCACACTGGGGGCTGTGGAAATTGACACCCAGAAGAGCAAGGGCGGATATGACAAAAAGTCAAAGGTTGTATTCAGTTACTGGAACAACTGGAAAAAGGACTATAATGAATTCAAGGCCATAGCAAAGGCCAAACCCTTTGGAAGCCTGACCACGGCCCACCTTTTCCTGAAGGGCGTGGGAGAACTGTTTATCAAGCCGCTGCGCAACCTCTTTACAGGGGTGGCCACCGTGGCGGGACTGCTGTCGCTGATTCCGCCTCTGGCTCCGGTTTGCGGGTCCATAGCGGCCGTGTGCACCACGGCGGCGGTTATACTGGCCATGGCCAAGGGAGCGCTGGACGTGCTGCTGACCACCTGGAATCTATTAACCCTGGCCATGAACAACAACCCCAGGAATACCGATCTGCTCAGGGCCCAGGCCACCAGCACCGCGGTTAACGTGCTTGTGGACTCAGCCCAGGTGGGGTCAGGCGTGGCGGGAGCCGCGGTGGGCAACGCCTTGGGAGGTAACTACAGCAACTCCTTTGACGTGATGCGCACAGGAAACCTGTCCCTGGGCGGTTCCGGCGACGGAGGCCTTTTATCAACAGCCCTGAGGTCCGGGACCAAGCAGGTAGCCACCCAGGGCACCAAAATGGCGGGTTCTGTTGGCTCCGGCCTCAGCCAGGTTGAAAGCATGGGGCCCGGCGCCAAGGCCAATTTCAAATTCAGTCAGGAATCCCAGCAGGAAAGGGAGCCGGGGCATTTGAGATACCACGCGCCCCAGGAGTCCGGGGACAATCCCGGCTGGATGAACGAAGAGATCAGGAAGGACAGGCAGATGCGGGACGAGGCCCAGCGCGGGCTGGCCAGGAAAGCGGGAATTCAGCTGGCGGGACTGCTGAACGACACCAACAGGGCCGCGGGCAAGTCCAGCAAGGCGGAGGCCGATGCCAACCTGGTGGACAGCAAGACCAGGTCCGAGGCCGGCAAGAAAGGCAACCCGTCCGACATACAGGATGCCGACAAGGATAATACCAAGGGCATGAAGGAAAGCGTCAGATCGGGCTCCGGGTCTTTGAAGGAGCTGGCTGACAATTTGAAGGACGGGATAAAACTGGCCCAGGAATTGGGAAAAGCCAGTTAGACCCAAAAAGGCCGGCAGGAAAAGCAATATCACAGCAATAAGCAAAGATAGCCGTTATAAACGTTAAAAGGGAGGAATACAGGGTTTGCCTGTATTCCTCCCTTTTTAGTGCGCCCGGCATGGGCGCGGTATTTACATTGATCCGGGAGTTTGCTCAGTTTTTTCAGGTACCGGCTCCTTTTCAGCCGTGCCGGTTTGCAGCGCCGGGGCCTGGCTGCCTGTGCCGGCCTCAGCGCCGGCTTCAGCGCCGCCGGTGGTGTCGCCGGTGGTATCGCCGGCGTCAGCCGCGGTTCCGGTGAACAAGCCGTTTTCAAAGGTCCCCTGGCACTGTACGGAGCCGTCCGGATTAAACAGGACCCCCTCCCCGCCATATTTCCCGGCCAGGAAAACACCCCTGTATTTTACATTGCCGTCGGGATAGTATTCCGTTCCTTCCCCGTTAAGATAACCGCCTTCAAAGGTTCCTTCGCATACAACCTGGTTGTTCCGGTCGAAAATTTTGCCGCTGCCCGCATAATCACCATTCTCAAACTGGCCCTGGTAATACAGCATTCCTTTATTATCACATAGTTTTCCCAGGCCGCAGTAATCACCGTTGGCAAATTCCCCCTGGTAAAAAAGAACTCCCTTTTCATCGTACAGTTTTCCCTGGCCGTTATAAACCCCGTTGCCGAATTGTCCGTCATATTTAATTTTTCCGCCGGGGTGGTACAATTTTCCCTGGCCGGAATAGGTGGCGTTCTCAAACTGGCCCTGGTACAACAGCACTCCTTTTTCATCGTATAATTTTCCCTGTCCGTGATAGTTGCCGTTGTTGAATTCTCCCTCGTATTTTATTTTTCCGTCGGGAAAATACAGGGTTCCCTGGCCTGAAAAGGCGGCATTGCTGAATTCACCCTGATATATCATATTGTTGTTTTGGTCGTATAGCTTTCCCTGACCGTTGTATATGCCGTTGTTAAACTGCCCTTCATACTTAATCTGTTCTTTTTTGGCATTTTCAGTGAGCAGGAATTCCTTGCCCTGCCCTGAATATGCCCCGCTGCTGAATTCACCGTAATAAACCGGTTTTCCCTTGTCGTCGAATAATTTGCCGTATCCGTTATAAACGCCGCCCAAAAAGCCGCCCTGGTATTTTATGGTCTGGTTTAAATTGTATAGTGTTCCGGAGCCGTTCATCAAACCCTTTTCAAATTGTCCCCGGTACACCAGCACGCCTTTTTCGCTGTATTGGCTTCCTGTGCCGTTATACAACCCGTCAGCCAGTTCGCCTTCATATACCAAAATATTGTTTTCATTGTACACCTTCGCTTTTCCGGTATGTTTGAGCTGTTCCTTCGCCTTCTGATATAGGATGGCCGGTTTATCCGTAAATACCCTGGGCAAAAATTTAACGCCGCAGAAAGTTAAAAATAATATTATGAGCACAATGAGCACAATGAACCTTTTTGAAACGTAATAAGAGCCTATTTTAAAATAATCTTTTATTGACGAGGGCTTTGTATCAATAAATTTTTTAATTCCCGTTTGCAGTGCTTTAGCTATTACTTTTGGTAAATTTTTTAATTTTCTCAGGGGCACTATTATTATTTTATTAATGATAGGTTGAACCAGGGACCTTAAAATCTTATCAATCAAAATAAATACACCTTCAATATACAAATTTATGCCCTAATTTTACAATAGGCAACAATCCTGAGCAATACACTTTGTTAAAATTTGTCTAAATTAATTGAAATACAGTAATTATAGCGGTAAAATAAATATCAAAAGGTTTGGAAACTGAGGTGCAATAATGAAGAAAAGCAAATTATTGCTGGGATTTGTATTATTGACAATTGTAATATTGAGCTTTTTACAGTTAAACTACAGGGATTTTTTTGAGGAATCGCCTTTTAAAAGGAAAATGACATTTGAGAATCTGTCGTTTATAATACCGGATTCCTTGAACAATATTTATACCATCGACAAATCGAGAAAGAGAATTTTAAAAATTGATAGTTCGGGAAAACTGGCCTATGCAATAGGCAGGGACAACAGATATAAAGACGCAGTGTGCCTTTATACGGAGCTGTCCGTGGACAGTAAAGGTTTTCTTTACGTGCTTGACACCAATCTGGACGCAAGCGGGCATTATGTAAATTCGGAAGAAATAGTTCGCTATACTCCTGAGGGGCGGTTTGACGGGGTGATTTACCGGGTGGATTACCCGGAGGCGAAAAGGCCCGTTCGCACGGGACTGCTGCAATCCCTGGCCATAATAGATGAAAATATTTACTTTTACAGTGTGGAAACCAATAATTTGTTGTTGAACAAGCTTAGCCTTGACGGCAAAAGAGTTGAAAATCTGTTTAACGTATCAATGACACGGGATATGTATTTATCCAACGTTACCGGTTACAGGGTCGGGTCAACCTTCTACAGCACCAAGAGGGGAGAAATATTCAGGGTTGAACCCTATGGAGAATCCGTTCTGCTGTATGCCGGCGGCGGTGATGGCGGCGCCTTCAGGTCCATACCCAAGTATCTTAACGCCGGGCCGGGAAACGTTATATATTTCGCGGACGTGGGAAAAAGGGAAATAAACAGGATAACCGCGGAGGGCATGAACGTCCGGGCGGACACATTGATTTCAGCCGACAGGCTTTCAGCGCAGGGTATCGACATTCCCTTTACCGGCCTGGCCAATGTTGCCGTGGCGAAGGACGGCTCCCTTTATACCGGGGCAGCCGACCAGGTTATTCATGCCCGGCCGGACGGCAGGGTGGAGCTTGTTCTGGATAGTTTTAAATATCCCGCAATGAGCATGGTGCTAAAGCTGCTTTTCTGGCTGCTGCCCCTGGTTACCGCCGGCCTTATCTGCTGGGGCGTCAGAATTCTTTATATTGACATTATGCAGCGGAGGGTTTCGCTGATAATTAAACAGATTGCCGTCTTTGTTCCCTTGATTGCCATTTCCCTGGCTCTGGTGGCGGGGGTGGTATACGTTAAATTTGCCCAAAAAATTGAAGATGAGCT
Organism: Desulfocucumis palustris; assembly: GCF_002933875.1. Classification (GTDB taxonomy): domain Bacteria; phylum Bacillota; class Desulfotomaculia; order Desulfotomaculales; family Desulfocucumaceae; genus Desulfocucumis; species Desulfocucumis palustris. Next base: position 127,274 of record NZ_BFAV01000150.1, on the reverse strand, counting down.
TTTTGCCAAAATGAGCATACTGGCCAATATGGGGTCCAGAACCATTGCCGGGAATGAGCTGGAAAATATTACAATACCAGAGCACTTTATGAACGGGGATTACCAGGTGGTCAGGGAGCGGGTGCACTCCATGCTGGAAGAAAACTCCGGCAAAACAGCGGATGAATTTTATGGGGTGGTATACAAGGTTGAGGATGGCCGGGTGTTTGAAATTATGGTTTACGATGACAGTGTAAGTCCCTATTATCCCCTTGATTATGGGGCGCAGGATTATATAAAGGTGCTGGAAACCGGCAAGGTTGCCACCGTTATAACCAGCGACCCCGACGGAAGCTGGATGTTCGCCCTGAGTCCCCTGTATAATCCCCAGGGTAAGGCGGTGGGAGTATATGAAACCGGCATGGATTTAAACGGTTTCATTCAATATAAAAATAATTTGCTGTTGAGTATAGGCAAGACCATTGCCCTGGCTATTTTCATAATAGTTATCGCCTTTTTAATAATGACCTATTTGTTGCTCAAGTCAATCAGGGTTTTGCGTGACGGGGTCAACGAGGTGGCCGGCGGCAACTGGAATGTCGAGGTCACTGTGAACACCAGGGATGAAGTGGGAGATTTAAACGAGGGTTTCAACAAAATGTCCGAGCATATACGAAAATACATATCGGACATCACCCTGTTGAACGAATCTTATCTTCGTTTCGTACCCCAGCAGTTTCTAAGTTCTCTCAATAAGGAAAGCATAGTTGACGTTCAGCTGGGTGATCAGGTTAAACAGCAGATGTGCGTTTTGTTCACCAATATTCGTTCATTCTTTGTTATGGCAGATTCTTTAACGCCGGAAGAGAGTTTCAACTTTATAAACTCCTTTTTGAAAAGAATCGGCCCGGTAATACGAAATAACGGCGGATTTATAGGCAAATACCTGGGTGCCGGAATAATGGCGGTATTCCCCGGCGGGTCCCGGGATGCCATGAATGCCGCGGTGCAAATGAGAGCGGAGCTGGAATTGTTTAATGAACAGCGAAAAAGGTCGGGCTATAATCCCATAGATATCGGTATAGGTATCCATAAAGGGCCGCTGATGCTGGGTATTGTGGGGGAGGAAAAGCGGCTGGAGGGCGCGGTTATCTCCGATACGGTCAATTTGGCGGCCACCATAGAAAAACTTACGGAAAAGTTCGGCACTTCCATTCTGGTTACAGAGGACATGCTTGATGATACCGTAACGGAACAATTCCAGTATCGCTGGCTGGGACTTGTCCAGGTGGAGAACAAGGAAGAGCCGGTCAGGATTTACGATGTGTTCCAATGCGACCCCGGGGTGATCAGGAGGCTGAAACAGGAGACCAAGGAGCTGTTTGAAGAAGGGATTATGTTCTACCAGGACGGGCGATTTTATGATTCCCGAAGCAGGTTTGTGGAAGTTATCAGAAATAATCACTGGGATGAGGCGGCCAAGATATATTTCTTTTTATGCGACGAATATTTCAAAAAAGGCGCTCCGGAGGAATGGAGCGGCACTTTGACGGCTTAGACCGGACAGGTTTATATTTTTATTCCTGATAATTAATTGATCATCTAACAAATAATTGACGTAATTTTCTTTTAACTCCAAGCAGCATTTATTTGTTAATGATTTGGATTAAAAGGAGATGTGTCAAATGCATAACGCTTTAAACCTTAATACCTCTAAAGACACGGACAACTATTATATCTGCGAGGTTACCACCCCGGAGGAAGCTAAAAGGGCCTCCGACTTCCTGCTTTCCCAGGAATCCTTTGACGCCAGATTGACCCCGGGGGAGGAGGAAGACGCCAGAAACCACCCCCTGCTGAGCCTGCGGGAAGAAAAGAGCAGATACTGGTATATGGAAAACGAAAGGGGAGAAATTATTGCCGTTAACGGGGTGAAGGAGGATGAACATAAAAACAACGGGTACATTGGAGCATTCCTGGCTGTCTCTAAAAGATGCCGGAACAAGGGCATAGCCGCCAGGATGTTTGATATAATGCTGGATTTTATCAGGGATAAAGGAGGGCGATATCTTCTGATTGATACCTCTGACCGGGATGAGTACAAAACCATAAGATATTTCCTGAAAGCCAGGGGCTTTCAGCAGGTGGGCTATTTCCCCGAGTACTACTATCCGGGGGAAGGAACCTATTGGTATTATAAAAAAATGGATGACCTGGTATTGTAATTTTTTATCACCTGGAGGCTGTCATGAGTAGAAAAGCTTATGGTTATATAGCGTTGGTAGGCGCTTTTATTTTACTGCCTTTTTTAATGTACCAGATTAAAGATACTTATTTTCAAAACCCTTTCGATAAAAATCTGCATTTTGTCAATCCCTCTTTTATTACGGCGGATACGTCCCACAACATGTATATAATCGACCAGTCCATGAAGAGAATCGTGAAGACAACAGCCAACGGGGATGTGGTTTTTTCTATTGAAGGCGGCAATAGGGAGACAGGCAGTTTTTTTTATGCCAGTGAACTTGCTGTTGACCCGGCAGGCTATTTTTATGTTTTAAACCGGGTGCTGGATTCCGACGGGGCCTTTGTGGAAAAAGAGGAGATAATCCGGTTTAACTCAAAGGGTAAATATGCCGGCACAATATACAGCAGGGAATACCCCGAAGGCGGCAGACCCCTGCGGGAAGGCTGGATAAGTTCCCTGGAATGCCGTGACGGCAGCATCTACTGCTGTTTCAAGGGGCAGGGGGATGTGGAAATGTATACAATACCCCTGGACGGGAGCGGGAATGCAAAGGCAAAAAGAATCTTTTCCCTGGAAAATGCAAGGGTTATGCTGGTGGATGTCAAGTGTTCGGGACAGGAGGGCAAATGCGCCTATACCACCAAAAAGGGAGAAATATACACTGTGGACGGGAGCGGGAATTCCACCCTGCTTTATTCGGTGAGCGGCAGCGGAGAGGCGGGGGGAGCCTCTATTCCCTGGAAGTTAAATATGGACGGCGGGGAAAACCTGTGCTTTGCCGATTTGGGGGTAAGGAAAATACGCAGTATTGATGTCTCCTCCGGAGAAATCAGGGACCTGCTGTCCCCGGACATTCTGAAAAAACAGGGGTTTGAAGAAGAATGCCAGGCTTTTTACCAGTTTTACCATGGCGCGGACGGTTCACTTTTTACCATCAATAACGGCAGAATTATTTATCAGGGCGAAAACGGCGCCATAGTTTTCTACGGCGACAGCGCCGGTTATCCCGGGACGGTGGTGGCGGGGAGAATTTTGGCCTGGCTGCTGCCCCTGGCCTGGCTGTCTGTTGTGGTATTGATGCTCAGACGCCTATATATTGATGTGCTGAAAAGAAACTTTCCCAGAACCGCGGTTCAGATAGCTTTCATTTTTATTACCGTGACCCTTTCGGCGGGAATTGTTTCAGATATGCTTTTTAAAAGTTTTTTCACCCGTTACGAAAATAAAGTGCTGGATAATCTTGCACAAACGGTGCAGCTGGCGCCCTCGGTAATTGACGGCGATGCCATACAGAGGATTGATAATCTGGAGCAGTTCATGGGCTGGGATTATAACTCCGTAAGGAGACAGCTGTTTAAAATATTTAATGATAACCAGGACCCGTGGAACGCCGGGCAGTACGGCGCCTTGTACAAGGTGGCGGACAACAAGGTTTACGCCCTGATGTTCTATGACGACAGCATCGGCACTTATTACCCCATTGATTTTGATTATAAAAATTCGAAATACATGCCGGTTTATGACCGGGGTAAAATCATCACAATCAAGGAAAGCGACGCCGACGGCGACTGGATATACGCCCTGGGGCCCATTTATAATTCCCGGGGTGAAATCGTGGCCATGGTGGAGGTGGGCACGGACCTGTTCGGGTTTGTTGAAGAGAACAAAACCCTGGTCAAAAATATAGTTATAGACATGGCTACCATACTGGTGGTTTTAATATTCGTGCTCACCGAGCTGTCCATACTGGGGGGCATATTATCCGGGCGCAGGGCCGGCCCCGGGAAGGATACGGGGCCGGGAGCGCCGGGGCTTCCGGACGGGGGCGTGGATATAGTGCGCCCGCTGGGCTTTATAATGTTTACCGGAACCTTTATGTCGGTTTCCTTTATTCCGGTGCTGATGAAAGATTTGTACCAGCCGGTTTTGGGACTGCCGGAAAGCGTGGTGCTGGGACTGCCCATCTCGGCGGAAATGTTGTTCGTGGCGCTGTTTTCCGTATTGGCTGGCTATATGATTGACGCCAGGGGCTGGAAGCCGGCTTTTCTCACGGGCATGGTGGTGCTGGCGGCGGGCACGCTGCTGTCCGGCCTTACCCACAATCAGTTTGTGTTCATTTTTTCCAGGGCCGTGGTGGGTTCCGGTTTCGGCCTGGCCATAATAGCCCTGCAGACTTTTGCCATGTCCGGTTCCACCGAGGAGGAGAAAAATAAGGGAATCGCCTTTCTTACCTCCGGTGTCTTTTCCGGGATGAACGTGGGGGTCGTGGTGGGAGCGATGCTGGCCGAAAGGATGGGGTTTTCCAATGTGTTTTTCGCGGCATTTGGAATAATCGCCCTGGCAGGTATTTTTGCCTATAAAATGATTCCAAATTTAATTGTCTCCTCCCGGGAGGCTGTGGTGGAAAAGGTTTCCCTGGCCAAGGTGGGGCATTTTTTCAGCAACCTTAACGTGCTGGCCTTCTTTCTGCTGATTTTTATACCGGTTTCCATTTGCGGCATGTTTCTAATGTACTTTTTCCCGCTTTTCGCGGAAGAATCCGGCATATCGTCCTCCAACATAGGCCGCGCCTTTATGCTCAACGGACTGTGCATTATTTATCTGGGACCTTTTTTGACCAAATATATAGCCAAATACCTGGGTGCCATGAAGTCGGTGGTGGTTTACACCCTGCTGGTGGCCGGAGCCATGCTGCTGTTCGCCAACCAGGGGACGGTTACGGCCGCCTTTGTGGCCATAATAATACTGGGGATAGCCGACAGCTTCGGAATTGCCCTGCTTATAAACTACTTCGCGGGTCTCAGGGCTGCTTCCGAACTGGGCCAGGGCAAGGCAATGGGCTATTACAGCCTGGTGGAATACGTGGGCCAGATGCTTGGCCCCATAGCCCTGGGCTGGATGATGATTATGGGAGCGGAAAAGGGAGTGGGGATAGTGGGAATAGCCCTGTGCGCGGCATTACTGCTGTTCGTGCTGTTGTCCGGAAAGGAAAGAGCCGTCCGGTCCGGGGACAAAGACGGCATGGCGGCGTGACGGGATTGTGTGCTATTAATCTACCGGCTTTTTTGTTAATTCCCTGCGTATTGAATAGTCCAGGAAAAAATATGCCAATGTTTAGCCGGCAATCCCGTCATATTCCGGACAATATGAATTGGCGGCAACAATGTATTGTCATTAAAGCCGTTGGATCAAATAAATATAAACAGACATTTTGCTTTGTTCCTGCAGTTTATTGATCAAGGGCAGTAATTCGCGTTTTTTGGGGCTGTCTTTTAAGGGTGAAAGATATATCGTCCCTTTGCCCTGGGCGGCTACAGATGTGTCGCGAAGTAACGTTTTTAGGGATTGATAATGTTCATCGGACAATCCTTTTCCGATAAGAAAATTGGCAGTAACCTCAATATTTTTATAAGTGGCATTAATATCAAGCATCCTCTTGAAAGCTTCACAAACAGATGATTCATCCAGTGGTTTTCCAATGTATGCCAGAGTCGGCGTATCATTGGATTCCATCCCGATGTTGATGTAGGTATAAAAAGGGAGCTGATTCAGTTTTTCAAATAATCCATTTCCGGACTTAAGGAGCGAATGCACGCTCCCGAATAAAAAAAGCGAAGGTGTTATGTCCCCATACCTCCCAAGCCCGAAAGCGCTGTAGGCTTCAGAGGCGGAATCGCAAATCAGAGCTTCCCCGGCCGCAAGGGCATCATGATTGCCTAAGAAGAGCCCGCTATAGTTCTCAATGTTTCGGCCATAAAAAGCCTTTAATTCACCAATTTGTTTCATGATATTAAATCTGGAGCGCGGCTGAAAATTGCTCGCCGATTTAACACAACAGAAATTGCAGTGATAAAGGCATCCGTCCGCAATAATAAGCGGGATAATCTCATAGTCGACATGACGTGTGTCCGGAGGCAAAACCGACACCTTTTCACCAATGATCTGATTTAGCATCCGCGCTCTTTCGTACAGCACACCATCATGATTTTCTATGATGCGTTCTATCAATTCCTTAGCTTTTGTATATAGCCCGTCTCTGGTTGATACACATAGGTTGCTGTACAATTGAGCCCATGCGGCAATTGCATTCATAATCCTGGGATCCGACAAATAGTTGATCTCCCAGATTGAGTTGCTTGGATATGGAAGACAAGGCAAATAGTATTCTCCCAACCAAGAATTTATGCCATTGTTACCGCTACGATCACCGACGGTATAGTACACCCAGTCATTGCCGGCAGTTCGTTTTAACTGCTCCGCCGGATGAGGCCAGCTTGTATTAAGGCCTCTGATAAACTTAATTTCACCATTCAGATTGAACAGGAATTCGTATTCGGATGTAATTATCTCCGAGTACCTTCCGTATCGAAGCGGGAAACTCGCCTTTGAAATACGGGTGGGGCCTTGTTTTTCAACACTGATTGCAAGATTGTTAAGATGGAAAGGCTTCATATTTATACCCATTCCTTTCGCTTTGCCCAAGGCGCAAAACGGTAGGAAACGCCTTAAAGCCGTTGTCCCCGGGCTTGTTTTATATTAAACAGTATTGTTGGGAAATACAGGCATCTAAAAAACTAAACATTGCTGCAGGCTTTTGCTAAAAGTGAATTAATTATGAATGTTTTAACTCCCCGGGCGGGAGTTTTTTATTCTCAGGGCGGCTATACATGATAAATATATTCCAATAGTGTTAACGGCATCCCCAAAATAGTCGTCCTTAGCTCACCCTGTTGGCCAGTATCTCCCTGGAGTGCTTTAGAAAGGCTGAAAGGGCGGGTGAAATCCATTTATCCTTGTGATAAACAATCTGAGTATTCATATCAAAATCTGCGCCCTGCAATTGCAGGTCCGTCAGTTCGTTTCGGTTCAACTCCCCCTCTACGGCCATTCGTGGCAGCAATGTGATACCAAGCTGCTGGATAACACACTTTTTTATGGCTTCAATGCTATCGAACTCCAGAACTGTCCCCGGCTGAACCCCGGCTTTATACAAAACCTTTTCAAAGGCATCCCGGTAGCCGCAGCCTTCCTCGCATAAAATCAATGTCATTCCCTGAATATCCTGGATTGTTACTGGGATTTTTCCGGTAATAGGGTGGTGGGGGCTGGAAACCAGAGTCATTTGTTCAAATAAAAGTATTTCTGACACAATGTCGGGAAAGTTCATCTCACGCCCCAGGAAGAAGGCAACATCAATCTGGTTGTTTCTTAGTAAGGATGTTATTTCTTTTGGGTGGCATTTTTTTACGATCAATTCTACATTCAGATAGTGATTATGAAAATGGTGGATCAAAGGCGGCAGGCGAACGGCGGCTAGCGTTTCCGGCGACGCTATAATCATTGTTCCGCTGGGATTTAACAAATCTGATACCGCCTCTTTAGCATCGTAAGACAGATTTATAATTTTTTCAGCATATTTTATAAATCGTTGTCCTTTTTGTGTCAGGACCACTTGCCGGCCCAGTCTCTCAAAAAGCTTGATTCCCAGTTCGTTTTCCAGGGAACCCACCTGCCCTGTTATGCTTGATTGTGCATAATCCAATATTTCCGCAGCTTTGGTAAAGCTGCGTGTGCTTGCCACTGTGACAAATGCCTTTAATTGACGTGTATCCATTAATATCACTCCTACCTGCAAAATCGGAAAAACCAATTAATCCCATCGGAAATTCCGTGAAATTTATATTTATATATATGGTAATATTTCTTAAATAACTTGTCTATTACCATATAAAATAAATATTGTAAGGAGGGATAAGAGTGGAAGAAAAAATATACAATAAATTCGGACTTTGTCTTTTCGAGATCCTTAAGAATTGTAAACAATCTCCTGATAAAAAATTTTTTACTTATGAAGAGGAAAATGTCAAGAGCGAATTTCTTACTGGAGAAACACTTGTTCAAAAAACGGAAATCCTGGGCAGTATTCTGCAGCAACACGTAAAACCCCAGGGAAAAGCAATTCTGCTCCTTCCCCAAGGACTGGCATACATTTACGGTCTCACGGCCTGTTGGTATGCAAATATCGTGGCGATACCGTTTTCAGTTCACAGCAGGGTGCCCAAAGAGCAGGATATAGAAAATATCAGCCGCATTCTTAAGGATTCAAAAGCGGATTGCATTATAACGAACAGCAATTTTAAAGAATTTTTACATACAAAAGACGTTGCCGGTTTCGTTTCCATATTGAACGTTGATGAACTGCCGGATTGTTCCGGTGTTGTGGGCGCGAGGCTGCAGGGACCGGAAGACCTCGCCTTATTGTTATATACCTCGGGTTCCACGTCTCAGCCCAAAGGGGTTATGATAAATCATAGGACCTTAATGTATCAGGCCGCTTCACCTCGGTGGAGAGTAAATAGTAATAGTCGTGTTGTGGCATGGATATCGCAATCCCATGCTTTCGGCCTGAATTTTGCCATCCTGGGACCCCTATTGCACGGCGCCACCTGTGTGCTGCTATCACCAAGCAGTTTTCTGATGAACCCGGAATATTGGTTTCGAATGATTGATAAGTATAAAGCTACTCAAACCGGGGCCCCTAGCTTTGCTTTTGACTACTGTTGTTCTACAATAGACAGCTCGGCCGTTGAAAATATTTCGCTGCATTCCCTTCAAGCGATTGTATGTTCAGGAGAATTCATACGCAAGCAGACATACGAAAATTTCTTGGCAAAATTTGGAGCTTTGGGAATTGACGAGAGGATTTTTTGCCCTCTTTATGGACTTTCGGAATTATGTCCGGTTACCAGTAAAGCCCCGGGAGAATCTATCCGCTGTCTCTCTCTGGAGATTAACGGTTTAAAAGAAAATAAAATAAGGCACACAGACCTCGAAGATAGAAGATTTATAACCAGCTGTGGAGAGATCGAAGAGCCTAATAAAATAATAATTGTTAATCCGGAAACTTGTGAGCTTTGCGCACCGGATGAGATCGGTGAAATCTGGATCAAATCTCCCGCTAAAGCGTCGGGATATCTAAATCGTGAAAAGGAAACGGAAAGTACGTTTTGGGGTATCCTTAAAGATACAAAAGAGGAAGGATTCTTTCGATCGGGGGATCTTGGATTTATCGAAGATAACAATCTATACGTTGTCGGCCGTGAAAAGGAAGTTATTATTATCCATGGCAAGAATCATTATTCAGTTGATATTGAATCGACACTTAAAAAGCATCTCCCCGAGCTAACCTTGCCGGGCGCCGTATTCTCCTATGAAATAGATGACCAGGAAAGAGTAGTGGTATTTCAGGAAATCGATACATTAATTAGCGTAGACGAGTATAAAAAAATAACACAAAAAATGCTCGGAGCCGTATCTAAAATTCATGGGATTGAAATATACGAAATAGATTTGTTTAAAGAGGGAGACTTACCTCGTACAACCGGCGTTACGAAAGGCCAGAGAAAGGTTTGGCGCACTTTATATGCCAAACAGGAGTTGCGGCCAATCTTCAGGTATTGGCGTGGCAATTATGAGTTGCAGTCCCAGCCTAGGGAGCAAATTCCCCTTTCGGAAAATCAAAAAGGTTTTCATCCGGATTCCAGCGCTGAACTCGTCCAGAGAACGCGGCAGTACCTGGTGAAAATTTTCTCGGAGTTAATGGAAATATCCAGTAACCAGTTGGAATTGAACACTCCGCTGGAAAACTACGGCATCGATTCCTTGCTCATTACAAAACTCAATTTAAGAATCGCCAGGGATGTGGGCGATGTTTCGAAAACGCTGTTCTTTGAAGTCCGTACCCTGTCAGAGACCGCGTTATATCTGGTTGCGCACCATGCCCCCCGGTTGGAGGCCTTCTTCAGGGGGAGTGAAGTAGTGGAAGATTTTGCCTCCGCACCACCGGCTACATCCATGGCCTCATCCAGGCGCGATGGGGCAAATGTTCCGGGGGAGAGCGCGAAATATGATTATGGTGTTTGCGCCGATTTGGCACAGGGTGATGCGGAAATCGCAATCATCGGGCTAAGCGGCCGTTACCCGATGGCCAAAAATCCAGCTGAATTTTGGGACAACCTGGCGTTCGGAAGAGACTGCATCACTGAAATCCCCTCGGACAGATGGGATTACCGAAGAATTTATAACCCGGATATAAAAAAATCCGGGAGCAGTTATTGCAAGTGGGGAGGGTTTATCGAGGGCTTTGCCCAATTCGATCCCCTCTTTTTCAACATATCACCTAATGAGGCAGCCATGACCAATCCACAGGAGCGCCTCTTCCTGCAGATCGCCTGGGAAGTCATGGAAGACGCCGGATATACCCGAACTGCATTAAAGGAGAATTACCAGGGAAATGTCGGAGTATTCGTCGGAACCATGTATGCTGAGTACCAGTATTATGCGGTTGAGCGATCTTTGCGAGGAGAAAATATCGCTTTCAATACGTCTTATGGCTCCATTGCAAACCGTGTTTCCTATTTTCTTGATCTTAACGGTCCCAGTATGGCCATCGATACATTTTGCTCTTCATCCTTTACGGCGCTGCATCTGGCCGCCGAAAGCATCCGGAGAGGGGAATGCAAAATGGCTATTGTGGGCGGTGTAAACTTGAATCTTCATCCCAATAAATACCTCTGGATCTCCCAGTTGAAAATGGCTTCTGCTCAGGGATACTGCAAACCGTTCGGCAAAGGCGGCGACGGGTTCGTTCCCGGTGAGGGCGTTGGTGCGGTTCTACTCAAACCTTTGGATGTGGCCAGGGCGGATAATGACCATATTTACGCCGTAATCAAGTCCACAGCAATAAACCACAATGGAAAGACCAATGGGTACACAGTTCCAAGTCCTCAGCTGCAAGCCGATTTGATTCAGACCGCCCTTAAACGCGCCAGAATCGATACCCGCACCATTAGTTACGTCGAAGCACACGGCACTGGAACATCTCTGGGAGACCCCATTGAAATCGAGGGTCTAACCCGGGCCTTCAGGAAGCATACACAGGACCGTCAGTTTTGCGCAGTAGGATCAGTAAAATCAAACATCGGCCATCTGGAGGCCGCATCAGGGATTGCGGCACTGACCAAAGTACTGTTGCAAATGAAACATAAAAAGTTGGTACCTTCAATTCATACTGAAGAGTTAAATGAGAACATCAGGTTTGAGGATTCGCCTTTTTATGTGCAGAGAGAATTGGCGTCCTGGGAACGTCCCTTCGCGCAAGTAAATGGGGATCGCGTATTCTACCCCAGGAGAGCCGGCATTAGCTCCTTCGGCGCGGGTGGCGTCAACGCCCATATAATTATAGAGGAATATCAAAACCAGGCACCTGTCTCTGAAATTTGTCATCCAACCCCCCAGATCATCCTTCTCTCCGCCAAAAATGAAGCCCGCCTTACGGCCGGAGCTAATCAACTGTACGATTTTATTTGTAATAATGGCGACATTCGTTTGATTGACGTGGCTTATACCCTACAGGTGGGACGGGAGCCAATGGAAGAAAGACTGGCCTTATTGGCATCGGATTTAGAGGACCTGCGCAAAAAACTAAAAGCCTTCCGCCAGGGAAAGAAGGATATTGAGGACCTGTATTTGTGGAATTCCAGAAGTCATGTGGGCGATTATAGCTTTCTTCTTGAGGGGGCAGAGGGTGAGGCGTTTATTCGCCAGCTGATTCAAAACCGGAATCTCTTGAAACTTATCCAACTATGGGGAGCGGGGGTGCATATCGACTGGAAAGAGTTGCACTGGAATTGCCATCCCAGACGTGTTTCACTGCCAACTTATCCTTTTGAGACTAACCGCTACTGGCTCCCGGAAGTCGATAAAATCATTGCCAGCGATAAAAATAGAGCCAAATTACTTTTTGAACACGAAACCTTACCCAGGCTTTCGTCTGATTCTTCCCAGCCGGTAAAATCCCCGGAATCTTACCCGGACATTCAATATTATACAAGGGAATGGAAGGAAAAAACACCTGACAAGCTGGCTTCCAGAGAAATTGCAAATGAAAGGGACATTTTGATTTTCGGGGACGACGATGGTCTGTTCGACACGCTTCAGAGAAAGCTTTCCACATCAAGAATCGTCCGGGTGAAATCTGGCCGGTCATTTTGTTGTGAAAACGATGGCCTATTTCACATTGATCCTGCAAAACCGGAAGATTACGAAAGGTTATTCTCAGAACTTGAGAAATCAGGTATATCCCTAAGCAGCATTATCCATTACTGGTCGTCTGAGCGGTTCAACGGAAGTAATAAATCAGTTAAGCAGCAACTTACTCAGTCGGTTTATTCCATCTTTTGCATATGCCGCGCGCTATTTTCGCTTTCATTGGAAAAAGATGAAAAACGGGTCAGGCTGCTTTATGTATTTGAATCAGATCCCGATGGCGGACAGCCTTTCTATGAGGCTGTATGCGGTTTAGCCAGAAGTATTCAGCTGGAGACAACCAGGCTGAAGTTTCAAACCTTGGAGTTCGCTATCCCTAGAGATGCCTTAGGTACGCCAGTGGATGTATTGGCACAAGTCGTCTCTGAGAACCTGGGTTCCCCAGGAGAAGATTATAACGAACTGAAATATCTAAATGGAAAACTGCTCATTAGCGGATTGCGGGAGTGGACGCCAGGCTCGCTGAAAACCGGTGAGCGCAGTGAGTTCATTCCGTTCAGGGAAAATGGTCTTTACCTGGTGACAGGAGGCGCTGGCGGACTTGGGCTCATTTTCTCCCGCTATCTGATTCAGGAGCACCGGGCAAAAGTTGTGTTGGTGGGGCGCTCCGAAAAGAATTCTGCGATACTCGAAAAGCTGAACCGGATTGATCCGCACCAGGGCCAGGCAGTTTACTACCGTGCGGACATTTCCAGAGAAGAACAGGTTGAATCCCTTATCTCCGATATTAAAGCCCAATATGGAGAAATAAATGGCGTGTTTCATTGCGCCGGGGTAATTAAGGACGCCCTTGTTTACCGCAAAGGACTGGAGAATGTAAATGAAATCCTTGCACCCAAGGTTCAGGGGACTATCTATTTGGATAAATTCCTTTGGAAGGAAAATCTGGACTTTTTTATCCTGTTTTCTTCCGCAATCTCCCAATTAGGGAACATTGGACAGAGCGATTATGCCTATGCCAATAGTTTTTTAGACTCTTTTGCCAAATGGCGGGAATGGATGCGAAGCCAAGGGCGGCGACACGGACAAACGGTTTCCATCGGTTGGCCATTATGGGAGAACGGCGGGATCGCTGTGGATGAAAACTCCAGACTTCGCTTCAAACGGGCTTGGGGGATGTCGCCCCTCAGTACCGAAGACGGACTAAAGGCAGGGGAGACCATCATCAGGGAAGGTCTCTCCCAGGTGATGGTAATGGCCGGAGACAGCGCAAAGTTCCGTCAGTCACTGCCCTTGGCCGCAGTTCAACAGACCGGGCAGGAAATGACATCAAAAAAGCCGTTTTTGGCAACAGGCGAGAAAGAGACGGTTACACCCGCACCTTTTGATTTAAACGAAATAAACCAATTCCTGCGAGAGCAGGTCTCGGTGATTACCGGGATTGCTCTGGAGGAAGTAGATGATGAGGCGGAGTTCTGGGATATCGGCATCGACTCGATCCTAGCCATGCAAATACTCGAAGCCATTGCGGATAGATTTGGATTAAGACTTTATCCCACAGAGTTGCTGCGTTATAACACTATCAAAACACTGAGTGCATACACAGGGCAGGAGCTGGTCCGAAGCAAGGTAAACGAAGTGGCTGTCAGTAAAAGCGCAACCCCACGTCTATGCTTTATTCTGAGTACGCCGAGAGCAGGTTCGACATTACTTCGGGTTATGCTAATGGGACATTCACGTATATTCGCTCCTCCTGAACTACATTTATTACATTTTGATTCGCTGGGTGAACGAAAGAAAAACCTAACGCAATCCAATCAGGCTTTTCTTAGAGAAGGGCTGATCGAAACCATAAAAGTTTTGGAAGACATCGACACGGGGAAAGCCCTGGAAATAATGGAAGAACTGGAAAATAAGGACGTATCAATAGCGGAAACCTACCGCTATTTGACGGGCAAGGTGGGCGATCGGATCCTGGTGGACAAGTCCCCCACTTACGGTGAGCACTTGGACACCTTAAGAAAAGCGGAGACAATGGGATTTAAGCCTTTCTACATTTTTCTGGTTAGACACCCTCTCTCCATGATGGCATCCTTTGTGAACAACCGGTTCGATCGAATGCTGAATATCCGGGAAGAGCCGTGGCAATACTCGAAGCAACTTTGGGTGAAAATCAATGCGAATATCATCAGGTTTCTTACTGATATTCCAAATGACCGAAAAATGTTAATCCGGTTTGAGGATTTGGTCAGCGCATCCGAACAGACAATGAGAGAAATATGTAACAGGCTTGATTTGAGTTTTGAGAACGAGATGCTCAAACCTTATCAGGGTGAACGGATGACCCATGGGCTTCACCAACAGTCAATCACAATCGGCGATCCCGGATTTCTCAGGCACAAAGCCATTATGCCTGAACTGGCCGACGCCTGGAAATCTCACGCCAACAGACTAAAAGAATTGGAACTTGCAACGATTAAGTTGGCCCGGGAACTGGGCTACACTTTGGAGGCGGATGATTCCGGCGGCGCGGAGTTGCCGCTCTCACCAGCCCAGCAGTCCATCTTTAATCGTTTGGGGCCGCATCCCCACTGGGGGGTTGTGGAGCACTTGCGCATCAGGTTAAATGAACCGCTGGATTTGGCCCGGTTCAACGAGAGTCTGAAAAAGGTGGTTAAAAAGCATTCCGTATTGTCATACTCGTTTATTGAAAGAAATAAGACGTTCATTCAGTGTGCGCGGGAATCCGCCGAACTTTGCTTGGATTACAGGGAGCTCAGTTCGTGTGCCGCGGAAGATATAGGAACACGTTTGAAAGAAGCTGAATCTGAATTGATCGGGCGCCTGAGAATTGAAACAGCGCCTTTGATGGCAATCTGTGCCGCAGCCTTGGGTAATAATGAATATGCGGTGGTGGCGGTTTTTCACATGTTGATCGCGGACGGGCGGACGTGTGAAATCATTTTAGAGGATATATTCCGGTACTACTACGATTCCAAGGCCACAGTTTTACCTGTCGATACCAGGTTTGCAGATTATATGGCATGTATCGAAAAGATGAAAAAAGATCATGTGGAGGATAATTATTTGCAACTGTGGTTGGATGAGGTTAAAGGTGGTACAACAAGAATACCCTATGATTACAACGAAAAATCCATAAAAGGTGAGCCGGTGGAAATATACTACGAAACCTTTACCTTTGAAGAATTACTGATTAACAATCAGGTTGGTAAAGGAAAGGTGTTTCTTTACTTCTCAGTTGGTCTCTATCGTTATCTTTCGACGTTGACCGGCCAAATGAGGCCAATTATCACCCACCGTTTTCACCGCAGGAATTTAGCGGAAATAGGATCTTATTTTGATGTGGCCGGACGCTTTGCCGGTGATGTTCCGCTACGTTTGACGGTTTCTCCCAAGGGTTCCACGAAGACCCTGATAAGTAGTTTTCAGAAACGGTATAGTGAAATTCCACATCAAGGGCTGACATATGAAATACTCGCCAACGACGGCAAGGTACCGACCGCGGCAGAGTCGGCGCCGATTTTACTGAATTTTCAATACGGTTATCCGCGTATACCTTTAATGACTAAATGTAAATGGCATCAATACGAAGATGCTTCCGACGCACAGCCCTATGACATAGATTTGATTGTGAGAGTGCGTATGGACTCGATTAGAGTAATTGTCAAATATCCGGGTAAACGCTATAAGCACCAAACCATTGAAAAACACTTGAGATCCTGGATCGCCACCGTAAGGGATATTATTGCGGAAGATACTAATTATACAGTGCCCGATATGTTCGCGGATAATAGTTAGTTAAGCTTTTTTTCCAGGCACATATAATAAAATCCTCAAACATGAGTGACGCAAGGCAGTACAGGAGCTGTGAGGGGTGGTTATATGCGACGGATCGTAAATTGGTTCAGCATACCGTTTCAAATTGTAATTTCGGCGTGTTCTTATGGTTTTGTTTATGTTATGCGCTGGGTTCTGCGAAAGATTAACAAGGAAGGCGGCATAATGTTGCTGGGAAAGCATGAGTCTCTTTCCTGGCAGGGTTGGTCCAAAAGCCAGACAAGGACCTGGGGACTTCCCTATGTAATGATTGTCGCGCCCAGGTGGAATCCCCACTCGGTACAGCACCATGTGGGCCCCCTTGAGGTAAGCGGTGAAATCCTCATCCATGTGGAAACAGCCCGAAAGTCCGCCAAACAATGGATCATTTCCTTCTACAGGCATGGAAGAGAGGTTAGTACCCTGAGTTCGATGAAATGCACCAATCATGATTCATGGCAATCGGTCATGTTGACGCCGGGGACATATGCAATTTTTTTGCGCTATTACAATTGGGATAAAAATGGCGAATGTCCTGCTGTAAAAATCGACAACAAATTACAAATTCCACCCTGTCCGATAGAGCCTGAAATAGAAAGTTATGAAAAGTTTATGAGTGATCTGAAGCACCGTGGAAATGGCTTCTATTGTTTTTTGCATTATTACGTTTTAAAAACCCTACAATGGCACAAGCATTTGCCGGGCAAATTTGTGCGAAAAGCCTATTTGCCGTTCGGTAATGCGGGGACCATCTTTTACTATGGGCTTTTGGATAAGGGAGAGGTCCTGCAAATCGATTATCCTCAAAGTCTATCCGAAAAAGCCAGTGTATACCTGGTTGTACTTGATACATGCGGTTTTCCGGTATTCTGGCTTATGCTTGCAAAGACCCGGTTCGTATCCGATGAAATGCCACGAAATGGGACATATCTCATAAGAATTATCTACAACAAGTTTAAGGATTATCATGCTGCTGTGCGTAATATTGAATACTGCAATTTCCATGTAAAGGAGGGGAAATATAGAATTTTGAGCATAAAGGATAACGTTGGTTGATATTTTGGAAGGATGTCTGATACAGATAAAATAAAATCGATCTGGTGATTAAAGCGCTATGTGGAGGATGCTATGAACATTGTTAAAGCGATTAATGTTGTGTGGCACGATAATCATCTCGAGTGTGGAGAGCGGGAAAAGAGCCTCGGTCAACAAGGCTGTACTATTTGGCTAACCGGCCTTCCTTCATCCGGTAAGAGTACGATTTCCTTTCTCCTGGAGCGGGAACTCATAAAGCGCGGATATATAACCTATGTTTTGGATGGGGACAATATTCGGCATGGTTTAAATAAGAACCTCGGGTTCTCCAAGGAAGACCGCGAGGAGAATGTTAGGCGTGTGGGTGAGGTGGCAAAGCTTTTTGCCGACGCCGGATTAATAGTCGTAGCAAGTTTAATTTCACCTTATCAAATGCAGCGTAATTTTGTCCGGAATCTTCATGAGTCAGTGGGGCTTTCCTTCATTGAGGTATTTGTTGATGCGCCTCCTAATATTTGCGAATGTCGGGATCCTAAAGGTCTCTACAAGAAGGCGCGAATGGGAGAACTGAAAGGATTTACCGGAGTTGATGACCCATACGAGCCTCCTGTATACCCGGAAATCGTAGTGAAAACGGCCGAAAGTCCCCCCAACAAATGTGCGGATAAGATTATTACTTATCTGTTGGATAATGGATACCTTAAATCTGAATATAAATATGAAGCTAACCCACCAGGTATATTGGTGTGAATATTAGCGATAAGTAGCAGGTACTTATTCACGGGCATATTTTCAAAGGAGGTATAAAGAAAATGTTTAGACTGGGTATGAGCATGTTTAGGAAGTTATTTGTTGTACCGGTCATGATTGCAGTTTTGCTAATCACCTGTCAGGCAGCTTTTGCGCAAGATCTAGTAAAGGTTGCTGACAATGTTTACGCCTTTATTGCGCCGAGCGATGGACCCGCGGACAGTTATGGTGCTAATGCCGGGGTTGTCATCGGAAATAATGGAATCGCAGTGGTCGATACTCTAATGTCCGCAAAAAACGCAACACGGTTCATTAACGACATACGGTCTATTTCGGATAAACCAATCAAGTATGTGATTAATACCCATTATCACATGGATCACACGTTCGGCAATGCAGAGTTCGCTAAAATAGGAGCAACCATTATCTCACAAGAAAACGCCAGACAGAATATGGAAAAGTACTTACCCTATGAGTTGGCACATTTTCAGAATTTTGGATTAACACAAGATGAAGTGGAAGGAACGACTATCGCTTACCCCACCGTAACGTTTCAAAATAAAATGGGTTTAGATCTAGGCGATCAGGAAATCCAGTTAATTTATCCCGGACCATCTCACACCGATGGAAATATTCTGGTTTACGTGCCTAAGGCCAAAGTACTCTTTGCCGCGGATATTCTGGTTACAGATTACTATCCAATGTTAGGGGATGCCGATATCAATGAATGGGTTAAAGCACTCGACTTTATTAACACATTAAATGTTACCAGTATAATACCGGGCCATGGCCCTATATCCACCCCAAAGGATGTTACTGACATGAAGGAATTTCTGCTTGCTTTTGATCAGAATGCCAAAAAGTTGTGCGCGCGTTCAACGGATTCTGATTTCATTGCCAGTACTATACAGAATTTGTTACCGCTGAGACATCATTCCGCACTTTGGATCAAGCCAAGCATTGAAATAAAATATCTTAAGAATTCCAATAGTATAAATGTTAATGAGTAAGTTTATGTGACCGTCAAACTGTTACCTTCAGATTGGCGGTCACACCGCATAAAAACCGTGCCGTTTCGCATTTGATTGCTACTACCCCCAACCACCTTGTGCTGATAACCCATATCAGCCTCCTGATAAATCCAGACCTAGTACTAAGCACGTTAAAATCTCACCAACACAGTGTGTAGATTGGATTATGGGGTATATAATGCATAACTGATGCTTAAAGTCTGAATATAACGGTGGGCAATCCCTCTCTGGTTAAGGATTAGTGGTTTGTTAATACTGAAGCTATAATGTGACATGTTTTTAGGGCATACCCTTCCCAGAGGGGAAAATTATAAATACGTATAGGTGTGTTGTGTTATGAATAACAAATATGACTTGCATCAAATTAATACATTTCATTTTGGTTGGTCTAATTATTCTTATATTGTTTTTGATAACATGACTAGATCTGCTATGGTTGTCGATCCTGCATGGGATCTTAAAAAAATAACTGACATATTAAACCATTTAAACGCGGATTTGGTAGCAATTTTTTTAACTCATTCTCATTATGACCACACAAACCTGGTTGACCCTTTAATTAAAATGTTCAATCCTGCTGTTTATATGTCAAGAAAAGAAATTGATTACTATAAATACTGGTGTAGTAATCTGATTGCCTTAGATGATGAGGAGAAGATTAGCGTAGGAAGAATAGATGTTTTTTGCTTACTCACACCTGGACATACAGCCGGCGGGATGAGCTATTTGTTACCTTATAGCATGTTTACCGGAGATACCATTTTCGCCGAGGGGTGTGGCATTTGTAATTGTAACGGCAGCTCGGCAGCTCAAATGTTTGAAAGCATTCAAAAAATAAAATCCCAGGTACCGGATCATGTGCGGATTTATCCAGGGCATTCATATGGTAAAATTCCAGGACAATCCATGGGAAATCTTAAAAAGGAAAATTTTTATTTCAATATTGATAAGAAAGATTACTTCATTAATTTCCGAATGAGAGGAAATCAAAAGAGTTTATTTAATTTTCGATAGATACTTACAAATTATTGAGGCAGGAGAGGACTCAAATGATACAAAAAAATAACATGGATTTTATTGTGCCCAAGCGAGCATTCGGCAATACTGGAGTTAAAATATCGAAACTCTGTCTTGGTGGAGGATCCTTTGGAAACACAGACAGCCAAGCTTTGCTGGATGAAGCCTTGAGGCACGGCGTGGATTGCTGGGAGATTGTTTCATTTACAGGAAAAGTATATGCTGAATACTTCCGGAAAAATCCCGGGATACGAGAAAGAGTTTTTTTGTCTGGAAAAGTTTATTCAACAGATCCAGTTGTCATGCAGGAACAGTTGGACAAAGTTCTCAAAGAGAATGGAACGTCCTTTATAGACTTTTTAGCAATACATTCAGTGGATGACATCAAGACGCTCAATAATGATGTAAGAAAATGGGTTGAGAAAGTCAAAAAGGAAAAAAAGATTCGATTTTTCGGATTCTGCACCCATAAAAATATGGATAACTGCCTCATCGGCGCCTCTGAGCTCGGTTGGATAGATGGAATTCAAACGTTTTACAACTATAGGATGCAGAGTATTAAAAGCATGGAAGACGCTTTGCAAAAGTGCCATGGAAAAGGCATTGGCATATTTGCTGTTAAGTCCATGGGGTTCTGTGTTCAGAAAAAAACCGAGCTGCAGAAGCTTCCGGGCAAGGAAAAGATAGATTTATTATTGGCAGGCCATAATATATCCTTTGAGCAATCAAAACTAAGGGCGATTTGGCAGAATCCTTCTTTAACATCAATCTGCTCTCTCATGCCTAACTCAGCTATTTTACAATCAAATGTTTTGGCGGCTATAGATGAGAATCCACTAGACCCTGAGATTTTAAGATCGTTGGTGGATTATGCAAATGCCACCGGAAAATATTTCTGTAGGCGCTGTGGCGCATGCGAAACAACAAATACCGATAAGATACCTATATTTGACATTATGGAAATGCTCATGTATTTAAGAGGATATGGTATTATAGAGCGGATTGCTCAGAGGTTTGCACAGATACCAAGTGGGATTCAGAGTAAAATAGATAGTAGCGATTATTCGAGTGCCGAAAAAATATGTCCTCAGAAAATGCCGATAACACGACTCATGAAGGAAGCCTATCTGGAATTGCACAAAGAGTGATATAACGCGGTCATAAATTTAAACCATACGTT
Source organism: Desulfocucumis palustris (assembly GCF_002933875.1). Lineage (GTDB taxonomy): Bacteria > Bacillota > Desulfotomaculia > Desulfotomaculales > Desulfocucumaceae > Desulfocucumis > Desulfocucumis palustris. The sequence goes on along the minus strand of NZ_BFAV01000150.1, from coordinate 106,150 downwards.
TCCGGGTGGTGACAGCTACGCTGGTATTGGTCTAAAGGAAAGGGGACGCACCTCTATCTAAGGTTAGGGGACACACCTCTATCTAAGGAAAGGGGACACACCTCTCTTTGGAGCATGGCTTTAAGGTCAGAGGAATGTCCCCAATGTATATGGCTTTAGGGTCAGAGGAATGTCCTCAATGTATATAACTTTCCTGGCCGGAGGAATGTCCCCAGCGTATGTCCGGTGGGGGGATAACCCCTTCCGAACCCAGGGCTTACTTATATTAAGCCGCGTCCCTGAATACGGGCTTTTGATCCATGGTTAATGTTTCCTCGCTGGTCCTGTAACCCTCTTTTTCAGCAGTTACCGTAAAGGTATATTTTTGGGAAATCCCCGGCGGGTATGTAAAGAACCAGGTGTACTTATCATTATCAACCACCGCCGGTGTTCCATTTACATAAACATTCGCCCCGGCGGTGGTAGTGCCCTTTATGGTCAGCTCCTGTTCACCGGATACCTGGTCCACGGTCAGGGCCAGTTTGGGCATCAGCCTGTTAACCGTTATGATTTGGGACGATTCTTTTTCTCCCGGCCGGCCTGCGCAGACAATTAAGGTGTTGGGTCCAAATTCCGGCAGGGGGGCTCTAATTCTGAAATTACCTGTATCATCCGCCGCTACGCTGCTGTCCTCCACACAGATATCCGCGCCCGGGGGCGCCTGGCCGGTAAGATATACGAACCCGGACTCGGTCTCCTCGGGTTGCGCCACGGTTAAATCAGTGACGGAAGAAATGCTTACATTAACAAGCTCCGAGGCTTCCTGCCCGTCCACATTCACAACCCTTATATTAACCGGTGTTTGAAATTCATCGGGAAAATCCGTGGATTCCTTTTCGGCCAGTTGCAATATTTTATAACTTCTCACATTCAAATTTTCTTTGCCGGTTCTGGTGTGGTAATTGCTTACCAATCCGTCTATATTGATTTTATTAAGGGGATCAGTAACAATAGAAAATATTTTCACCCTTTCGTTATTAATAACATTGTCCGCGACATTGACTTGCAAAGTTACCGGCAGCTTCGGTTTTTCCAGGGTATAGAAATAATTTTTGCTCAAGCCAACGGGAGATTTAACCTTAAAGTGAATTTTATTTTTTCCATATTTTAATTCGTTGGGGAGAATTTTAAATATCGCTTTACCAGTGGCATCCACGGCTTGTTCCTGATCATTGTTGGTGGTAACCAGGCTGTCCCCCTGGGCCACGGATTCTATCACGAAGGTTTTATCTTTGTACATTGTAACAGTGCTGCCCCTGACGGCTTTTGTTTCTATCTCAATCAATCTGCCCCCGGCATCCCCCGTAATTTTGTGAGTGGCGGCGAAGGTTGGCCGGTGATTGTATATGTATGCGGAAATGAAAATTGTCAATAAAAACAGGGCCGATAATAGTATTTTTTTTCTGTTTGTTTTAACCCAATTTATTCTTTCCGCGGTTAATATATTATTCAAGAAATAGACCTCCAGGTAGCCTTTTTAATATATATTAATAGGTTAAATTACCTCTGGCAACCGTTTAAAATTAAAATTAACCTTAATCTTTTATATGTGGACAATAATTTTAACCGGCACAATAAAATCCAGGCTGGAAAAGCCTGGATTTGAGATCCGGGGCAGCTCTTTTACAACCGGTAAGGGCGGTTTTGTAAAATTCCGGCCCTTCAAAAAGATAAATTAGCAATTCTGGGCTTCAGTCCATATACCGTTAAAAAATCCTCCGCCCACTTTTCCGCATCCAGTTCAATCAGCCGCATCTTACTGGGAAGGAATCTGGATAACCGGCTGTATTTTTTGTGCTCTCCGGTGTAGTACTGCCAGAAGTGCCTTAATTCATGCGCCAAAACATGGAGAACTTTCCTCTCGAAAAGCCTGCGGGAGAATTTGCATATTCGTGGCAACCTGATCCAATCTAAAAAATTTATCCAAAGCATGTTAAAAGGATATAGTATTATAACGGCTTCTTGTAATTGGGTTTTTTCATCATCTTTAAAAATAGCAAAGCACATTCCCAAAGCGTCATCATAAGATTCGGATATTTTAAATTTAAGGTAGCCGGGCTGTTCTTTAAAACCTAGCTTATTTAATATAACCGGGGTGTTTTTATTAATTATTTCAGATGTTAATGATAAAATATCTTTTTTAGTCATTTTATGGCCTCCTCCTATTGCTTATTTTTGGAATTGTGTTCAAACCATGTTTGCAACCATAAAATGGGGTATTACTGTTGAGATGCGCACTTCTATCATTATTAATACGCAATTTCGCGCTTGAGGTAACCGGTAATCCGCGATAAAGCAAAAACCGCCCTTGGGCGGTTGAATTTTTTTATGTGCGGCGGACCCTTTTGGCCAGGCATAGCCGGTTTAATTTAGCGGTGTCTCCGTGAAATTCGTTCATATCCACATTTCCCTCAATGCCGGAGACCCGTCCCTTGTCCGTAAATTGCAGGAAGAGCCATGATTTCCAGACCGGGGAATCCGGCGGCTGCCGGTGGTGGTAGTGGGCAAGCCACAAAGGAACATCACTTAAACCATGATCCAGGTAATCCTGGATAAAGTGCCAGTAGGAATATAAAATTGGCCCTGCTCCGGACTCTTCTTTTACTATATCAATCCAGACCCTTACGATATCCGAAATTTGTTTTTTGTTTAGCCCCTTATTTTGCTCTATGTCTATCACCGGGGGCAAATCCAGAACTCCAAAACCACCGTGCTTTTTGATGACGTCAATGAAATGCCTGGCTTCTTTAACGGCGTCCTCCGGATCCGACGGGGTGCAGAAATGATACGCCCCCGTAAGGATTCCCGCCTCTCCGGCCCCCCTCAGGTTTTGGGAAAATTTATTATCCTCGTAATCCACTCCTTCGGTGGCTTTAATAAAGGCGAAAGAGATTCCGTCCTTTTTTACCAGGCTCCAATTAATATCGCCCTGCCAGCGGGAAACATCGATTCCCCGGGAATTTTCAACACTTCTTTCCTGCATTGCGGCACCCCCCTGCCTGCGCTGTTTGTTAAATAGAATATGCCGGCAGACCGGGTTATGGCCATTCCAATTATTAGAGATTGGGGCAACTGTCAGGTACGAGTAGGGCTTTTTTAGAGTATAATTATTAAAATGGTCCATAAGAAAGCACCGGCACTGTTTAATTTTCACTAAGGAAGGGACTCATAAAATGTTCGGTATTGAAAATTACGGCGTTTTTCTCTTTTCCGGGATTCTGCTGAATCTTACCCCGGGTTCGGATACCATATACATTTTAGGCCGGAGCATGGGGCAGGGCAAAAAGGCGGGGGTAATATCCGCCCTGGGAATTTCATCGGGAGCTTTAATACATACATTGCTGGTGGCTTTGGGATTGTCGGTGATATTGGCCAGGTCGGCTATAGCCTTTAACCTGGTTAAATACCTGGGCGCCGGGTATTTAGTTTATCTGGGAATTAAAACACTGGCCTCAAAGAAAGAAATTGTTGTGGAAAAAGATGAGGAAAGCCGTGCCGGTCTAAAAAGGATATATTTTGAAGGTATTATAACAAATTTACTAAATCCCAAAGTGGCTCTGTTTTTTCTGGCGTTTTTACCCCAGTTTGTGGACCCTGCCAATAATTACGGCGCTACGCCCTTTCTGCTCCTGGGCCTTACTTTTATAACCACCGGAACAATATGGTGCGTATTATTGGCGGTCTTTTCATCCTTCATGACAGATAAGATAAGAGGAGAGAAAAGAATATCCATATTGTTAAACAAACTTGCAGGTATAATATTTATCGCATTAGGTATAAATCTATTACGCGCAAAAATTAATTAACAGCTCAATAACTTAGGTACCAGTTCCTAAGTTATTGAGCTGTTTTTTTGCTTTCACCCGGCCTGGGGATGGGCCGCCGGTATTTTAAACTCCGGCATGCCGGCCGCAAAGGGCGCAATTTCATAGAGCCCATAATAGACCACAATATGGTCGTCCCCACCTATATAAAAGGGCTGGTCCTGTTCAATCGGCTTGAGAGTATCCAGGGCGTCCGGGAAATACATGTCCCGGTTGGCTTCTATTTGCTTTTTGATTTCCTGTGTAACCAGCATCCGGTAATTTTCATCGGGTTTGAAGAAATCCCCTATTTGCAGTTTTTTGCCGGATTCCGTATCAATATTGAGTGTTTCCCGGTAGGTCATGCCGTGGGCCCCGCCGGTGTAGGTGCCGTATTCCACGTTAATGCTCAGTAACCCGTTCTTATTATAGGGCACTGTAAATGATGTAACCACCGAATAGGTGTGAAAGAGTTCTCCCTGATTTTTTTGATCCTCCCTGGCCTGGGCTTCCAGATTCTTTTTCAGTTCAAGTGCTTTTTGGGCAAATGTATCGTTTAATTCCGTCTGCAACGAGGTGTCCCGCAGGCCTGAAATAACCGGAATCTGCAGTGACACCTCAATCGCTTCCGATTTTTCCTGAACCTTTTGGGTTTCTACCTTAATCATGCCGGCTGCCGGCTGAGTTTTTTCATTGCCGCAGCCGGCCATTAAAGTTGCCGTTAACAGGGCCATGAGCAGTACGAACAGAATTTTCCTGGACATATTTTGACCTCCTCGCTGACTTGTCAGAAACAAATTATAGCATATACCGGGGTAAAATAACCATAACCACATTTACTACAATTCCACTTCAATAGATTATACCCGCAGGTTTCGTAACTTTGGGAACTCCACCTTTGCCTTGCGCCGGCTTTCCGACCGCATTTGCTTTGAAACGCCCTATCCGATATTGAAAATCCCAAGCCGCACAGCAAAATACAAGCAAGGCAATTGTATTGACACTTGCCTTGCTTGCCGTTATTGAATAGCTCCAAATTTACCGGGAAGAATATCCGTCATATTACCTTGACAGTCATGGTAATATGGTCTATAGTGTATTCAAAGAGGTGTAATAATGATTGATCCAAAGATCTCCTCAGATTTACTCAGAGGGCATACGGATACTATGATTTTGAAAATTTTGCAAAGCGGTGACCAGTACGGCTATGAAATCGTCAAACTGATCCAGCAAAATTCCGGCGGCGAGTATGAACTAAAGGAGGCCACCATGTATTCCAGCCTCAAGCGCTTGGAGAGTGACGGCAACATCACCTGGTATTGGGGTGACGAAACCCAGGGCGGCAGGAGGAAATACTATAAAATTACGGAGAAAGGCAAATTGACCTATGCCGAAAACAAAAAAAACTGGGAATACGCCAAGCGCGTATTGGACCAATTGCTATAACAGAAAGGTGGCAAAGTAAAAATGAACGAGAAATTAAATCAATATTTGAACGGCGTGTTTTCTCCCTACGAGGGGCTTCGCACCGTGGAAGAGCTAAAGGACGAGTTGCGCCGCGACCTTCAGGAGAAGCTGAACGACCTTAAAAAGCAAGGTTATGACGACGAAACGGCTTATGCCAAAACTATTGATTCCATTGGCGATATTGAGGAAACCATCCGGGATGTGGCCGATGAGGCGAGATCGCTGGAACGGAAAGTGCTGACGAAATTTTCGGCAACCAACCTCCCCGGTTCCGATTTCAGAAATGTAACGGTACATGGAGGCAATTTTAACTATAGCGCTCTGAAAGAGGCGGACTTCAGCGGCTCCGACCTTACGGGCAGCACGTTTCGGGCCAGCGATTTGAATGGCGCAATTTTTGACGGGGCGAACCTGACCGATGCAAACTTCACAATGGTGTCGTTGCAAAACGGAAGCTTCATCAACAGCATTCTTATCCGGGCGAATTTTGACAGTTCCAATCTCTGCGGCATAAAGCTTGATGGGGCTAACCTGACCGAAGCGAAGCTGACAAAGGTTGGATTAAAAGGTGCGAAGTTTCAAAACTGTGTGCTTCACGGTACGGATTTTACCTATTCCGATCTGAGCGAGGTTTGCTTTGACGGGTTTGTGCTAAACGGCACGGTTTTCAATAAAACCTACCTTGTGGGTACGTCCTTTCGGGGCGCGACACTGCGAAATGTCTCTTTTTATAACATCGGCAGAAAGTCGCTTCGCAAGGCGAGCTTTGACGGCGCGTCAATGGATAAGCTGACCTACGCCCTTCTGAAAAGCGGCGGCGAGGCGAATTTAACCAATGTTACAATCATATAAGGAGGAAAAGAAAAATGGTACAAACCAGTGCCGCAATTTGTGCCAATAGACTTGAGAAGTCCTATAAGAAACTAAGGGTACTCAAAAAGGTGGATTTCAAGGTGCAAAAGGGCAGCATTTTCGCCTTGCTGGGTTCCAATGGCGCGGGCAAAACCACCACAATTAAGATTCTGACAACCTTACTGAATCCAGACAGTGGAAATGCGCAGGTGGGTGGCTTCGATGTTGTTCGGTAGCCGGAGCGTGTACGGGAAGCAATCAGCCTGACCGGGCAATATGCCGCCGTGGATGAGATTTTGACCGGGCGGGAAAATCTGCGCATGATCGGAAAGCTGCGCCACCTGTCCGATGTCAACCATAAGGTGGATGAGTTGCTGAAACAGTTTGATTTGCTGGATGCCGCCGACCGGCCTGTTTCAACGTATTCCGGGGGTATGCGACGCAGGCTGGACCTGGCTATGAGCTTGATTGGTACTCCAGCCATCATCTTTCTAGACGAGCCGACTACGGGCTTAGACCCGCAAAGCCGCATCGCCATGTGGAAAAAAATCAGAGCCCTGGCTCTAGCCGGAACAACCGTATTTTTGACCACGCAATACTTGGAGGAGGCGGAGCAGCTTGTCGACCAAATCGCTATTCTCCATAAAGGAAAAATCATTGTGCAGGGAACAGCGGCGGAACTGAAAAAGCTGCTCCCCCACGGGTATATTGAGCTGCGCTTTCACCAGGAGAATGCCGCACAAACGGCGCTCAAAGTCCTGAACACATACCAGGCGAACTTTAATGAGGAAGCCATGGCCATTACAGTTACCACCGACGGCAGCGCAAGGCAGATGGCTGATGTCTTAAACCGGCTGGAGGACGCAAATGTTCCCGTTGCGGAGTTTTCACAAAAATTGCCGACCTTGGAGGATGTGTTCCTTGCACTTGTTGATAACAAACAGAAGGAGGCAAAATAATGGAAACCGCTGCAAAATCCAAACACTATTTCAATGATGTAGGTATTATGACAAATCGATGCATGTGCCACGCGTTTCGAAGCGTGGACACGATCATCACCGTAATCGCCATGCCGGTCATGTTTATGCTTTTGTTTGTCTATGTGTTCGGCGGGGCAATCAACATCGGTCCGCAAAACGGCAAATATATCGACTACATGCTGCCCGGCATCCTGCTCATGGCCATCAGCAGCGGCGTGGCTTATGCCGCTGTTCGCCTGAACAGCGACGTTACGAAAGGAATCTTTGAAAGGTTCCATTCCATGCCTATTGCCAAATCATCCTTGCTTTGGGGGCATGTGCTTACCTCGGTTGTATCCTGTGCCATTTCCTTAATTGTTATCGTATTGATTGCCCTGCTCATGGGTTTCCGGCCGTCAGCCGGAATTGGCGCCTGGCTGGTTGTCACGGGAATTTTGTTGCTGTTTACGCTTGCCACCACTTGGCTGGCGGTGGTATCCGGGTTATTGGCAAAAAGTGCGGAGGGCGCCGGTGTTTTCGCCTATCCGCTCATGTTCCTGCCATTTATCAGTTCGGCCTTTGTTCCCACTGAATCCATGCCGGGGCCTGTCCGGGCTTTTGCCGAAAACCAGCCGGTTACCTCCATCGTCGAGGCTGTACGCTCCCTGCTCATGGGGCAGCCGGTAAGCAATGAGCTTTGGATTGCGCTGGCATGGTGCCTGGGAATTCTTTTTGTAGCTTATATATTCGCAATGCGGGCTTACAGACATAAAGTAGCTTAATGTTCGCAAGTATTGCAGGTCCGCCCCGGCGATGGGCCAGCGCATAGGATAATGATACTTACGGTTTGAGCGCTTCACAGCATTGACCGTCGCGCCATCAGCATGGGGCGGCTATTTTTTAGTCGCTGTAATGACCTGTCTCTCAGCCACGGTATCCAGCCGGATATCGCCGAAGCCGGAATTTTCCAGCCAGCCGGTGAACTGTTCCATGGTCCAGGTGCCGCCGTTGCCGGTATTGACCAGCATATTCACGCCGAACACCGCTGCAAAGGGGCTGGCGCCCCGGACGAACTCCACTATGGCAATGCGCCCGCCGGGTTTTAAAACCCCCGCGGTTTTTCTGATCAATTCCTGGTTTTCCTCTTCACCCACCATGTGGTTGATATTGCCCAGATAAGCCAGATCAAAGGGACCTTCGGGCAAGGCCACGTTGAAATCCCCGGCTATCATTTCGATACCTGCGGCCGCTGCCTCTTTTCCCATCATGGACACCACTTCAGCCAGATCCAGCACGGTTACGGCGGCTCCCAAAGCGGTAAAAGCCCTGGCATAGAATAACGGGCCTCCTCCTATATCCAGTACCCGGGTATTCCGGGGGGAGCCGGACAGCAAAAATTCCCCCATGGGCCGGGCGCTGCGCCGGGCGCCTTCCTGCATGGCCGCCATAAAGTAAGCTGTGGTAACTGGAGTGCGTTTTCTGGGATGCGGTTTGCCGGTGGCTATTACCTCCGGAAGATGTATCCAGGATTTGAGCAGCTCGTAGCGGTGCATAAAGGAAAGACCCGTATAATTGGGGGCGCCGGGAGTGAAAATCATATTTCTGGCATCCCCGGAGAGGGCGTACGAATGGTCTTGCCTTGTAAGGTAACCCAGCGCCGCCATGGCCTCCAGCACTGTCCAGACAGCCCTCTGGTCCGCTGTTATTTCCGCCGCCAGTTCGGCGGCGGTCATCGGCCTTTTCTCCAGGGCGTTGATAATGCCGGTTTCCACCGCCGCTCCCATAATTAATAAATCAAAGGGGACTGCCATTATATTTTTGTCGGGCAAATTTATCCTACCTCCAGTCGGTTTAGTATTGTTGTCTTTATAATGTGATATTTCCTCCGGGCCGGCAAGGCTTATTATGTAGTTTTGTGAAATTCCATTTGTTGATATGCATGGTGAAATGCCGATTTGGTCAGAGATTATTTAAATATTTATCCCTGTTGTTTAGAAAATCCCTATAAACCAGGTAGTGCTCGGTTTTCTCATAGGGCACCTGTTTAACCGGGATATGATCGAAACTGTAGATCGTGGCTCCGGGGAGGGCAAGCAAAATTGGAGAGTGGGACGCGATTATAAACTGGGAATGTCCGGCCAGGCTCATTTCCTTTAATATTTTTAACAATTCCAGCTGTTTCCCGGGAGACAAGGCATTTTCCGGCTCGTCCAGCAGATAAAGACCTTTAATTCTGTATCTGCTTTTAAAAAATGCCATGTGATACTGGCCGTGAGATTTTGTCAGCAGGTTTTCTCCGCCGTAATACTTTAGAATGCCGGGGTCGGCCTTGGCCCACCGGTCTATATTATCGGCAAAATTACGGAAATATTCGGAGGCAAAAAAGGAGCCGGGCACTGTGCCGCCGGACCACACAATATCCATATATTTGTACAAATCCTCCGAATACCTTGTGTTATGGTTTTGGCCGCTGTCTTCATCTTTCCATATGTGAATATTGCAGGCCCGCGCCAAAGCCTTGAGCAAGGTGGACTTGCCGGAGCCGTTTTCTCCTATAAAAAAGGTTACCGGTGTGGTGAAAACTATTTTTCCGGTGGCATTAAATACATCCAGGCAAAAAGGATATTCCGCCCTGGAAGGATATTTTTCCTGTAAAAGGTTGATTTCCGTTAGATGCATTGTTGAGGACCCCTTGTTTCATTGATAATATGCTTTATTTTATCACTATATGGCAAATACATCCAGCAAGTAATATTTATCCGGCTGCCGGCCTGCAAGACCCGGTTCTCACTTATGTTCGACCGGCCCGGCTTTGCGGCTATAAATAAGCGAACCCCCCTGTATTAATCTCAGCCCGGGCCGAGGTCATATCCACAACCCTTTTGGATACCGCCTCAGCCTTTTCCGGCCGTATATGAAAATTTATATGAACTCTCTGGCCGTAATTAATATTAATATTTGTCGCTCCGGAGTTTTCCAGCTCATATTTGACAGGTCCCAGCCACTGGTAGTCCAGGTTTATAGCCACCTCCCTGTATAATAGTTTTTCAACCACCGCGGCCTTTTCTATGGCCTTTGAGGCGGCCTCGCTGTAAGCCCTGACAAGCCCTCCCGCTCCAAGCAGTATGCCTCCGAAATATCTTGTCACAACCAGGGCCGTACAGGTCAGCCCCTTGTACCTGATTACTTCCAGGATGGGCTTGCCCGCGGTTCCGCCGGGCTCGCCGTCATCGCTATACCGCTGTATCTGTTCATTGATTACATAGGCAAACACATTATGGTTGGCCCGGCTGTGTTCTTTTTTTACTTGATTTATACAGCCCATGGCCGCTTCTTCATTATCGACCGGAAACGCCGAAGCGATAAAACGGGATTTTTTAATAATGATTTCAATTTGAGCTGCCTTGCCAATGGCAACAAGCCTGTCTTTCATAATAATAAATCACCCTTTTCACCGGCTTTGGGCTGCCGGACTCTTGTCTTAACATTCTACATGACCAATCCCTCTAAAGCACTAAAAATTATGGAGCGGCCGGCCACGGTCCCCGAAAGATGGCAATAAAAACCACTATTAAAATAGTAAGAATAGATATATAATTTACCCACAAAACACTCATCAGTGATGAGGAGTTGATTTTGAATGGTGGAACCTTATCAGTCCGGTTTCTTTAAAAGCAATCCATACGCCGTGAAAAGGGAGGTGCAGGGCAGGCTTGCGGTGGTTTTACGGGGTAAGCTGGATAATCGCGGACTTAATTTAATTACCCCCATATCCAGGGCGGTTCAAAAAAATGAAATCCATGAGTTGATACTCACCGATGAAGAGGGAGCGGTTCCTGGAAGCAGGGTCGATGGCATAGCATACCTGGGTTTTGTGGAGATAATTACCGGCGGGGTTTTGGTGGCGGGTGACGAATTTATATGTAACGGTGAATTTCTGGGCAGAGTTGCCGGTTTTGATGAAACTCACCTCCCCAATCACCTGAATATAGTTATATCTTCTCATAAAAGAATTGACGGAATGGAACTGGAAGTCCCGCTGGAGGCCGTTATTGTGTTCAGGCAAAATCAGCGCGAATAAATTTCGGAGGTGCGCCAAATGGATAAACCAAAGTTCAAATTTCAGCTGTACAAACAGCTTCAGGCAAATATTCCGAATATTTACACAGAAGCCAAAAAAGCTGCGGATGAAATAGGCATACCCCAGGATATAAGAGGTAAATTCGGATTGACCGGCGCCATATCCGGGTGCCCCGCGCCCCTGCGGGAAGATATTATGAAAGCCGGAGAGAAAGGCGCTTTGGAAGTAATTCCCCTGGCCAAATTAATGGATGAAATAAGGGAAATTGTGAAGGATGTTTATGGGGATGAATACGACGCCGCCGCCACCAGCACCTGCGAGGCGGGTATCTGGGTGTGCTATGATGTGCTGTTTTCCCCTCCTCTGCTGGGCAGGGGCGATAACTACCGGGCCAGATATATAGCCCCCTATGAAAAGCACCTGCACCACCAGGGCAGTTACGGCCGGCCTTTTCCGCCGCGCTTCAAGGATATATTCGCGGACAGGGGCTCCACCGCCGGCGAACTGGGATTTTACGGCAAAAGGCAAAACAATCTGGATACCTTGATCGTGCCCCTGGCCGGGGCAAAATATGATGTTCACGGAATCAAATACCATCCGGTGCCCCTGCTTACCGGGGTGGACCCCCGGGCTTCCATAGAAAAAATAGCCTTCCATGCCGAAAGCCACAAAAGTATGCTCACCGGAATAACCTCCCTTGGATATGAAACACCTGGTTACGGTTACGGTGTTAAGGATGAGCAGGGCACTCCGGTGCTTCAAAAATTGTTGGGACAGCTGGCGCATAAATACGATATTCCTTACGTGGTGGACAACGCCTGGGGACTGCCCTTTGTTGGCTTCGATCCCAGAAAAACCGGGGCGGATGTGGTGGTATACAGCATGGACAAGGCCACCGGGGCCGCCACCAGCGGTTTGATTATAGGGAAAGAGGAATACATGGTTCCCATCCGGCGCGCCCTGGGCCTGCACGGCGACCGCTGGGGAACTACCGCCTCTTACGGCAAAGCCGCCTATGTTACTTTCGACCCGGGCAAAGAGGCGCTGCTGACACAGATACAGGCTTTAAAAGTGCTGAGGGACAATCCTGAAAAACTGACCGGGCCGGTGGACGAGCTGGAGAAAATAGTAAAAGAGGAATTTTCAAAGCTGCCTGCCGGGCTGCTGGAAGGAATAATAATTTCCAAGTCCTACAACTCCACGGCGGTGGAAATAAACTACGAGGGCACCTGGAAAAATGGGGCGGCGGGAATACCCATCTTTTCCATTGAGGATATGTATGCCGGGAGCAATATATTACAGTCCGGACTGGCGCAAATGGGTATCATTCCCACAGTGGCCTATGACGGCAATATATATATTTCCCCGGGGCTGGGCACCACGGACGAGGCTGGCGGGCTTTTGGACAGGGAGACCCGCTACGCCGTGCGGGGGCTGGTCCGGCTCATTGAAATAGTTTGCAAATATGCCGGAATATTATAGGCGGTGAAGGTGAGTCAGCGAGTCAAAGAACCGTCCCCTGACTCACCGACTCACACCCTGACATTAAAAAGGAGGCCTAAGTCATATGGTACACGTGGTGGTGGTCGGAGGCGGCTGGGCTGGCGCCGGCGCTGCCCTGGCGGCGGTCCGGGCGGGAGCCGGGGTAACTCTCCTGGAAAGAACCGATATGCTGCTGGGGACCGGTCTGGTGGGCGGAATAATGCGCAACAACGGCAGGTATACCGCAGCCGAGGAATCCATTTGCATGGGAGCCGGCGATATATTTGAGGTGGTGGACCGGGTGGCGAGGCATAAGAACGTTGACTTTCCCGGGCACAGGCATGCCACCCTGTACGATGTGGCAAGAATCGAGCCTGCCATAAAGGGTCTGCTTATTGGCAACGGCGTGGATGTGCGTCTCAAATGCAGGGTAAAGGATGTCAAACTGGACGGCGGGCGTATCCAGGGAGTTGTGCTTGACAACGGAGATGTGATAACCGGAGACGTGTTTGTGGAGGCCACCGGCAGCGCAGGGCCCATGAATAACTGCACAAAGTACGGAAATGGATGCGCCATGTGTGTTTTACGCTGCCCGACCTTCGGAGGCAGGGTGAGCATAGCCGCCAAGGCGGGGGTTAAAGAATTTATGGCCAGGAAGAGCGACGGTTCCATAGGGGCCATGAGCGGTTCCTGCAAACTCTTTAAAGAATCGTTAAGCCGTGAAATCACGGAACAGCTGGACCAAACCGGCGTGGTGGTGATACCTATTCCGGAAAATTTAAGAAAAGGCGAGGGGATACTGGCTAAAAAGGCCTGCCAGCAGTATGCCCTGGCGGACTTTGCCGAAAATGTTATTCTGCTGGATACGGGGCACGCAAAATTAATGGCTCCCTTTTACCCGCTGGAATTATTACGGCAGATCCCGGGTTTCGAATACGCCAGATATGAGGATCCCTACTCCGGGGGCATGGCCAACTCCATACGCTATCTGGCTCTTTCCCCCAGGAACAACGCCTTGCAGGTGGAGGGGGCGGACAACCTTTTCTGCGGCGGCGAGAAAGCAGGCCCGCTGGTGGGCCATACCGAGGCCATAATCACCGGCACACTGGCCGGGCACAACGCGGTGAGATACGCCATGGGGCTGGAACTGCTGGAAATCCCAACGGAGCTGGCCACAGGAGACGCCATTGCCTATGTCAACGAACAGGTGAGGGCCGGCCAGGGGCTGTCCATGAAGTATACATTTTCCGGCTCGGTTTACTTCCAGCGCATGGTGGATAAGGGTTTCTACACCACGGACATTGCTCTTATCAGGTCCAGGGTGAATCTGGCCGGCATGACCGACATATTTAAAAATAGGCTCAATTAAAGGCGTCCCCCCGGTTTTTCCCTTTAACGCGCCCCGGCGCCTTTAGATTTCCTGTTGCCGTGACTAGAGCTTTGCTCCCCGAAGTTTCATTAATATTGTTTTCGCGAATCGATTTTCCGGGAGGAGGAGCGCGTATGTCCCGCATACTGGACCGCGTTATGGACGGCATGGATATTGAGACCTTTATAATATGTGTGAGCGAGGATGAGGGACGCAGGCTGACTCTCCAAATGTTCAGGGAAATGGGTTTTACCGATGCCGATATAGTATTCATTCAATTCCAGGGACCCGGGGTGCGGGTCCGTGCCCGGGCCTATGTTCACCGCCCGGGCGACAACTACGGCTGGCTGAAAGCGGGCCCGGTAGAGGGGGATGTGAAATGACCCCCAGGACAATATTGCTGGCGCCCATTGACCCGGTTCATGACGTGGGATTAAAGATGATCAGGCGGGGACTGAAGGAAGCGGGACACAACACCATTTTGCTGCCTCCGGATTTGCCGCCGGAAGAAATTATCCAGGAAATTATAAATAAGCGGGCCGACACTGTTTTATTGAGCAGGACACTGGGCTACGGCGTGGCCGAAATTCTGGCCCGGTTTGTGGACCTGGCTGATGCGCTGGGGGTTAGGGAAAGGGTCAAACTCGGCATAGGCGGAATGGCCATCCGGCCGGAGCTGGCCGCCGAGCTTGGCTTCGACGCCGGCTTCGGCCCCGGCACCACGGTGGAGGAGGCCCTGGCCTTTGTGGAGGACAGGGAGTATGTTCCGGAGCAGGGTAAAAGGGACAAACAAAAAAGAGATTTAACCGCTTCCTATACTTACGCTTACGGGAACAGCGTCATAGCGGAACTGCTCGGGCAAATAACCGGCGGGATACTGGCATGGGTGCAAAACAAAACCTCCCCCGGGGTGCTCAGGGCCCGGGCCCGGGAGGAGTTATGGGATGTCCGGCGCTGGCGCGGCTATGGCAAAATGACTGAATTCCTGAAGGAATACCCCGGATTATGCGGTGAAATGACCCGTAATTTTTACCTGAAGGGTATCATGCATCCTAAAACCAGGCGTTTTACCAGGGAGGAAGTTGCCGCCCTGGAGAACTATGTAAGTAAGACCAAAGAGAGGATGACAGTGCCCGGACTTCAGCACAGTTTGAAAAAACCCATGGTTTTCAATCAGTATGGAACCGGCTGCCCCTTTATGGATACGGGGCATATCAAGGTCAGTGAGGCCTGGGGGGCCGACGGGGTAATTCATTTTGACCCTTCCTGGGGCGCCAGGACCGAGGGCTTCATGGACGGCTTCCTCACTCACCAGGAGGACGGCACAGTTATCACCCCGGCCAACCTCAACAGAATAAAACAATCCCTGGAGCCCGGCACCCTGTGGCAGATCCGCGCCCACAGGGGATTGAACACCCCGGAAACGGCGGTGCTGGCGGGGAAGTTCCAGGCGGACTTTACAAAGATCAATATTTGCTACGGAGCCCTGGGGGCCGGCACAGATCCGGCCAGGATGACGGTGGACGGCGTTGCCGCCATTAAATACGCCGCCAAATACGGCCTTCCCTTTGATATTGTAACCAACGAGGAGCTATGCGGGGTGCCCGCCCATAAGGCCTTCGCGGGAATGCTGATTAGTTGCGCCCTGGGGCTCAGGCTGGGTGGAAAACCTGTTCTCCAGCCGCTGTTCTGCTATTCTCCGGAAGTTATGGTGGAAGGGTGGATGAAGGATAATTACGTTGATTTCAACGTGGCCAAGGTGCTGGCGTTGCGACGGATTATTGACGCCCCCCTGTGGCCCGGAGCGCCCATAGGCTTTCTGACTCACACCGAGGACCGCATTCAGTCCTCCGCTTCCACCGCCTACCACGCCAGTCTTGCCGCCATGCTGGGGGTGGATGCCGTGACCATAGCCTCCTCGGACGAGGCGTATTCCGGGGGTCCCATCAGCGCGCCCTCCAAAGTGGACACTCTCCGGGCGGTGGGAGAGGGATTCAGGTTCTTCGGGAATATGAAGCTGGAGCCTTCCCCCCAGGCCCTGGAATGGAGCTGGCAAATTGAAGAGGATATAGCAAAGGTATTGCGGCAGGTATCGGAAAGGGGTGATTTCGTGGGGGCGCTGTATGACGGTATTTTGGGCAGCCGCGAGGATGGCGCTTACCCGGGCAGAAACGGAAAAGACACAGTGATGAACGTATGAAGCCGCTTACCATTGGCATTGCCGGGATCGCTAAAAATACCGGGAAGACCACCACCGCCAGGGCGCTGCTGGAGTATTTCCAGAACCGCGAAATCAGCCTGGGTGTAACCAGCATAGGTTATGACGGTGAAAGGACCGACAATATAACGGGCCTGCCCAAGCCGAGAGTATTTTTAAAAAAAGGGAATCTGGTGGCCGTATCGGAAAAATGCCTGTCCGTGAGCACCGCCAGGGTGAAAGTGATGAACCGGATGGATATTCCAACCCCGCTGGGCAGCATTGTCTCCGGCCGGGTTGTTGAAGAGGGTCTCCTGGTGCTGGCCGGACCCAATCAAAGCAGGTATTTGCGGACAATCCGGGACTGGATGTACAGGCACGGAGCGGAAATAGTCCTGGTTGACGGCGCCCTGAACAGAGTGGCCCCGATGGTGGAGACCGACGGATTTATACTTTGTACCGGGGCTTCATATGATACGGATATGGACAGGCTGGCCCTGGAGACGCGCGGTATCGAAGTTCTTTGCAATCTGCCGGGGACCGTGGAAATACCGCCGGCTGTTGCTGCCGGCGGAAAATCGGTTCTCTGGGATCAAAATGGCCGTATTTTGGCCGAACTGCCGGCTTTTCTTTGGGAGCCGGGGCCATTGGCAATTTTAAACGGTCTGCCGGCCCGGGCCGGGGGCTTTTACCTCCCGGGAGTGATATCCTCCGGCTGCCTGGAAGCTATCAGGCGGATGACCATACCCGCCGGTTTTAAATTTGTTTTTGAAAATCCGGTAAAGCTTCTGCTGGGCGGCAGCGTGGTGACGGCGCGACTTTTCGTGGAAGATGTGCTGGAAAGGGGGGGGAAGGTCTTTTACCGCCGTTCCCTGCCCCTAATCGCAGTCACGGTAAATCCTTTTTATCCGGGTTATAAAAATGAGACTTGCCGGTACCTGCCGGCCTTTGTTGACGGGGAGGTGCTGCTTTCTAAAATAAGGGAGTCAGTTGATGTTCCGGTTTTTAACGTGGTTAAGCAGGGTCCTGAAGAACTGGGCGGGCTACTGCTGGTTCTTGGCCGGCAAGCTGCTTGTTAAACAGCCGGATTGGCCGGTCAGGTGTTTTTTAATAAGTTGAGGTTTCTGAAAATTCTTTATATAACCATGGGATACCCCGTTTTGTTCAACTTTTTTAAAAAAAGCATAAATATAAACAACAGATGGGGGAAACAAAATGGCAGATTTGAATTTTACGGCGGTTCACTGGCTTTATATTTTTGGGGTGATAGTTGTTATTGCAACTATGGTTTTGAGAAAAAACGTTATAATACCGTGTATACTTTTTACCTTTGCCATAGGACTTGTTTATAAGGGAAGCGTAATCGGCGGCATAACAACCATTTTTAACGCCAGCATCACCGCCGCCACAGGACTTTTCAGCATATTTATGATTATCAGCGTGATGGTGGCGCTGCTGGCGGCGCTGGAGGTGACCGGGGCCGATAAGGTAATGGTTAAGCCCTTAAAGGGTCTGATGAAATCTCCGCTATCCGCTTACCTGGTGATTATTTTGGGCACTGCCTTTATTTCGCTTCTTTTCTGGCCCACGCCCGCCGTGCCGTTAATCGGGGCGCTGCTGATTCCGGTGGCCATGAGGTCCGGCCTTCCTCCCATCATGTGCGCGGTGGCCATTGCCCTGGCCGGTCAGGGCATGGCCCTGGGAGGAGACGTGGTGATTCAGGGGGCTCCCGGGCTTACGGCAAAATCCGCCGGGGTGGCGGTGGAGATGGTTACCTCCCGGGCGGGACTTTTAACTGCGGTCACGGGAATTGTGGCCATTACCGTGGCCTGGTTTATGAACAGAAATGAAATAAGGCTTTATGCCGAAAAGGTTAAAAACGACCAATCCTCGGGTTATAACATAGTTGAACAGGCCGGGGGCGTGGAAAAAACCTCCGATGGAGAGCGGTATGGAAATTTTGCCGCGGCCTTGATGGGTATTCTGGTAATAGGTGTGCTGGTTGCCCTTTTCGCCTTTAACATAAAGGGGGGAGACGCTTCAGCCCTGCTGGGGGGAGCGGCCCTGCTGGTGATAATAATTACCTCTCTGCTGGTTTATAAAGTTAAGGGAATGGATAGCGTATCCGATTTCCTGGGGGAAGGACTGGGTTTTGCCTTTAAGGTGATGGGACCTATTATTCCCATTGCGGGATTCTTCTTTATCGGAAGCCCTGATTCCGCTCCGGTAATCCTGGGGCAGGGGGCGCCGGGCTATCTTTTCGACGCCGGCAATGCCCTGGCCGCTGTGATAAGCCCCACAGGATTTTTAGCCGGTTTTGGCCTGTTGATACTGGGGGTGATTACCGGTCTTGACGGTTCGGGCTTTTCGGGCCTGCCCCTGGTGGGAACACTGGCGGCGGCTTTGGGAGGGGGCAATGCGAATGTTGCCGCCACCCTGGCGTCCATAGGGCAGATAGGCGCCATCTGGGCGGGCGGGGGCACCATTATCGCCTGGTCCTCCCTGGTTGCCGTGGCGGGCATAGTGGGGGTTCCGGCGCTGGATCTGGTGAGGAAAAATTTTATCCCCGTTTTGGCGGGAATGTTTGTTTCAACAATGGTGGCGGTACTCTTGATGCTCTAGAAGTAAGGGGACACGCTTTTGACTGCTTGTGCGCATGATGTTTATCGAACTCAAAGCGCCCCGGCACGGTCCGGGGCGCTTCTTCGCGGAATTCCCGCGGCCCCTGTTGACAGCCGTCCCTTTGACAATCCAGTTCGGTTCTGTTACAAAAACAAACACTGGTATATAATGTATCTTAAGCTTACAGCAAGAAATCCAGCATAATATTTGTAATAATTTGGAGTGATCTACATGCCGGCTGAAAGAGAAAAACAGGAGTTTGAAATATTATCCATACTTGAAGAAGCAGGGGAGCCGCTGGGCTCCGGCCAATTAAGCCAGCTCTTAAACGAAAGGGGCCTGGAGGTAAGCGAGGCCACGGTGGGGCGTATACTCAGCGAAATGGACAGGAAGCAGCTTACCATAAAGTTGGGTTTCCAGGGACGTGTAATATCCGCCGGCGGCAGGGACAAACTGCAGGAATTCAGGAGTGCCAGGCACCGTCAAAAATATGGCAACCGCTTTATAGAAACATTAAAAACAAAGAAAAAAGAAGATCTGATTGACATACTCGTGGCCCGGCGGGCGATTGAAAGGGAACTGGCCAGGCTGGCCGCCCTTCACGCCACTGACATGGAAATAAGCCTGCTGGAAGCTGTTTTACGGGAACAGGAGCAGTATACCGCCCAAAAGCAGATGACCGCCGAACAGGATGTCAGATTTCACAGGCTGGTGGCCATCGCGGCAAAAAACAGGGTTCTGGCCGCGGCCCTGGATTTAATCAGGCATGACGGCCAGCTCTCCCCCATACTGGAATACATCCGCACCCAGGTGGGGGGGAAATTGGCCGTGGGGCACGGCAAAGTTTTAAAGGCCATTAAGGAACGCGACCCGGATGAAGCCGAAAGGGCCATGATGGAGCATATAGAAAGCCTCATAGCAGACGTGCAGAAATATTGGAGTTCTCAGGAGGATAATATATAAAAGCTGTTGTGGTGAGCCTTTATTTATATTATTTCCAGATTGTAGTTCAGGGGATGTCTGGGAGTTATGTCCCTGTAGAATTCAAACACCGGCTGCATATCTTTGACCAAATCGCCTGTGGGATAAAGAACCGGACCGATACAGGCAATCTTCTTTTTATAGTCAAGATAACTTAAAATAATGGGCACGTCAGCGCCCAAAGCGGTATGATAAAAACCTGTTTTCCACTTTCGTACCGTTTTCCTGGTGCCTTCGGGCGAGATTAAAATTTTTAATTCCTTCGATTTGCTGAACAGTTCCACTATATCATTGACCATATTATTTGACTTTTTTCTATCCACCCCAAAGGCGCCGGTGGCTTTAAAAAAAAGCCCCAGGGGAAAAAACATCCAATCCTTTTTTATCAGGTAATGCACCTTAATGTTCATTTTATAACAGGCGGCCCTGGCAATATAAAAATCGTGATTGCTTGTGTGAGGCGCCGCCACAATAACGCATTTCTTAATTTCCGGCGGTATACCGCCGGTTGTTTGCCAGCCCATTATTTTCAGTAAAATACTTGAAATCAATTTTATCATAAATGAATTTACCTTAAGCTTGTTATTTGAGTCGAAGAGATTGAACACAAACATTTGACAATATTTTATTTAATTCGCTACATTCCGACATTTTCCTGTTTGAGAAATTTTTTATTGCAACTTAATTTACAAGCATAAAAACAGACCGCCATTTACGGCGGTCTGCCAGGTACTTTAGGAGGCCGGGAGCGGACTCGCCTCCAAAAAGAAATGACCCGGGAGTCGCCCGGAAAAGTATTCACCGGTTGTCTGTGGAAGTTATGGTCAGGCCTTTAACGTGCCTTTTGCTCATTATTTTACGTTTTTTCCTATTTTCTTTGGTTTCCAGCACGATGTCCAGATCATAGTTTTCGGGGTATAGCTTTTCGGCCTCCACATGCAGGGATAGTCTCTTATGGTTGACTTTCAGCTTTCGCTTCAGCACCATCACACCAACTTCCCCCTTGCTGTTGATCTCTTCATAAACTATTCCGGTGCGCCCCATGCCGCTGATAAAGACACAGTCCCCCACCTTAAAGGTACACATGGCTTTATGCTCTTTAAGCCGCCGGGCTTTTTCAATTTTGCCGCCCAGCTCCAGATGGCGGGGCTGCTCCGGTTTTTCCTGTTCCGGGGCTTCTTCTCCGGGGGCGGAAACGGACTGGACTGTCTGGTATTCCTTGCGCTCTTTATAAGTTATTTCATGGGCCCTTTCAATAAGTTTCCTGTCCATCCCCAGCCGCAGGGCTATCAGCAGCGCGTTGCTCTCCCCGGCCTGCCCCAGCCTGAGCCGGTATAGCGGCTGCAGGGTCTCAAGGTCGAATTCCATGCAGCCCAGGGTAAAGCCGGGTGTTTTCGCGGCGAAGGTTTTAATTTCACTGTAATGGGAAGTGACCAGCAGAGTGGCTCCGGCCTGGTGAAGACTTTCCAGCACAGTGATGGCGAGACCGGTGCCTTCCTGGGGATCCGTGCCCGCTCCCAGTTCGTCCAGCAGCACCAGGGTGCCTTTGCCGGCCTGCCGCAGAATGTTAATGATATTGCGTATATGGGACGAGAAGGTGCTGAGGGACTGTTCTATGCTCTGGCCGTCTCCTATATCCGCCAGAACATCTTCAAATATGCCGAATTCGCTGCCCTCCTCCACCGGCGGGTGCAGTCCGGCCTGCACCATCAGCGTCAGCAGTCCCACCGTTTTTAACGCCACGGTTTTTCCCCCGGTATTGGGGCCGGTGATTACCAGCGCCCGGTTTTCGCCTCCCAGGCTCACACTGAGCGGCACGGCGGAGGCGCCCAGGAGCGGGTGCCTGCCCCCAACAATGTTAATCGCCCTGTCATGGTTGACCTTGACCCTCTTTCCCCCCAGGGCCTTGCTCAATTTTCCCTTGGCAAAGGCGTAGTCCAGCTGCGCCATGGTTTCAAGGTTCACCGACAACTGCTGAAGGCAGCTGTTAACCAGCTCCGTTAAGGCGGACAGCACCCTGAAAACTTCTTTTTCCTCCTGCAGCCCCAGGAGATTGAGTTCATCCTGAAGCCGGGATACCTCCAGGGGCTCGATGTACACGGTGGAGCCGCTGGAGGATGTGTCCAGCACCTGGCCGCCGATATTCCTGCGGCACTCGCTTTTTACCGGGATCACATAACGCCCCTGCCGGATGCTGACCAGGCTTTCCTGCAGGAAGGGCCTGTAGGCGGGGGATTTAATAATGTCCTCCACCTTGCTTTTTATCCGGTCTTCAAGGATGGTTATCTTTTTACGGATTTTAGCCAGCTGGGGGCTGGCCTTATCATCCACCAGGCCGGCCCGGATGCACCGCCTTATTTCGTCCGCCAGGGCGGCCAGTTCGTCAATGGACAGGGAGTAGGAGCACACCATGGGGGCTATATGCTGTTTTTCTTTGAGAAAATATTTTAATCTTTTGCACTCTTCCAGAAAACCCCTGAGCAATTCCAGTTCTTCCGGGGCCAGGGTCATTCCCTTGCCCGGCTTTTCCAGCAGGGCTTCTATTCCCGTGAGGCTGTGCAGCGGTATGCTGGAGTACTGGTCCAGGATGGCCCGGGCCTCGGTGGTTTCCGCCTGCCGGTTTTCTATCACCGGTTTATAAATGGAGGGCTCCAGTTCTCCCAGCATTTTCTTTCCCCTGGCTGAGACCGCGAAGTCAGCCAGCTTTTCCTTAATTTTGTTAAATTCCAAGGTTGCCATGGATTCTTTGTGCATTTTATTAAATCCCCTTTCGAGTATTTGGATATAAAAAAGGCCATAAACGGATACACATCCGTTTATGGCCTTATAAAAAAGTCAACCTTTAAATACCTGTCAGCCTATTCCCTCCGGAAAGGAGAGGAAGGCGCAAAAATGCCGCGCCACACCGGCACGGCATTTCTATCCGCGTTAATTGACTTAAAGCCCGTGTATCCTTAACCAGCACCCGAAGAAACCCGCAACAAAACAAACCCTTGGGGGTTTTAGCATTTTCTTCAGGCCCGCCCCAGCGGTCCAATATAAAATTGGCTAGTTAAGAACAACCCCGGACATACTGTCAAACTCCCATTACCAATATTGTTGCTATTATATACAAAAGATCGGCGGCCTGCAAGGCGCCCCGGGAAAATTTTCGTCCTTACTTTAAAACCGCTATTTCCCTTTGCAAATCGGTATTCACCCAAATACCGTCAAATCCCACGGGGTCAGGGTCCGCCACCGCCACATATATCCACTTGCCCTTAATTTGGGTAACCACGCCGTCAAAGCCGTTTTCCTCACCGTCCCTGCGGATGAAGACACGCTTTCCATTTAAAAATTCCAATAAAGTTCACCTCCGGCCGGGGTAATTTAATTATGACGCAAAAGCCTTTTGTTTTTAATGAAAATGATTACACCGCCCACAACAAAAAGCAGTATTATCCAGCTAAGCAGCCTGGGGGCAAAGAAATGGTAGCCCCAGGGGGTGTAGTAATAGTTGGGCTGAAAGAATAAGTGTGCCATCCAGGGCAGCCCCCAGTAATAGTTGTGGTAATAATACGGCGGCCTGGGCGGCGAGCCGAAAATGCCCACCGGGGATTTGGACGGGTATTTATCCAGCCCGCCGGTGGAGTAGGTCTCCCTGTTCCAGCTGCCGGAATAGGAGCCGGTGCCGGTGCCATAGGAGGTTTTGCCTGTGGAATAGCCCTGCTTTCCCGTATTGTAATCACTGTACAGGGTAGGCGGGCTGTTTTGGCGGGGGGTGGAAAATCCCCCGCCTTCCGAAGTGGTATAACCTTTTCCGTATGAACTTGTGCCCCCTCCCGGGGAGTCAGCCGGGGCGGAGGGGGTTGTTTTTACTGCGCCATCCCCGGAGGCGCTGCCGGACGGCTTGCTGCCCTGGGAGAAGTCGCTGAAGAAGCCGCCGGATTTACTGCTGCTGGAGTATCCCTTGGCACTGCTGGAAAAGCTTTTTCGCCCCCCGCCGGAGAAGCCTCCCTTGGCCCCCTTGGCCAGCGCCGGACCGGCCAGCAGGGAAAGGATAAAAATTGATAATATGCACAGTGTGATTGACTTTTTAAATTTTAGCAAATCTCTATCAGTCCTTTTTAGACAGCTCTGCCTTCATTCTTGCAAGTTCGTCCTCCACAGACTGTTTTTGGGCTTCCTTTTTTAAATTCTCAAACTCGTCTTCCACGGTGTTGTTGAGAGACAGGCTGGTAGCCCTTGCCTCCGCCTCCATTCTTGCCACTTTGTCCTTCATCCGGTCAAAGTCGCCCAGGGCACTGCTGCTGGCAACTTCCTTTACCGCTTCCCCGGCCTGTTTCATGGCCTGGGCCCGGCGCTGCCGCATTATCAGGGCGTCCTTTTCAGCCCTGGCTTTACTTAGCTTTTCATCCAGCAGCCTGTAATTTTCCCGCAGTTCCGCAACGGCGGTTTGCTGTTCAGTTAATTGAATTTTAAGGTCTTCCAGGGTTTTTTCGGCGGTTTGCTTTCTGTCCAGGGCAATTTTGGCCAGATCATCCCTGTTTTGCTGGATTGCCACTTTGGCCTGGGTCATCCAGGAGGTGATTTCCTTTTCCGCGGCTTCCATCTTTTGTTTTAGCAGCAGCTCATCCGCAACTGCCCTGTTAACCTGTACGTTGAAATCCTTTAATTCCTCAGTAGCCTTTTCTATATACAGATTTAGCATTTTTTCGGGATCTTCGGCTTTATTGAGCAAATCGTTCAGGTTGGCCTCCAGCAGGTCCTTGAATTTTTTAATAAATCCCATTTAATCAATCTCCCCCTGTTTTTTATTTGCCCCGGCCGGGGAATCTGGTTGCGGTAATAATATATCTTACCCGGGTAAAACACAAACTCCGTGCCGGCCGCTTTCAGGTAACGCAGACCCGGGTTGATTTGCCTGGTCAGGGTAGTATTTTCGCTCTGCGAAAATAACGCTCAATCGCGATAAAGCTCCTTCTTTCAACTGCGACAGGGGACGGTTCTCGGCTGTCGCAAAAAACTCAGATTGGCCCCTTAAGATATGCTGGCGCCTATGACAAAACTGGCGGCCACCGAAAAAACCATGGACAACAGCCCCACGGCCGTATTGCCGGAAGCAATTTCCCGGTTGACGTTTAATTTGGGTGTTAACCACTCAAATAGCAAATATACAAGTATTAACAGCACCGAGCCGGTAAGTCCCCAGATAATAGTCTCAGCCGCGCCGGTGCTGCTGAGCACCGAGAAACGGATGATATTGGCCACGCCCAGCACTTTTCCCCCCAGGGCCAGGGCGGCGGCGGTATTGCCCTCCGCTATCTCTTTCCAGTCGTTGTATTTGGTGACCCGGGTGAAAATAAAAATGGTAAATAAAATAATCAATAAACCGGTTAAAAAACAGGTCAGGGAAGATTCCAGCTGAACCAGCAAAATTATACGCACCTCCCGCAGCATTTCTTTTAAGCGAGCATACCATGTGTATTATAACAGGAAATACCCGTGGGTTGCCACGTTTAAAAATTTAGATCGGCGGTATTATCTCGCTAACAGCCTGAATATTTATGCTTGCCATTATTTTTATGATTGGGTATTATATGATTTATTAAATTAACTGCCCGGTTAACGCCCTGTGGCGTGTTAAATACTACCGGACACAGGCAATGAAGCCTGCCTGAGCAGTTTTCAAGGAACTGTTCCCGGCGGCTTCTTTTATTATTCCTTATTACTTTGCGGGGGTCTGTAAATGAAAGTGGGAACCAGGATAATTAAAACTGGAATTGCGGTAATTATTACAATGTATTTATGTAAAATATTCAACCTGGAGCCGGCGCTTTTTGGGGCTGTGTCCGCGGTGGCCAATATGCAGCCAACGTTGTATTTAACCCTTAAAAAAGCTAAAGAGCAGGTTATTATCCATATCATAGGTGTTAGTCTGGGCCTTGCGGCCGGGTATGTTCTGGGGGCAAATCCTTTTATCATGGGTGCGGTGACAGTTTGCATAATAGTCCTATACACCAGACTCAAGCTGCAAGGCGGAATATTAATGGGCATAGTGGCGGCTTTATTTGTTTTAAGTTCCCCGGCCAGCCAGTTTTTAGAGCACGCTTACAGCAGGTCCTTTGTGATTTTTATCGGTCTTTTTGTGGCAATGACAGTTAACGCCATCCTGTGGCCGCCGAAATATGGTTATGCTTTTGTGGAAAAGTTACGCCGGTGCAACGAGAGCTCGGTGGATTATTTTTGCCGGGCCGTTCATGATTTTATAAGACTGGATAACGAAGAAATACCGCTTCCGGAACAAAAGAGAAAGGAGGTTGTCAAACTAAACGAAGAATGCCGGGTTATCGCGGAATATTATAGGAGCGAGAAGAAAAGTTTCGGGGACGGGTACGATTTAATCGATCCAAATGATTGGTTTGTTGTGGCGGAAAGATTATTAATTTATAATGACTCCCTCAGGGAAAAGGCCGATCAAATTTACCAATTATTGCCTTACAGGCTTGAAAGGCGCATAAAAGCCGGAGCCCCTCCCATTAGCGGCGAATATAATTATATGTTGGAGATTTTAAAAAATGGCTGTGCCACTATTGAAAGGGTAAATAAAAAGCTGCGGACTTCAATTTGCGAAAAAATTTCCGTGGACCAGGAGAGAATCAGCGAGGAGCTTTGGGAAGAACTGAGGGAGGCAATTGAGGAATGGCAGCCCAGGCTTGCCGGCAGCTATTATATTCACGCCTTGATAGAGATTTCCGTGGTGGCCAATGAAATCAGGTGGCTGGCCCGGGAGGGGAAGAAACTCCTGAAAATGTCGGCTGACTTGAATGCTTCGGGGGGTGCCGCGCCCCAATGGGTAAATTAAAGGGGATGCGGGAATTCCGCAGCCCCTTTAACTAAAGATGTTAGGGAATCAATTGCACGATGTAACCTGTTTCCCCGAATTCGGGCTATACCTTGAATTTACCCACCAGCTGGCTCAGTTCCTCGGCCAGAACGGACAAGGAATCCGCGGAGGCCGAAACCTCTTCCATGGCTGCTGTCTGTTCCTCTGTGGAGGCGGCCACGTTTTGCACCCCCGCCGACATTTGCTCCGTTCCCGAGGCCACTTCCTGGATTTGTGAGGTCAGATCCTGTACCGCGCTGATAATTTTTTTAAAGTTTTGCCCCACTTCCTGAACCACCCTGGTACCGGCCTCAACTTCCCTGCCGCCTTCGGACATGTTTTCAACAGCCCTCTGGGACTCCAGCTGGATGGCGCTGACCAGGCCGCTTATTTCTTTTGTGGCGCTGGCGGACTGCTCCGCCAGCTTTCTGACCTCTTCGGCCACCACGGCAAATCCCCGGCCCTGCTCTCCGGCCCTGGCAGCCTCGATGGCGGCGTTAAGGGCCAGTAGGTTGGTTTGGTCCGCAATGCCGGTAATCAGCTCGACTATTTGGTTGATCTCCCGGGTTTTTCCGTTTAATCCGTCGATAGCCCCGGAAACATCCCGGGTGGTGACGGCAATGGCCTGCATTTGCCGGGTAATGCCCTCAATGCCCCGGTTGCCTTCGCCGGCGTGCTCCTCTGTGGCCTCCGAGGCTTCTGATATTGACTGAACATTGGCGCTGACCTGTTCCACGGTGCCGGCTATTTCAGTCATGGTGGCGGCGTTTTCACTGGCCCCGGCGGAGGTTTGCTGGGCGCTGGAATTCAGCTGCTGGGCCGAGGCCGATACGGTAGCCGACTTTTCCGCTATATGCCGTACCAGCTCCCGCATTTGGTTAACCATGGTCTTAAAGGCGGTGGCCAGATTTCCTATTTCATCCCTGGAATTGACGGCTATTTCGGAGGTCAAATCCCCCGACGCCGCCACTTCGGCCACCCTGACCAGATCCGCCACCGGGCCGGTTATGCCCCGGGTAATAAAGAAGGCAACCAGCAGGCCCAGCAGTATGGCTGTCCCGCCCGTGGCCAGCATCTGCGTAAAGGCTTTTTTGTAACTCTCCTTTGCCTCGTCATAACGCATTTTGGTGCGGCCGTCGGCATAAGACTCCAGTTCCCGGAGGCCGTCCCTCCATTTTTGCATTTCCGGATCGGATTCGGCCATCAGCGCCGCTGTGGCCTCCGCCTGTTTGCCGGATACGGCCAGATCGACTATTTTGTTGTTTATTTCTCTGGTTCTTTCCTGGTACTCGCTGGTTTTAGCCAGAATTGCCCTGCCCTCATCAGTGGACACTAATTTTTCCAGCTCTGCCTCTGCCTGGTCGTATTGCTTTCTGGTCTCTTCAATTCTTGCCAGTTCCTGCTGTCTGGAAGCGTTGTCCTCCAGCAGGGTGATGGAGCGGATAACCCTGGAAACCACGTGAACCGAATCCATCATGTCATTTGCCAGATCCACTTGCAGGTTGTTTACGTTGACAATACGTTCCAGCTTGTCGTTGATTGCCCTCATTTGGACAACCCCGATGGCTATTATGACTGTCATGAGCGCGAATACCAGTGCAAAACCAAGTCCCAGGCGGACACCTATTCTCAAATTTCCCATTTTCAATGTGTAATCCTCCAATAATTATTATCCCGAATCCCGGCCACTTCAAAAAAGGTTTTAACAGATGAAAACTATCCGGTTTCAGCAGCGTTAAATCAATCTTTACGGCAGCCCCATCTGCCGTAAAAATTCCTGTTATCATGAGCGTTATTCCGACAAAAAACCCCTACATCCCCAAATATTTTACATCCAATGTAATACCGGGGAATATAGGGGTTTTCCTTATCTTTTTAACGTATAAAAGTACTAATTTTGCTTTTAATTCAGGCTTATTAATTCCTTTTAGATCCTTATTTTTGTCACCCGGATACCCCTGTTAACATATTTGCCGGTTTATGCCGGAAGTTGGAGATGAGTATAAACAGGCGGCTTGTTTACCCTAGATTGAGGTCAATCCCTCCCTGACGGCGTATTTAACCAGTTCGGGCAGATTATACAGGCCAAGCTTGTTCATTATTTGACTGCGGTGGGCTTCCACGGTTTTTTTGCTCAGGTTTAGCATTGAAGCGGTTTCAACGGTGGTTTTCCCTTCGGCGATGAGTTGAAGAACCTGGCGCTCCCTGGCTGTTAGTACCGAGCCTGTATAATCGCTGCTTTTTATTAAATGTATATATTCATTTATAACAGTTCTGGCTATGCCCGAACTTAAATAATAATTATTTGCTTTGACGGTATGCAATGCCTGAATGAGCTCGTCGTAGTTGCAATCCTTGGCAAGGTACCCGGAGGCTCCCGCCCGGAGCATTTTTTTCAAAGACCACTTGTCCGAGTACATGGTCAGGGCTATTACCTTTATGTTGGGGTTTTCAGAAGTTATTTTCCGTGTGGCGTCAACACCGTTTAGATTTGGCAGCGAGATATCCATTATAATAAAATCCGGGGAAAGTTCCCGGGCCAGTTGCACTGCCGTAATTCCATCCTCGGCTTCGGCAACGATTTCCACGTCTTTTTGTCTTTCTATCAGGGTGCGAAGTCCATCGCGCATTATTTTGTGATCATCCACCAGTATCAATCTCATAGCTATTACCTCTCAGGAAATTACTGTCGCCAGGCCTTAAGGGCGATGAGAGTGCCGTTTCCGCGGCTTGACTTTATTGTCATATGGCCGCCCAAATGATGCAATCTCTCCCGCACACTGAACAGGCCAAATCCGCCGGCTGACCCAAATTTCTTTTTTAATTGAGTGATATCAAAACCAACACCGTCGTCTTCCACGGTTATTTCATATTTTCCGACGGTTACCCTGGCTTTCCCGGCATTTGAATGCTTTACAATGTTATTAAGCAATTCGCGAACACATTTAAATAGAATAACCCTGGTTTCGTCTTTAATTGGAGCTATTTCCATCTGTTTTTCAAAGCTTATCGGTATGCGGTGTCGTTCCTGGAATTGATTGCACAACCATTCCAGGGCTTCTGAAAAGTCAACGTCATTGAGAGTGGGGAGGCTCAGGTTAGTTATCAGGGATTGGGTGTAATTTATCGCCTCATCTATGAACATAGCGATTTGATCAATGTTCCCGGTAACACCTAAGGGAAGCTGGGACTGTTTTAACAGTCCCAGCTTTATCTTGGCGGCGGCCAGGGACTGGCCGATATTGTCGTGAATGTCCGCTGCCACCGACCGGCGCTCCCGCTCTTCCACAATGGACAGTTCAGCCGCCAGGGACCGGAGCTCCTTTTGATAATTTTTTAATATTTTTTTGATATACTCCTGATCGGTTACGTCATGAAAAAGCTTTAACCTGGAAAAGCCCTTGCCGGTTACCACGGAAGTGTCATGAATGCTATAGGTTTTGTCTGTTTTGGCGGAGTGCCATTTCCAGTACACTGGCTCTCCGGCGAGCACATCATTGTTTCTGCACCATTGGCAGATCTCCCGGCCGCCGTTAAAATACTCGTAGCATTTTCTGCCGTTAACAGGGCCAAACTCTCTTTCCAATACCGGGTTGATGTATTCAATATCATAGTTGCCGCTTAACAAACAAACACCGTCATCCATGGCGTTCAGGATGCTTTTAAACTTATTCCATCCTGCCGCCAGCTCTTTTTTTATTCGCCGGCGCTTGGTGATTTTTCTGGTTTGTTTCGTTATACCCGCCTCCATTAATTCCACCATATTTGGAATACAGCGAAATATTCGCAGCTTTGCCGCACTTGCCATACCCCCATTCAAATAGAAAGTGTAACAGTTTTTTACCGTTCGGGTGCCGAATAAATAACAATATGGGAAAGTTGTTGTTGGTTGGGGTCTTGGCGGTGTATCGTATGGGGACGCTACACGGCAGGGTTTTGTAAAGGAAAGCCAGGCGCTCGACAAATATTTTAGATGGATAATAGATTAATTCCTGCTTTATGTTTAGTTAAATTTAACAAGTTTTAGCGGGACAGGTAAAATATATGAAAGATGGCAGAGTGTAAGCCTTACAGCCATAGCTGCCAAATTACCGAAAAAGTGGCGGGTTTTATTTTAATGGAGAGCAAGATTTTTAAATAACTGTTTCCGGGGATATAGCCCGGCATTCCAAACACAAGAAAGGAGGGCCTGAAGGTATATGGGCGCAAAAATATAAAAATTATAACATTGCGGATAGCCGGGAATTAGCTGTATAATTTGCCTGATTACTTTCTTTTGGGAATTATGTGCAAAGGGGGCAAACCGTGATGAGCGAGGAATTTCGTCTCTGGTCCAAAGATTTTGTTTTAATCTGCCTGGCTAATTTTTTTTATTTCGGAAGCTTTTACTTTTTAATTCCGACTTTGCCCCAGTATGTGGATATGATAGGCGGCTCTCCCGGCCAGGTCGGACTGGTAATGGGCCTGTTTACCCTGGCTTCCGTGATTGTCCGGCCCTATTTGGGGAATATGGCCGACCGGCATGGCCGTAAGATTTTGATGCTTCTGGGGAGCGGGTTCTTTATATTGTTTCCGGTAATTTATAATCAAGTCCAGTCCTTTGTTCCCCTTTATCTGGCGCGGATTGCCCACGGACTTGCCCACGCCAGCTTTCTGGCCGCTTCCATCGCCTATGTCGCGGATATGGCTCCGCCCCAAAGGCGGGGAGAGGTAATGGGCGTCTACGCCACCTCCAACGTGGTGGCCATGGCTCTTTTCCCCGCCCTGGGCACGGCTGTCATTGAAGATACAGGCAGCTTTCCATATCTGTTTACCCTCTCGGCCCTCACTGCCGCCGCCGGCTTTCTGGCGGTGGCTCTTCTGGGCGAAATACGCTCCCAGGCCGGCCGGGACATAAAGCAGGCGGGCATATGGGAGGTGGGCAGGCGGCGGGAAGTGCTGATACCATCCCTGGCGCTGTTCAGCGGGGCTACCTCTTACGGAGCGGTGATCACTTTTCTGCCGCTTTTTGCCCCCCAGAGAGGACTGGCTGATTTCGGCCTGTTTTTCACCGTTTATGCCGTCAGTACAATATTAAGCCGGGTGATGGTGGGAAAACTCTCCGACCGGATCGGCCGGCGCAAGGTGATCCTGCCCTTCATGGCGGTGCTGGCCCTGGCCGTGTTCCTTTTCCCCTTCCTGGGGAGCCTGTGGCTGCTGGCTCTTATCGGGGTTCTTTTCGGATTGGGATTCGGCGCCTTCATGCCGGCCCTTAACGCCCTGGTGGTGGATTATACCTCCCCCAGTGACAGGGGCAGCGCCCTTGGTTTCTTCACCGCCTTCATGGATGTCGGTATTACCACCGGCGCCATGATACTGGGACTGGTGGGGGGAAGGCTGGGTTACCCGGCCATGTTCAACCTCGGCGGAGCCATCATATTGGCCGGAATATTTGTCTTCGCGGTTTACATGAAGCCGGCTGAAAGAAGTGCCTCCCGGTAATTTAAACAACCCGGCTAAAAACATCCGGATACCGGTGAATGCGGCGGCGGATATCGGCCTGCCGCCGCCCAAAATTATGAATTAAATCTGTATCCCGTCCCCCATAACGTTTCTATGAATTCCGGGTTTGACGGGTCTTTTTCTATTTTCTTTCTTATCTTCTGGATGTGAACGGCCACGGTTGCCGTATCGCCATAATAATCATCTCCCCAGATGGTGGTGAGAATATGTTCCTTTGAAAAAACAATATCGGGATTGGAGGAAAGAAACAATAAAAGTTCGTATTCCTTGGTGGTCAGCTGGACTTCTTTGCCGTTAATGTAGACTTTATGGGCCGCTGAATTTATTTCCAGTCCCCTGTGGGCTATAACACCGGTGAAGACGCTGTTGCCTTTGAGACGCTGATATCTTTTAATATGGGATTTTATCCTGGCCACCAGTTCCCCGGGGCTGAAGGGTTTGGTTAAATAATCATCGGCGCCGTACTCCAGTCCCCTGATTTTATCGATATCTTCGCTCTTGGCGGAAACGACAATTACCGGGATGTCCAGCTTTTCCCTGACTTTTTGTATTATTTCATAGCCGCTCTTGTTGGGCAGCATCAGGTCCACAATGATAACGTCATAATTGCAGGAAAGAGCCTTAAGCAAACCCCGGGCTCCATCCTGCACAATATCCGCAACGTAGCCGTTTAATTGCAAATAGTCCCTTTCCAGTTCTGCAATATTAATGTCATCCTCAATGATCAATATGCGCTTCATTCATAAACACCTTCCCCATTCAATCCAGCCGGGAGCGTTATATTAAAGCAGGTGCCCAGGCCTTCCCGGCTGGAAACGGTAATTGTTCCCCCATGGGCCTCCACCAGTTCCCTGGCGATGGCCAGCCCCAGCCCGGTGCTCAGCAAATCCTTTGTGCGTTCATTGTCAATGCGGTAGAATCTGTTGAAAATGTAAGGAAGTTTGTCTTCTGAAATACCCGGGCCGTTGTCGTCCACGGCAATGCAAATATAATCTTCCTGTTTATATAACCGGGTTTTTATTATTAAACCTTCTTCCGGCCCGTATTTTAAAGCGTTGCCTATAATATTTCTGACGGCCTGGTGGATTCTCTTTCTGTCTATGCTAACAGGCAAATCCTGTTCCATTTCATCAGCATATGTGAATTGCAATTGCCTTTCTTCCAGTTCATATTTGAATTCTTCCATCAGGTCCTTCATAAAAGCCCTTATTGATACCTTTTCAAATTGAAAATTCAATTTCTGCATATCCAATTTAGAAAACAGGAACAGATCATCTATCAGTTTGTTGACGTAAACTATATTACGGTATATTATCTGGAGATATTTATCCTTATTTTTCGCCGGCAGGCCGTCACCCTCCACTATTGCTTCTATATAGCCCTGTATTGATGTAATGGGCGTCTTTAAATCATGGGAAATGCTGGCTATGAGCTCCTTCCTGTTTTCTTCGTATTCAGACTTTATTTTTTCGCTTTCCCGCAATTTTCGGGCCATATGGTTAAATGCGTCCACCAGGAGGCCAATTTCATTTCTCACGTTGCACTTTACTTCCACCTGGTAGTTGCCCCTGGCAATTTCCTCCACTCCATTTTTAAGCTCTTCAATGGGTTTAAAAATTCTTTTTTCCAAACGCAGAAGAAAGAAAATCTGTGCTACTTCCTTTGCTATAAGCATTATCGCAATAAAGATTATTATTGCTTTAAGGCCTCCCAGATTGATCAGCAAAAACAGTATTATCAGGTTAAACAACAGGGCGGCCGGGCGAAAATATTTAATGGATTTGTGCATCCGGTGAAATTCCCTGTGATATCTGCGGCGGCGCTCAATCTTATCAAAAAAATGATCAAAATCCTTCCGGTTTCCACGGCGGCGTTCAATCTCCGCGAAAAAATGCCGGTGTTTGTTTCCGTTATCCATATCAATCACCTGTTGTCTCTCTTATATAGCCTTATATCATTATATATCTCTTTGGAGCACGGCAGCCACACAATCCTTTTAATTGGCCCGGGGTTTAAAACAAGGAAGACCGGTGCTTAGCCGGTCTTCCTTGTTAATGTATTGGGCCTGCACCCTTCACAGAGTCCAAATATGTTAAGATGATGATTTCCCGTCTTGAATTTGTGCTCCTGGTTCAGCACGCTCTCCAGGGTGCCCGTCAAATCCCGGTCAACTTCAATAACCTTGCCGCAGCGGCTGCATATTAAATGGTGGTGCCGGCCGTCCGGCCCCGGGGGACAATATTCGTAACGCCTGCGGGCGTCCCCAAAATCAATGCTCTGAATTATACCGGAGAGTAGAAATATTTCCAGGGTCCGGTATACCGTGGCCAGCCCCGTATCCGGGGCTTTTTGTTTTACCAGGCGGTATATTTCCTCAGCGCTCAGGTGTTTATCCCTGTTTTCCAGCAGCACTGTCAAAATATGTTTTCTGCGGTCGGTTAATTTATATTCACCGGTTTTCAGCTTTTCTTCCGCATTGGAAATAAGGCTATTCATTATTCACCATCCCTCTTATTCCCAATATAACCAGATCCTAAAAAATATAGTATGGCGCCAGTTTGGACCCCTTTAGGGATATTATCGCCCCTGCCCGGCACGCTTTTTCGCATGCCAGGCAGCCGGCGCAATTTTTCGGGTTAACTATGCGGACATGTTTGTGAAAGATAAAATTGACTTTTCCCAAAACCCCCTTGGGGCAAACAGACACGCATTTCCAGCAGGCTTCACAAAGCCCGGTGTTTATTGCTATATAAGCAGTTGCGTTTTGTCTGTGTCCATGGTGAGGCCTCCTCATTTCACCGCCCCCGTTATTCACTGTTTACCTGGTGATTAATAGTCTTATCACCGGTTCAGGCGCAATTCCGCCTTTATATTCATAAGATGCACCTGATTTAGTTCACCTTTTTTTTCTCCGTCAAGGGTTAAAAGGATTTCTTCCACCTCGTTGTTCTTGTTAATCAAAATATTTAAGCTGCCAGTGGGATTTTCCAGGGCGGAAAATTCTTTCACGGCGCCGTGAAAGTCATGGTGACGGGCCATTTTTTCGTGCTGTAATTTTTCCTGGATAATATTTTTAATATCCTGGCGGATTTCATCAAAATTAAGGGAAAGTAAAATGTTTTTATTCTCCTGTTCCTCAACTTTCAGGCTGTTTAAAATATTTAACAATAATCCGATCCTGCTCAGCTTTTCCTTCATTCCGCAACGTTTTAAGCCTTCCATATGATTAAACTGGTGGCCGTGGCAGTGGTGAAAGCGCATGTGGCTCATAAAGCCGTGGTGGCAGCGTCCCGGTGTGTGCGTGTTAAATTCGGTGCTGCTTTCATGCTTTACTTTCTTTCCCTCATGTTCAAGCTCAAAATTGATTTTTGCCTTTGTCTGTCCATCGGTCATGTTTTTTTCAAACTCATTGTTAAAGTCCAGTATTTTAACCTGGTCCTTCCTTCCCTCCACGCTGATGGCGCCGCTGCAAGAATCCTTTTCTTTCATTGTCATAACCACATCGTACAGAAGCTTGATTTTATTCATTATAACGACCTCCTGTTTTGTTGATGAGGTCATTATAAGGGGTGGTTTTAAACCGGCTTTAAACCATTTATAAAAACTTTATAAAAAAAAATAAAATATTTATACCTATCCGGCGGGGCCGGCTCCCGGGTTTCCCCCGGGATAACATGATGGAAACCGGTGTATGTCATGGTTGACATACCGTAGCCGGTTAATTATATTTAATGTTAACCAGCTGGCCACTGATGGTTAACAATGGGGGTGAGTGATGTCAATTTAACAACAAAACAAATGGCACTGGTGTCCATGTTTGCCGCCCTGACCGCAGTGGGCGCTTTTATAAAGATACCGGTGCCATACATACCTTTTACCCTTCAGTTCTTTTTTGTGATCCTGGCCGGCCTTCTGCTGGGGTCCAGGCTGGGTTTATTGAGCCAGATCATATATATCGCGGTGGGATTATCGGGATTGCCGGTTTTTGCTTCCGGTGGCGGTATAGGTTATGTGGCGCAGCCTACCTTTGGCTACCTGCTTGGATTCGCGGCGGCGGCCTTTGTGGCCGGCCGGATAAATGAAAAGTATTCCAGGGACAGCGCGGCCTTTTACTTTGTTTGCTGCCTGGCGGGATTGGCGCTGGTATATGTTGTGGGGGCGTTGTATTTATATCTGGTTATGAATTACCTTGCCGGCACCGCTTTCACAGTAAAACAAACTCTCTGGTTCGGGGTTGTCATATGTCTGCCCGGGGATTTGCTGCTTTGCGCGGCGGCTTCCTCCCTGGTTCAAAAAGTGGCGAAAAGGGTGCGGCACATTTCCGGCGGGGCGGCATATAAGTGAGCCCCGGATTCGGAAGGGGTTATTCACAGACTTTCAAGGATGGCGTCTCGCAGGCTGTTAGCCGGATAAAGGAGGGAGCGTAAATTGGGCTCGGGGATATTTATAACCGGAACGGATACCGGGGTTGGTAAAACTGTGATTACAGCCGGGCTGATGACCGCCCTGCTAAAAGCGGGCATTGACGCGGCGGCCTTTAAACCGGTTCAAAGCGGAGCAAAGCGAACAGGAAAGGGCCTGGTGTCTCCGGATGCGGCATTTTATCTCAGGGCGGCCGGGGTATCCGCCCGGGAGTCGGATTATAGTCTTTACTGCCTGGAGCAGCCCCTGTCTCCGCACATTGCCGCCGAGCTGGATGGAATAACCATTGTAAAGGAGCCCATCATAAAAAGATGCAGGGAATATCTGGACAGGCACCGGGTGTTGCTGGTGGAGGGAGCGGGAGGGATTTGCGTCCCGCTGAACCGTTCCGGCTTTTTGATGGCCGATCTGGCCCGGGAACTGGATTTTCCCCTGCTGGTGGTGGCCAGGCCCTCCCTGGGCACCATCAACCATACTGTTCTGTCCATAAAATACGCGCAGATGACAGGTTTGAGGGTGGCGGGGTTTATTTTTAATAATTTGCGGCAAGGGGCCGGCTTGATGGAAAAGGATAATGCCGAGATGATTGAATTACTGACCGGTGTTCCCCTGCTGGGAATGGTGCCCCATTTGCCCGGACTGGATGTGGATGGCGGTATTGCCGGTCCCCTGGCGGATACAGTGGGCCAATATTTACAATTAACGGAAATAGGAGGATTGTTTGATGAATGTGCCGGCAGCACAGCTGGAAGAATGGGATAAGGAATATGTCTGGCATCCTTTTACCCAGATGAAGGCTTACCGGAAGGAAAAGCCTTTAATTGTGGAGCGGGGTGAGGGGAGTTATCTCTTTGACATAGAAGGCAACAGATACCTGGACGGCGTTTCCTCCCTCTGGGTCACGGTGCACGGACATAATAACGGCGAGCTTAATAAGGCTATCAAGGGACAGCTTGAAAGGGTGGCTCACAGTACATTGCTGGGGCTGGCCAACGTTCCCTCCATATTGCTTGCCAAAAGGCTGGTGGAGATTACCCCCGGCGGTTTAAATAAAGTTTTCTATTCCGACAGCGGCGCCACATCGGTGGAAATTGCCCTGAAGATGGCGTATCAGTACTGGCGGCAGCAGGGGAATGAGGAGAACCGGAATAAAAGGAAATTCATATCTCTGGTTGAGGCATATCATGGCGACACCATAGGCTCGGTCAGTGTGGGCGGCATGGATTTGTTTCACAGCACCTTCAAGGATCTTCTGTTTGAAACCGTCCATGCTCCGGCGCCCTATTGCTACCGCTGTTACCTTGGCAAACAAAGGGGCGGCTGCCGCCTGGAATGTATGGATGAGGTTGAAAAAATTGTACAAAGGCATCATCAGGAGGTGGCGGGTTTTATCATTGAGCCCCTGGTTCAGGGCGCAGCCGGCATGCTGGTGGCGCCGGAGGGATATTTGTCCGGGGTCAGCCGGTTGTGCAAACAGTATAATATTTTGCTTATTGCCGACGAGGTGGCCGTGGGGTTCGGGAGAACGGGGAAAATGTTCGCCTGCGGGCAGGAGGAGATAGAACCCGATATCCTGTGCCTGGCCAAGGGCATTACCGGGGGATATTTGCCCCTGGCGGTGACCATGACCACCGACCGGGTATATAACGCTTTCCTGGGAGAGATTGAGGAGTTTAAAACCTTTTATCACGGTCACACCTATACCGGAAATCCCCTGGCCTGCGCGGCGGCGCTGGCCAGCCTGGAACTGATGGAAAAGAATAATTTCATGGGCAGGCTCCGGGAAAAGATTGCATTTATTACCGAAAGACTAAAACATTTTTACTCACTGGAGCATGTCGGGGATATACGTCAGAGGGGAATGATGATAGGTATTGAGCTGGTTTTGGACCGGGCAACCAAGGAACCCTATCCTCCCGGCGCCGACCTGGGCCACCGGGTAATACTGGAGGCCAGGAAAAACGGGGTTATCATCAGGCCTTTGGGTAACGTGATTGTCCTTATGCCCGTGCTGTCCATGGGGATGCCGGAATTGGAAGAGCTATTGAATGTCACCTATAACGCCATTAAAAGTATAACCGAAGACTAAAACCTGTGATTTACATAATCCTGTTTAAGGAAGCTTTTGTGCCGGAATGATGAAATGCTCCCGGCACATTGATAATTTCAGCGGGGCAAAAAAAGACCGCGCTTTAATAGCTTGACGGGAACCGTGGATGATTTGTTATTAATAAAAGGTACGCCGGACCGGTGATGGCATATTATGTATTATGCAATACCAAAATCTGTATCGGAAAGGC
Organism: Desulfocucumis palustris; assembly: GCF_002933875.1. GTDB lineage: Bacteria > Bacillota > Desulfotomaculia > Desulfotomaculales > Desulfocucumaceae > Desulfocucumis > Desulfocucumis palustris. The sequence continues at coordinate 67,209 of NZ_BFAV01000150.1, read as the reverse complement.
GCTGATATCAGTATGTCATCCTACATTCGTGTACTGAATGCTTCTCCGGACGCACCTCCTTTGGATGTTTATGTTAATAACAAAGCTGTGGCCAGGGATCTGTCCTACCGGGATTTCACGGAATACTCGTCCTTCGGGCCCGGAGACTATGACGTTAAGGTTTATCGGGCCGGTTCGGAAGACACTCCCCTGGTGGACACGTCACTAAACCTGGCGGACAATTCCATTATTACCCTGGCAACCGCGGGAAAACTGGCCGACATTGAAGTGCTGCCCATTTCAGACAAGCCCGGGTCCATGAATTCGAACAGGGTTAATATTAAATTTGTCCATCTTTCCCCTGACGCCCCCGGCGTGGATGTTACCACTGGCAATGGAACCGTTTTGTTCAGAAATGTTTCTTTTAAAGATATCACTGAATATACCGCCATCAGCCCAGGCACCTACACCTTGCAGTTAAGGGAAGCCGGTTCAAATGATGTGCTATTGACTGTTCCAAACCAGTCATTCTCCGGCGGCAGGGCTTATAGCGCCTACGCCGTGGGGCTGGCCGAAGGAGAGCCTTCGCTGCAGATGCTGACACCCCTGGACGGCAGTTCATACCTGGTAACGGATGGAAACGGGCAGAACGAATCGGTGCTGGATTCCAAGCAGGCCGATGTTAACGGGGACGGGGTTTTGGACACTGTGTCCCTGACCGGAAATAAATCCGGCGGGGAAAGCTCCTTCGCGGACGACATCAGATTGTGCGTGCGGGATGGAAAAACAGGAGGTGATACCTGCGCCGCTCCCCCCTTTAACGCCGGTTATAACGCCAATTTGTTTTTGGGGGATTTTACGGGAGACGATATTTCCGATATTTTGGTCCGCATAGAATCCGGGGGCAGTGGAGGTTATTTGTACGGGTATGTTTATACCATGAGGAATAACAATCTTGTCAAGATTTTCGATAGTGAGGATTTTAATGCGGATAGTCGATATAATGCTGTTTTCAGGGATAATTACAAGGTGGAGGTCACCGGGGCCAATACAAATCAAACCTATACCATTGACCTGAGCGGCCGTAAAAGCGATTATTCCGACATATATGACCAGAATGGCAGATTAAAAAGGCCGGTTACCGGAGAGGTGCTTGGATTGGGCGGCCTCGAACCGGTGGATGTCGACAATAACGGAGATTTTGAGCTTGTCGCCTCTCAAAGGATAATCGGAAGAAATAATGCCGATACCCTGGGTTATCTAAAAACAACTTTGGATTGGAACGGTTCAAAATTTATTAAGAAAAGTGTGGACCCCTAAATTATTAAGCCGGCAGGCTGTCAAATTGAGGATTCCGTCCGTCCCGGCGTGGCGCTGAGGGATTTACTCCGGCACAGCTGAATAGGTTTCCGTCAATATCCGGGCACACATTGGCCTGGTTCAGAAAATACAGCCAAAAACCGGCTGTAATACGTTGGGTATAAGGAAGAAGGTATTCCGTGGCCTTATGGTAATGCAAATCGCTGCTCCTGTCGCTGACAAGGTCAAAAAGGCCGTAACTTACGGAGGCACACTCCTTTAGCCAGCTAATGGGCCGCAGGCCCTTGTTGTAAATTCCTCCTCCGGTTACCGGGTAATCATTCTTTCTTTTCTGAACCCACCTTTCATAGTGGGAATGTCCCAGCCCCACCGAACACCTGGCGTGATGAGGTTCGCAAATATCCTGGAGCAGATGGGTCACCGCCCCTAGAAAAAACATGGCCTTTCCGTAGTGACCCCGCCGCCACATTTTTAATGCCCGGGCGAAGAACCGTTCGAATATTACATTGGCGGCGGCAACACCCGGCAGGCCGGCGCCGGTTCTGACATTGTAAAAATGGTGCAGGCTGCTCCAGCCGCTGTCAGCCCAGCATACTCCAAGATCAATCTCCCTGCCGTAGGCCTCCAGCAGTGCCGATGCCGCGATGTGCCCGTCCGACTCCAGAATCAGCCGGGCTTGCCTGTTGCACATTACATGCGTGGTACAGAACCCCAGGTCCACTGTCAGGGTAATCCTTCCGGTTGCCAGAACATATTGGCATAAAAAATTCAGGGCTGATGTTATCCGTTGTGCGGCTGCCAGTTAAATCTCCCCCCTGTGGCGTAAATATTTAAGCCGGGGGTATCATAGCACGTTATTGTCAAATTTCTTCATTTTTTTCTTTAAAATTAGGTTCTTTTTTAGTTTGGAAAAATATTATGCTCCTTAATTGAAACGGCAGCAATTGAGAATCCGGCGGTGCAGGGCGCCGCCCCTGCACCAGGTTGTTTTTTTCTCTCTCACAGCCCTTTTTATTTTTTCAAAATCAGGGCCGTTCCCGGCGGGTATGATATTATATAGCCTTCCCAACTGCAGCCAGTGGTGGGCGTCGCTCCCGGCCACCACCGCAACCCCTGCCTCCCTGGCCTGATGGTGGACATAACCTGCTTTGGACAATTCTCCGGCATTGATTTCAAGGGCGTCAAGCCTCTTGAGAAGAGGCCCCATTTTCCACAATACCTTTTTGGCCCTGCAGGGATGCGCGCCGATACGTAAAAATCCCAGGTCCTCGCTGGCGTCCAGCAGATCCTTAAAGGGGGGAAGGTTATTCCCGTCCAGGCGGCCAAGCCTGCTTTCAAGCTGTTTAAGCCCTTGGGCGGAACCAATCAGTAAAATATCTCCCCCCTCGGCTATGGTCACTTCCGCTCCGGTCAGAAGGCGCATTCCTTTCCAGCAGAGATTGCCGGACCCGTTTAAGCCCAACTTTATGAGGCATTCCACAATATCCCAGAAATCGTGCGCGTCCATGTGCTCCGTAACGGCCAGCACATCGAGGCCCAGGCCTTTTGCGGCGTTCAGACGCCTGATAAGCTGCGGCCGCCTGAATTTTCCCCCGGCCAGCAGCTTAACGTGACAGTGAAACTCAGCCTTTAAAAAGTCCATTAAAACCCTCCGTAAATTTATCATCGGACAACGGGCGTCTACTAAATATATATAATGCCGGGATGTCAAAACAGTGTTATATTTATAATAAATGATTATTAAGACAATGGGTAAGGGTTGCAAATTTAACCCGGAGTGTAAAAAAAGATTAATCAGGCAACATTTAATATTTATTTTAACTATTGTTAAAAAGTATTTAAATTTAGCCCTATAAAATTATGACGAGGAGGTTGATATTTTGGACGCCAGGAGCTTTAAGATTATGTTGTGTGATGATTCGATACTTGTACGGAAAAAACTTAAAGAAAGCATTGAAAAATGCGGAAGTTTCACTATCCTGGAAGCTTCCGACGGGCAGGTCGCCGTGGATATGTACAGGGAACACCGGCCCCATTTGGTGTTTATGGACATAGTCATGCCTTCCCGGGACGGCATTGACGCCCTGCGGGAGATAAAGGAGTACGACGGCGAGGCCAGGGTTGTAATGCTTTCTTCCTCCGGCACAAGGTCCAACCTGGCCAAGGCCGTGGAAGCGGGAGCTTTGGATTTTATTCAAAAGCCCTGGGAGCAGGCACAGATTATTTCCATTATCGCCAGAGTCGTAAGGGAAAGAGAGGTCCAAAATGTTTAGCGGATATTTTGGCAATTATTTATTAAACCGGGGACTGCTCACCCTGGAGCAATTAAAGGACGCCCTTGATTTGCAAAACTCCGTTCACTTAAAACTGGGTGTGCTGGCCGTAAACGCCGGTTATATGACCCCCGCCCAGGTTTATGAAATACACCAATTACAGCAAAAGGCTGATAAAAAATTCGGTGAGCTGGCCATTCAGTCAGGTTATCTGGACGGGGAAAAACTTGAAAGCCTCCTGGCAACCCAGAAACAGGGGCACCTGCTACTGGGACAGGCCCTGGTGGATAGGAACTACCTTTCCCTGGAACAGCTTCTGGAAGCCTTTGAAGCTTATAAAAGGGATTGCAGGCTCTCGGACAAGCAGTTCCAGGCCCTGCTGCAGGGGGATACGGATGAGATTGTCAAAGCCCTGGTGGATTTAGGGGACTCCCCCCTGGGAAACGTTTATTCGGGCTACATTTCTTTACTGGTCAGAAATGTGGTCAGGTTTTTGGGGGAAAGCCCCAGGCTGCAGGACAACCCGACTTTGCCGGATTATTCGGATAAAATGCTTGCCTGCCAGGAAATAGGCGGTCCCTTTTATATGTTTACAGCCATGGCCGCCGGCAGAGATACATATCTGGATATTGCCGGAAGGTATGCCGGAGAAAAATTCGTGGATGACAGCGAACTTGCCCGGGCCTCCTTCGGGGAATTTCTAAATTTACATAATGGCATATTCCTGGTTAATATGTCCAACTGCGGTACCGAACTGGAAATGAAGCCCCAGGAAGTGCATAACGGACAGGTTCCAACGGGCCTGCGGGGAGGCCGGAGCATTTCATTGCACCTGTCGAAAGGAAAGTTTGAGCTCATACTGCACGGTAAAGGGCTATAATCAAAATTGCCACGGTTTAAAGTCCCGGCCCGGCGGCCTTGAAGCAATACCGGCGGCTCCAACAATATTATAATCCATAAACTGATTAAACCCGGCCAATATAAATGTTATATGGGCCGGGTTAACTTTTTGATTTTTGACCGGGGTCATCTTTTAACCGTTTCCGGCATTTTCGCCATACCTGCAGGAATAAATCCGGGATGAGTCTTACGAAGTTTTGCACTGTGAAATACGGGTTTTATTTTAATAAGAATCATGCCTTGTCCCAGGTTTGCTCCAGGGTGAAATTAATTGTCGAAAACTCGCGTTGGAAAAACCAGGAGTCATTTTTTTTAGCTGGTTTCCGGCAGGGGCAAGATTTCACGGGGTTCCGTGAGCATAATTTTCTTCGGCTTGGAAGTTGTTAAAATAAAAATTCAAAATTGAGTAAATATTTGAAGGATTTTTTATATTTCTGTTAAATACAATAAGTAGCAAATTATGAAAATATTGTTTCATCTGGTGAAACTTACTGGGGGGGTGATGCTGTTGAACGATTTGGAGTCATCAACGGGGGGCAAATATGCTTCAGGCGTGAGGGCGGTGGAGCGGGCCGCGGATATTTTGCTTGCCCTGGGAAAAGGAGATAAAACCCTGACTGAAATCAGCGCGGGTTTGAACCTGAATAAAACAACGGTGTACAGGCTCCTTGGCACGCTGCAAAAAAAGGATTTTGTCCTCAGGGACCCGGAAACCGGCAAATATTACCTGCACTGGGGCTTGATCGGACTGTTCAGCGCAGGACAGGAACAGGCCCAGGGGTTGGTGCAGAATGCCTTTCCCTTTATGGAAAAACTTTGGAAGCTGACCGGTGAAACGGTCACCCTGTACATCAAAAAGGGCTATGACCGGATATGTGTATCGGAAATAGTCAGCGAGCATCCGCTGAAGTTTTCAGTGGGAGTGGGAACGGTGGTGCCGATAAACGCCTATTCCGGTTCCCCTGGAAAATTGTTTCTGGCCTACATGACCAGGGAGGAAGTGACGGATATTTTAAATCATGAAAAGACAAGCCATGGTTTTAAAGTCACTGATCAGGGCTTGCTGCTAAAGGAACTGGGGGAAATAAAGCAAAGGGGGTGGGCTGTCAGTTACGGGGAAAGGATCAAAGGGGGCTCCAGCCTGTCTGTTCCCGTATGGAATGGATACGGGGATGTGATAGCTTCTCTGAACATACTGGGGCCCTATGCCAGGCTGAACGAAGATGTTTTATTAGGGTACCTTGACTTGTTGAAAGAGTGCGCCCGGGCCGCTTCCGTTCGACTTGGCGGTTCACCGGACAAAATCTGGGGAGGTGGTGAAGAGCATAACCTTTTTTATGTAAAGAGATAGACGTCTGTGAAATTACTGGGTTTGTATTGTTTAAAAAGCCAACTTTTTCGGGGGACAATATTTTATCGGGAGGGAACAATAATGTTTAGTGCAAGAAAGTTTAACCTTTGTGCCGTGGCGCTGCTTATTGCCCTGTTATCCCTGATCCTGGTCGCGGCGGGTTGCGGCGGAAGCGGCGGCCAAGGCGGAAGCGGTGAGCAAGGCGGAGCCGCCAAGGTTGAGAGAATTTCCGTTGCCACCGGCGGTACGGGCGGCACTTATTACCCCTATGGCGGGGGAATGGTGGGCATCATCAACAGCAAGGCCGAGAACGTTGAAGCCACCGCCGAGGTAACCGGGGCCTCTGTTGAAAACGCCAGGCTGCTGGACAGCGGAGAGGCGCAAATGGGCCTGTTGATGAACGACGTGGTGTACCAGGCCTACAAGGGTGAAAACCAGTTTGATAAACCCATTGAATTGCGCACCTTCATGGGCATGTACGCCAATATCATGCATGTTGTCACCCTTGCCGACGGCAGCGCCAAAAGTATTGCGGATATTAAGGGCAAAAAAGTTTCCGTGGGCGCTCCGGGCAGCGGCACCGAAAACATGTCCAACCAGATTTTTGAGTCCCTGGGCATTAAATACGACGACTTCCAGGTGATGCGGCTGTCCTTCTCGGAAAATACCGAAGCCCTGCGGGACCACGTAATTGACGTGGGCGTCTGGTCAGTGGGCGCTCCCACCTCCTCCATCATGGACCTGGCCACAACACATAAAATCCGCATCCTACCCTTCACCGATCAGGAAATGGCCAAGATTACCGAAAAATACCCCTACTATAATGCCACGGTTATTCCCGCCGGCACCTATTCCGGAATCGACCAGGACGTTCATACCCCCGCTGTTTGGAACAGCGTTGTGGTGCACAAGAGCATGTCCGAGGAACTGGCCTATAAACTGGCCAAAGCCCTGTTCGAAAATAACGCCGACCTGGTGGCCGTTTACGCCGGCGCCAAGGAAAGCACCCCTGAAAACACCATCGCCAGCGCCGTTGTGCCCCTGCACCCCGGTGTCATAAAGTACTTCAAGGAAAAGGGAATTGACGTTCCGGACAACCTGGTTCCTCCTGAAATGAAGTAAATGAAGAATGCTTTGCATTTAAACCGGCCTTCAGAAAAAAAGTGTTCTGGGCCGGTTCTCCTCCTTTTTTTGGTGGCGGTGATTTTAATTGTTACCGCGGTCCTGGCCCGGGGGATGTTGAGCCGGACAGTTCTGGTGGTCCGGGATGCCAAAACGGGCCAGTCCCTGGAAATAGGCCCCGTGGACCAGGGGGAATCCTTTGAACTTCATTACATTCACTCGGTGGATAAATTGCCCGTTCGCGATTTTTTCCTTTGTCGAAACGGCGGTCTGGTTTTGGAACAGACCAGGTGCCTTTCCTTCGGAGCGGGCCTGGGCTATGCCGGGCAAGGCGAACTGAAAGGCGAAAAGGGCTGGAATATTATAGACAATATGGATAGGAAGGTGGGAACCCTGCCCCTTCGGGTGGGCACCATAGCGGACCATAAAATAATATACAGGGGCAGGGAGTTTCATCTGGCGCAATTTTTTGCGCCCAAGTCACTGGTACTGATAGGTGTTGAACACAGATGGCGTTTTTAAGGGGGGGCATATACAATGACCAATGACATTGGCGGTAAAGCAAATGACGCGTCGCGCAATAAAAAACTCACCTCTGCCTTGATAGTAATTACTGCCCTGGCTTTGACCTTTTTCCACCTGTATACTGCCGGAGTTTCCATGTTTGGCGCCTGGATTCAGCGGGATATACATTTGACCCTGATTCTGGTGATAGTTTTTCTGCTTTTTCCCATGAGGCGCAGGGGAGACATGGAAAAAGCGTCTATAATCGACTACTGCCTGGTGGTTCTCGCCCTGGCGTCCGGGGCATATATTGTCCTTTTTTACCAGGATATAGTGATGAGGGCCGGCGCGGCCAGCACCACCGACATTGTTTTCGGCGGAATTATGATTCTGCTTATATTGGAGGCCACCCGCAGGGCCACGGGCTGGGTGCTGGTTTGCATAGCCGGCGTATTTTTGCTGTACAATTTTATCGGCCCTTACATACCGGGTCTGCTGGGGCACAAGGGCTACTCCCTGAGCCGCCTGATTTCCCAGCTGTATCTCACCACCGAGGGTATTTTCGGCGTGCCCCTGGGTGTGTCGGCAAGTTATATATTCCTGTTCATATTCCTTACTTCCATGCTGGAAAAGCTGGGGATGGGGCAGTTCCTGCTGCGCCTGGCCATGGCCTTAATGGGCAGGTTTACGGGCGGGCCGGCCAAGGTTGCGGTGCTGGCCAGCGGTTTCATGGGCTCCATTAACGGCAGCGCGGTGGCCAATGTGGTGGGTACGGGCACATTTACAATTCCCCTGATGAAAAGCAACGGTTATAAACCGCACTTCGCGGGAGCGGTGGAGGCCTGCGCTTCCTCCGGCGGGCAGCTGATGCCCCCCATAATGGGCGCCGCTGCGTTTATTATCGCGGAGTTTCTGGGTATTCCCTATATCAACGTGGTGGTTGCGGCAATTATCCCGGCGGCGCTTTATTACCTCTGTGTTCTTTTTGGAGTCCATTTTGAAGCCAGCAAACTTGGCCTGAGGGGGCTGCCCAGGAAGGAACTGCCCTCGGCCAGGGCGGTGCTGAAAGAGGGCTGGTATTTTCTGATTCCCCTAGGGGTGCTTATATTTTTCCTGGCGGTGTTGCAGTATACTCCCATCAGGTCAGGTTTTTACGCCATTATAAGTATGTTCCTGGTATCCCTTGTCAACAAGGACAGCCGTATCAACATCGAACGTTTTAAAGACGGCGCGGTGATAGCCGCCCACAACACCGTCACCGTGGCGCTGGCCTGTGCCGCCGCCGGACTGGTGATTGGCAGCATTAACCTCACGGGGGCGGGCCTGAAGATCTCAGCGGCCATTGTGGCGGCCTCCAGCGGCGTTCTCTGGCTGGCCCTGCTGCTGACCGCCCTGGTGGCGCTGCTCATGGGCATGGGGCTGCCCACAACCGCGGCGTATATTGTTACCGGAACCATGGCCGCTCCCGCCCTGGTAAACCTCGGGGTACTTCCGCTGGGAGCCCATATGTTTGTGTTCTACTTTGCCATCATATCCGCCATTACCCCCCCGGTGGCCCTGGCGGCATATGCGGCAGCGGGCATAGCCAAGGATGATCCCATGAGGATCGGCTTTACCTCCTGCAGGCTTGGCCTGTCGGCTTTCATCGTGCCCTTTTTGTTTGCCATGGAGCCCGCCCTGATTGGTGTGGGGGACACCATGCACATTGCCTGGTCCTTTACAACCGCGCTGATCGGCGTGATGGCGCTGGCGGGTGGCAATATCGGTTATGTTGTCACCAAAACATACTGGTGGGAAAGGGTTCTGCTGATTGGCGGGGCGCTGTTGTCCATGCACCCGGGGGTTTACACCGATATTGCCGGTATTTTAATGATAGCCGCAGCCCTGGCAGCCAACTTTACCAGGGGCAGAAAAGCAAATGCGGCGGTTCTGCCGGAGATTAACGGTTGATTGGCAGGGTCGAAAAGCTCATTTACAGGGGAGGATACGGGTTTTGACTGAAAATAATACCGGGAATAAACAGATGACCTTAAAAGACGCCATAGGGAAATTTGTGAAAGACGGCTGCAGCATCACTTTCGGAGGATTTATCGGCAGGGATTGCGTGGCCGCGGTGCATGAAATAATCAGGCAGGGCATTAAAGAGCTCACGGTTATTGATGACAGCAAAACCGATATGATGGATTTGCTGGTGGGCGCCGGGGTGGTAAAAAGATGGGAGGGAGCCTACCTTGGCTACGGGGCCATCGGATTGGCGCCCAATATCAGGCGGTCGGTGGAAGAAGGCATTCCCTCAAAGATTGAAGTGGAAGACTGGTCCAATGCGGGGGTCAGCATGCGCTATCTGGCCGGCAGCCTGAACGTGCCCTTTATGGCCACCAGGTCGATGCTGGGAACCGACATTATAAAGTACAACCGGCGGATTAAGGTCATTAACGATCCCTTTGAGGGAGAACCGGTGGCCCTGGTGCCGGCGGCTCATCCGGACGTGGCCGTTATTCATGTGCAGCGGGCGGACGCCATGGGCAACGCCCAGGTATGGGGTTTCACCGGTAATGATGAAAACAAGGCCCGGGCCGCCAGGCATACCATAATTACTTGTGAGGAAATGGTGTCCACGGATGAAATAAGACGCCGGGGCAACATGACATTGATTCCCTTTTATTGCGTGGATGCCGTGGTTCAGGTGCCTTACGGCTGTCATCCCCAGTCCTGTTACGGCTATTACGCTTACGATGTGCTGTTTTGCGGGGATTATCACCAGGCGGCCAAGGACAGGGAAGAATTTATGCGCTGGCTGGACCGTTACGTTTTTACTTCAAAAGACCATGCGGCTTACTGTGAAAAGGTTGGCTGGGGCCGGCTGCAAAGTCTGATGACAATGGAACGCCATTTCAACCGTATCCCGGGTTAAGGAGGTTGCAGAATGGATAATCAGAGATATACGGCTTCAGAACTGATGGCTATAATGACCGCCAAGGAATTCAGGGACTGGGAAGTGGCCTTCGTGGGAATAGGCATTCCCCTGGTAGCCGGCATAACCGCCAAGCGTTTTCACGCGCCAAACCTGAATATAGTCTATGAATCCGGCTGCATCGGGCCTCAAAAATACAGGGTTGATTTCAACGTGGGAGATTCCTCGGCTGCCGACGGGGCCCTTTGCCTTACCTCCGAATGGCGGGTTTTCAGCGACATGCAGTGCGGATATTATGACGTGGGCGTCCTGGGCGCCGCCCAGGTGGACAAGTTTGGCAACCTGAACACAACGGCAATTTTTGGAGACCGGGATTACTGCTTGCCCCTGGTTCGCCTGCCGGGCAGCGGCGGCGGCAACGATATAGGTTCCAATATCGGCCGGGTGGTGGTGATGCTCAGGCTGGAGCCCCTGCGTTTTGTGGAAAAGGTTGATTACATCACTACTCCGGGCTTTCTGGACGGGACGCCGGAGGCCAGGAAAAGGGCGGGCCTTCCGGGCAGCGGACCCGTGGCCGTGGTCACCGACAAGGCGCTTTTCAGATTTGATTCCTCAACCCGGGAAATGTACCTGGATACCATTTATCCGGGTGTGGACGCCGGTGAAGTAAAATCAATGGTGGGCTGGGAAATTAAAATAGCGGCGGAGCTCAAGGTGGCCCCGGAACCTGAAGACCGGGAGCTTGCCGCTGTGCGGGCGGCGGATCCCGCCAATCTGATCATGGGTGGCGCCGCGGCGCGCAAAAGCCTGGCCAGCCTCGACGAATACATTGATTTGACAATAAGAAATTCCGGTAGGTTCTGAAATAGTTACCATAGCAGGAAAATGACGAAATATGTCGATAAAATTTGCCACTAAATGCAGAAATTTGATTTTTTGTGGAGGAAATGCCGTTTTTTCATTGAAAAAAACAAAAAGGATGTGGAAATGAAAAACAATACGCAGGCGCGGCGGATATTGTCCCGCGCGCGGAAAGGTGTGATAGGGTGAACAGCATTAAAAGCAAGCTGATTGTCATTATTGTTGCGGTGCTGGTACTGGGGCTGGGGGGAATATCCCTGCTTAGCTATCAGAAGACCAAGGAGATTCTTTTGGGCAATGTTGAGCAGTCCATGGTTTCCCAGGCGATATCCTCCGGCAGTGAGATCAGCCTGTGGCTGGAGGCCCGGAAGTCCGAAGTGGCCATGCTGGCCAACTCCCCCATCATTTTAAAGGGCGGCAGGGAGGAAATCATTTCCTATATGGCGGGGGAGGTTAAAAGAAACAGTTATTATGAGACTCTTTATGTTTCGGATAAAACCGGAGCCTACTTTAACTCCAATGGAAAAACCTCCAGCGTGGCGGACAGGGATTATTTTAAGCAGGCAATGTCCACCGGGGAGATTGCTGTTTCGGATCCGGTAATATCCAAAACCACGGGCAGCACCATAGTGGTGGTGGCGGTTCCCATTATCAGGAACGGTGTGGCTGACGGAATTGTGGGCGGCACCGTGATGGTAAAAAGCCTGGTGGACAAAATCAATTCCATCAAGGTGGGTGAAACCGGCTACGCTTACATGATGCAAAAGGACGGGACAATTATCGCCCACCCGGACAAGGAACTGGTGATGAAATACAACCCCCTGAAGGAAGAAGGCGCGGATCCGAAGCTGGTGGAGGCCGCCCAAAGAATGACCGGGGGTGAAACGGGGATTATCCTTTATAATTACGATAATATGGATAAATTCACGGCCTTTGCCCCGGTGCCGGGGATGAACTGGTCCCTGGCGGTAACCGCCCCGGTGGCGGAGCTTTCGTCCCAGCTTGCCTCGCTGCCCGTCACCAGCGCGGTGACCGCCCTGGTGTTCATCGCGGTTATCGGGGCGTTCTCGGGTGTGCTGATGTCCAGGATGACCGGAAGTCTGCGCCAGCTGGCGGATGAGGCTGTCAGGATAGGCGACGGCGACCTTACCAGGGATATAGCAATAAAATCCGGTGATGAGATAGGGCAGTTGGCCGGCACTTTCAACACGATGCAGGAAAAACTCAAGAAAATCACCGGGCAGTTTCAGGAAAAATCCCGGGCGCTGGCCATGTCCTCCGGCGAACTTTCAACGGTGGCTGAAAATGTTACCGCCGGGGCCACCGAAACCGCCTCCACCGCGAGCGAGATGGCTGCCACGGTGGAGCATGTGGCCGCCAGCGTCCAGCAAATAGCCGACTCCTCGGTCCGGGCGGCGAGCTACGCGGAGGAGGGCAACAGGGGAATACAGGGCATCACCGAGCAAATGTCGGCCATACAGAAGGCCACCGCGGCCAGCGGAGAAATTATCAACGGGCTGAACGAATCTTCGGTGAAGATTTCCCAGATAGTGGAGCTGATTACCCAGATTGCCGAGCAGACCAACCTGCTGGCCCTAAACGCGGCCATTGAGGCGGCCAGGGCCGGGGAGCAGGGCCGCGGGTTCGCGGTGGTGGCCGAGGAGGTAAGGAAGCTGGCCGAGCAGTCCGCCGGGGCGGCAAAGGAGATTTACACCCTCATTACGGCCATACAGGAGGAGTCCGGGAGAGCCGTCCGGAGCATGAAAGAAGGTTCCGAGCAGGTGGAGGCCGGAACCACGGTGGTACGGGACGTGGGCGGTACGCTGGAAAAGATTATTACCGCCGTGCGGGAATTGGCCGGCGATATCCACTCCGTGGCCGAAGCGGCGGAGGAGATTTCCTCGGCTGTGCGGGACGTTGCCGCGGCGGCGGAGGAGCAGACCGCCACCATGGAAGAGGTATCCTCAATCACCCAGAGCCTGGCGGGATTATCCGACGAACTGGAGAATTTATCCAGGCAGTTTAGGTTGAAATAGTCATAAGGGAAAAAGCCGTTAAGTTATGACCGCCGGGTGAAGCCGGCGGTTTAATTTTTGCGCCGGTATGAAATTATATTGTAGTGGGCAAAATTACCGGGTAATGGAGGAGGGACTATGTCGCTGGAAGAATGGGTTCAATACGGGTCAATGGTAATAGCGGTCACGGCATTAATAATAAAAAGAACGGGTATGAAAGAATTCGTGCCTGTTGGGCTGTTTGCCAGCTTTTACGCCAATCTCTGGTGCATTGTGGCGGCAACGTATCACTTGTGGCATTTTCCGTCGAGAATAATTACGGCTTTGGAGGATATTTCCGTTCCGGCTAATTTCGTGGTTGTCCCCATTATGGCCATGTTTTGGGTGAGATATTGTCCGTTGCGTTTGAGGGAAAAACTATTATGGGCCTTCATAGCCACCGGCGTTTTAACTCTCACGGAGTTCTTATTAGAGAAATATAGCGATGTTTTAATGTACCAGGGAGGATATAACTGGTATCATTCTTATTTGTTGTGGTTTTTTAGCTGGTTTGTCTGGTATGGCTTCCACATATGGATAAATAATGGCAGGAGGGATATGGACAGCCTTTTTAAATGAAAATCTAAGAAGCGCCTACCGTGTTATTATTTGCGGGCTGCCCGTATAGCTTGTTAACAAGCCGGACCCACCAGGGACGGGAAACAACCGCAGGTTCCTCCATGGCCGGAGCATCCTGGGCCCATGTTTTTTCAGGCAGCAGTTCTGCCAGCGCATCTTTTTTTATTTCCAGAAAACGGGCGTAACTTCGAATAAAGTGTATTGCGTAAACAACTTCCATGAGTTCCTCAAGGCTGTTGTTTTCCATGGCCATCAGGTATTTAACCCTGATTTTTGTGATCTTCTCAACATCCTGGAAGGTCAGTCCTTTCTTTTCCCGCTCCTGCTTTAACAATGTTCCCGCGTTTATTGCAATCACCCCTTTAAAGTAAGGGTACACGCCTTCCCGGGTTGATATATTCCACCGATTTTAACAACTTGGCGAAGGAATGCCCCAAATTATTAAAGCCTTTCTTCCCATGATGAAAGAAAGGCTTTTTTGCATGCATAATATGTCACAGCAACCTGGCAGTCATAGCATAAAACAAGCCTTAGACCCATGGCTTTGCGTCCCCGTCTTTCGACGAGTTTGCCTTTTTTTCTTGTCCAAATAATATTATAACATAAAAATTTTGAATTAAAAGTCGTATTTTGGTTATTTTGTCAAAATCTTTTTACAATAATGATGCTATTATCATTTGCTGCACGTTATCAGTGCCTCCCACAATGCTGCATACCTTGGCATCCCGGAAATAGAGGCTCAGAAGGCTTTCCTCCGTGTATCCAAAAGCCCCCATGATATCTATGGCCCGGGCGGTAACCGACTGCCCGACTTGGCCGGCAAATAATTTGGCCATGGAAGAGGCCCTGGTGTAATCCCCTTCCTGATCTATCAGCGAACATGCCCTCCATACCATGAAGCGGGCGGCATCAATGGAAGTTGCCATTTGCGCCAGGGGAAAGGACACCCCCTGGTTGGAAAAGATGGGTCTGCCAAACTGCTGCCGCTCCTGGGCATAGGCCAGCACCAGCTCGTGAGCGGCCCGGGCTATGCCCACCTCGATGGCCCCGATCAGAGAGCGGCCCAGGTCCAGGGTATGGTTTAACAGCAGATAGGCGCTGTCCGCGTCTCCCACAATGTCGTCCCCGGACACCCGGGCATTTTGAAAGTGCAACTGAGCCGTGTTGGCATATCTGATTCCAAGGGTCTTCCGGTTTTTTACCAGGTCAATCTGCTCCCGGGGCACCACAAAAAACTGGCAGGCCGCCCCCCGGCTTTTGCCCGGGTTGGTGCATACCGTGACAAAATTGGCAACGGCGCCGTTAACAACATAATCTTTTGTGCCCTGGATGTAATAATACCCGTCCCTGAACTGCGCGGTGGTTTCCATTCTTTCAATGTCGGAGCCTCCCTTCGGCTCTGTCAGGGCAAAGGAGGCCAGAGCCGGTTTCTTTTCGGCGAACATTGGGAGAAGACGTCTTTTTTGCTCCTGGCTGCCTGCGATTATTATGGGCAGCAGGCCGTGCATTGTCCCCACCATGCAGGCCGCCAGCCCCGCGCAGGCCGCGGCGATTTCCTCGATTACCAGGGCGGTGCTTACGTAATCAAGTCCCAGCCCCCCGTATTCTTTGGGAAGCAAGGGGGCTATGAGGTTATGTCCGGCCAGCGTCCTGATATAGTTCCAATTAAAGGTATCATCGTTTTTCCGGTCCATTTTCAGAACGGTGGGACATATCTCCTCCCGCATTAAAGAACGCACCGATTCCACCAATTCCACCTGTTTTTGAGTCATCTCGAATTCTATCACAGGCTCACTCCTCTCTACGGGATTTTAGCCAGCGGATGTAGTCAATCACGGACTTGCGGTCTTCTTTGGGCAAATCGTTTAATTCCATCATGATCTGCAGCAATTCTTTGACCTCGTTGTACCCGGCTTCCGGAGGGTGTAAATCCATATCAATGGGCAGGGAAAAATAATCCATGGGTTTGCCCAGGGCATCGGCTATTTTTTGCAGCTGCGGAAGGTATACCCGGCGCTTGCCCTTTTCGTAATTGGAAAGGGTGGCCTGGGATATGCCCAGCATATCCGCCAGCTCCGTCTGGTTTAAGCCTGCTTCTTCTCTGGCAATGGTAATTCTGTACCCTATTTCCTTGTACTTCATACTGTTCTCCATTCAAAGAAATGTACATAGATTAGTATATATAATAAATATTACACTGAGTTCTATGCATTAACAAGCTGGAATTGTCCGGATGACCCGGGTAATGTGCGGGAACGCTTTGTAATATATATTAATAATCATTTCAGTTCCCGGGTGTTCCGGCCTGCCTGGTAAAAGGGGGCAAGGCCCGAAATAGCCTTGACTTGATAATGGCCCCACCCTATAATTAAATAAAGGTTAAGTAATAAATATAACTATTTATTACACGGAACTATTTCAATATTAGGAGGTCAAAATCATGTCATTTCCTGACAGAAATAATCCCTATAATTTCGACGAGTATCTTCAATGGCGGGAAAGTGTTGATTATTATGCCGATGACCCCTTTATCCAAAAGGTGGTCAAACACTTTACCGGTCCGGAATGGCAAATTGTGGACCGGGAGGCCCGCTCCGTTTCCCGCAAAGCTTCTTTTCGCTGGAGGAAAATGGCGGATGACATCGCCTGTCCTGAGAAGCGGCCTTACATGGTTCACTACGACGGTCATAAACACAGGATCGACCGCATTGTTCGCCCTGTGGAGACACAGATTATGGAAAAGGAAATTTTCTCCGAGGGCATTTTTTCCAGCAGCACGTCTCCATGGGTTAAACTGGTGAAAATGTATATAATCTACCAGAACGGAGAAGCCTGCGTAGCCTGCCCGCTTACCTGCACCGAGGGCATGGTGGAGATATTGAAAAAAAATGCCGGCACCGAGGAAACCCGGCAAATTCTCCGTCATTGCCGGGAAGGAATAGATGGAGACTTTGCCATCGGGGCGCAGTACCTTTCGGAAATTCAAGGCGGCTCGGATGTTCCGGCCAATGTGCTGGAGGCGGTTCAGGAGGAAGGACAGTGGAGGTTGTACGGGGGTAAGTTTTTCTGCTCCGCCACCCATGCCGACTACGCCATGGTTACCGCCAAGCCGGTTGGTTCGGAGAAGGTCGCTCTTTTCGTGGTGCCGTCCTGGCTGCCTGGAAACAAGGAAAAGGAAATTCGCAACGGCTACACCATTGACCGCATTAAGTGGAAAATGGGCACCAGCGAGCTGACCACCGCCGAACTCACTTTTAACGGCGCGCTGGCGTATCAGGTGGGACCCCTGGAACGGGGACTGGCCAATGTGGTAGGCGTGGTGCTGACCTATTCAAGGCTGACCGTGGGCCTTTCTGCGGCCGGTTTTATGACCCGGGCAACCAGGGAAGCCAAAAAATACGTGGAATTCCGTGAAGCCTTCGGCAGCAAAATAAGTCAGTTTCCATTGGTGGCCGGTCAGTTGCAAAAGATTGACCGTTTGACAAAACAGACTGTGGCCGGCGCCTTTAAAGTATATCATCAGTTTTTGCAATTGGAGGAGGAGTTGCGGGGAGGCCTGGCCGGTGATGACAGCGGGAAAAGAAGACAGTTCGATATCCGGGAGCTGATTATGCTGCAAAAGATTGCGGCCTCCTGGGATTGCACGGACGTCATCCGCCTGGCCATGTCCCTGTTCGGCGGCCACGGGGTTATGGAGGATTTTTCAGCCCTGCCCAGGCTATATCGTGATTCCGCGGTAAACGAGCTGTGGGAGGGTCCCCGTAATGTTCTGCTCATGCAGATATTTCGGGATCTTCAAAGGGCGGCCGGCTGGTACCGGCCCGGAGATTTTGTGGCCAATATACTAAAGGGCTCGGAAGAATCGGTTATTGAAAAATTCCAGGCGGAAATCAGCCAATTGCTGGCCTGTTCCCAGTCCCGGGCCGATGAACATTCCATGGAAATATATCAGCGCTGGGATAATTTCTGCCAGGATCTATTTCACCAGTATCAGTTAAACGCCCTCAATGAGGTGGAGCGGAGCCTTTAATGGCAGGGCCGGTCACTGTGGCAGGTAATTTTAAAATCTGTAATGCCGTGCGGGAACAACAGCTTAAAAGGAGGATTGCACGTGAATAGCAAAATTAACATCGGGGGTATGCTGGCCAACCGTGCTTATTTATCGCCCGAATTAGAGTGCTTTGTGGGGGAGGGAGTCCGCTATACCTTTAAACAGGCCAACCAGAGAGTCAATCAATTAACCCATTATCTAAAGGGCAAAGCAATTTATCCCGGGGACCGGGTGGCCATCCTTGGCAAAAACAGGCACCAGTACGTGACTTCTATTTTCGCCATAGCAAAGGCGGACGCCGTCACGGTGCCGCTGAACTGGAGGCTTCATCCCGCGGAGATGGAATACATACTGAACAATAGCGGAACGGCCTGCATTATTTATGATGAGGAATTCGCGCCGGTGATCGACCAACTCCGCTCCCAAACCGGGGTGCGTGAATTCATCCGCATCGGCGGCCGGGGCGGGGACACCGGCTTTGAGGAAGCCCTGGCCGGGAGTCCCGATGGCGAGCCTTTATTTGTATCCGGTGACCAGGATACGGCTATCATTATGTACACTTCCGGAACCACCGGCAAACCCAAGGGGGCTATGCTGACTCACAGCAACCTGTTTTTTGTCACGGCGGGACACTGTCATACCATCAACTGGAAATACAAGGACCGTTTTCTTTCCATCGCCCCGCTTTTTCACATCGGGGGACTTGCTCCAATGATAACCAATATACACTGCGGGACCACCACCGTATTTTTAGCTGATTTCGATCCGTTCAAGGTATGGGAACTGGTGGAAAAGGAGCGCATCACCCACATGATGACTGTGCCTCTAATGACTGCGGCCATGCTTAAGGTTCCCGGCCTGGGGCAAAAAAATCTGTCCTCGCTGGAGCATATTGTCTGCGGGGGCTCCATGGTGCCGGAGGGTATATTTACAGAATACCGCAAACTGGGAATAGAGGTGGAAAATGTGCTGGGCACCACCGAATATGCGGGCGCGGTGACATTCTGGACGCACGATATGGGCTGGGATAAGCACACCTCGGTGGGCAAACCGGTTTTTCACGGCGATGTAAAAATAGTTGACCCGGAAACCCGCATCGAATTGCCAAACGGTCAAATCGGCGAGATATGCATCATGGGGCCCCAGCTCTTTAAGGGATATTGGAACAACTCCGAAGCCACGGACGCTGTTCTGGCCGGCGGCTGCTACTATTCCGGCGACCTGGGGCTAAAGGATGAACAGGGATTTATTTATGTGGTTGACCGCCTTAAGGATATGATTATCAGCGGGGGAGAAAACATTTACCCCGCCGAACTGGAGGCCGTTATCGCCGGGCATCCCGGGGTTGCCGAGGTGGCTGTGGTGGGCAAAAAAGATCAAAAATGGGGAGAGATTCCCGTGGCCTTTGTGGTAAAATCAGCCGGGTCGGAGCTTACCGAAAATGACGTTATGGGAATTTGCCTGGACAGGCTGGCCAGGTTCAAGTCTGTAAAAGAGGTGGTTTTTCTGGACTCCCTCCCCAGGAACGGGGTGGGTAAATTGATGAAGCACATGCTCCGGGATCGTTTAAATTAAAGTTCGGCTGCCTCTCATACCCGGCCGCTCCCGTGGAACATGCCGGGCAAAAAACCGCCTCTATGGGCGGTTTTTTTAACAACAAAGGGCAGTGGAAAATTAACCAATTAACCCCAATTTTTTGGCCAGTCCGGCAACTCTTTCATTTTCAATGCTGTAAATAACCAGCACAATATCGTTTACTTCCAATTTTAATTTAATATAATCATTATTTACATGATCAAAGCCCATATAATACTGCAGATTGGTATAATTATCCCTTTTGGTATGGATAACCAAATCCCCGTTGGCATTGAGGCTATACTCAAAGTAGTAAAGTTTACAATTATAATTGTTTTTAAATTCAATCTTCTGTGCATCGGTCAGAGTTTGCAATTGAACGCCATTAATATATTCTTTAATTGTTTCAATTATAGCCTGCATTAGTTACCCCCCCAACATAAAAATCCTTATTATTATATGTAATAACTAAAAATTAATCAAGTGCGACAGGGGACGGTTCTTTGCTGTCGCATTTCCTGTGTTTTGCCGCTCATTTATGGGGATGACGGCCGGGCTGTTGATTCATTTGCAGGAATGGGTCCCGCCAAGGCTCAGGGCCTGGCCGGTATTTATGGGCCAGTTTCACGGCTCATTTTTTTCAGCGCGTACACTGCCTTGCCTTTCCGTTGCCACCACATACAGGGAGCTGAATATTACAAATAGACCACCTGTTACCTGCATCCCGGTCAACCGTTCAGAAAACAGCAGAGCTGAAAATGCAATTGTGACCAGTGGTTCAATCATACTTAATATTGACGCTTTTGTTGAGCCAATTATCTCTATACCCCGGAAAAAAGTAATAATGGCCAGGATAGTTGAAAATAGAGCAATTCCCATAATGGACATCCAGGCTTCCGGGGAAAGATTAAAATTAATGCCGGAGGCGGATAGTCCCATTATTAAAAATGACATTGAAGCAAATAGAGTGACAAAAGCGCTTGTTACCATGACCGGCAACTGTTTTACCACCCGGTTGCCCAATACTATGTAGGCGGAGTAAACCAATGCCGCGCCAAAGGCTAATATTGCCCCGGCAGGATTAATACTGTTGAAGGCGGTGCCCAACACCATGGTAAGTCCTATGGATGCAATGACAATGGAAACAAAAACATGTTTTGTCAACATCTCTTTAACAGCCAGGGATGAAAGCAGGGCCACAAATACCGGATAAGTATAAAATAACAGCACTGCCAGGGAAGCGGGTATTAATTTCACGGCTAAAAAATAAAAATTCGACTGGAGTGTATATAAAATGCCTCCAAGAATAAATAAATATAATATTTGCCTTTTGGTTAATATTATTTTTGTATTTGTCTTCAGAATATATAAAAAGAAGAACACCGTGGCAATTATAAAACGCAGGAAAAGCAGCGTGGTAACATTTGCCCCGCCTTTATAGGCATATATGGCAAAAACCGGTATTAATCCGAAACCCACGGCAGACAAAAAAATAAGACCGGAACCCCGGTAAAATTGATTCAAGGAGCTTCACCCGATTCTTGACTGATATGCCTATTTTATAACAACTGACTATAAATATAAAGAGCCGATAAATGGATGAAAAATATCCCTTCCGGGTCAGCAGCCGGTCATCCCCGGCGCGCCCGGGACCGGGAGTACCGCGGGATACTTTAAAATTGAATGGGGCGGCAGGCTGCCGGACGCAATAATGTGGCAGGCGATAACTCCAAGGTATAAAACCGCCACGCAGCGTAGTGCCCATTTAGCTGCCGCAGGAGTTTTCCCGGATAAAAAGTAAAGGAATACCAGCATCAGGAGTGTCCAGCCATTCTTAATTATAAAGGATACCCAGAAAGGCTGGGCCATGATAATGGCCATGAGCGGGTTTGCTTCCCCTCCGCCCCGGGATAAATACAGGGAAGTTAACAGATGGTCCAAAACACAGCTTACCATAATAATGGCATAGGGCATAAACATCACCGCTTTTATGGTAATGATAGATGCCGTTATTTAACATCATCCCCGCTGATGATTTAAATAGATGATTTTTAAAAATCATACCCTGGCGGGAACCGGGCAAATGATTTTGATTATAATGACCTTGTCCGGCATGATAAATTATTGAAATTAAAACACTATTATTGACATGGGCAAAGGAATTAAGACTCTGCAGCGGGAGTCCGGCGGGTGGAGCATGGTTTCGTAAGGGCGTATTTTCAACGGGCTGACAGCACATATTTTTAGCTTGAAGACAAATAATAGTAAAAAATATACGAGGTGAAATTGGAAATGGTGCAAATAGGAAATCCTTTTGTTGCAAATGTACCCAAACAATTGTCTGCGGAAGAGCTGGTCCAGGCCCTGCGTGTGGATTTGGCGGGGGAACTGGAGGCTATAATCGGATATGAAGCACATGCGATGGCCACAACGGACGAGAGGGTGAAAAAAGTTCTCTACCATATCGCCGATGAGGAGAGGCAGCATGTCGGCGAATTGCAACAATTAATTTATCTTTTGAATCCAAATGAGCAAAATCATGTGGAAAAAGGCAAGCAAGAAATTATAGAGCAGCAATCCCGGGGTTTTCAGCCGCCGATGCAGTGAATTACCGGCGCCCTGCCCACAAGGATATCAAGCAATTAGCTCACCGGAATTAAAAGCAACGAACCGCCTTCAGGCGGTTTGTTGCTTTTAATTCCGGTGATGCGGATTACTCTTTCCGGCTGGCATGGCGGAGGGGAAATCATTGTTCTTTTTTTTTATACCTGGTAAATATTAACAGACAACTTTGGCCTCTGCCCAGATACGGTTAAATATGTTATAATCTGTATATACGGCACCATGGAAGGACTGACAAAATATGCATCCCCATAATCTTTATGGTATAAAAAAGCAGCTTGTTAATTGGGGTTATCCGCAGCGCCTGGTTAATAAAATGAAACCGGTGAGGATCCTGAAATGCTACCAAAAAGAAAGGGAGCTTCAGGATTACCAAACTTTCAAGGAAAAGGAATATTATTTGCTCCAACTGCTAAAAAACCGGGCAGAGAGGAGCCCCACCCTTTGCTCTCGCTTCGCGGGTAAGGAAGGCTAAAATTGTGGGGACTTCAACGACGGGTATTAATATATTGATGCGGTCTTCGATAACCTTTTGGAAGACCGCGTTTTTTTCTAAAAGGCAAAATCCGCCATGACGTTAAGGAGCTTTGTCTCCGGGCGAAAGCCGACAAAATATATATTTTTAGCAAAACCCTAAAGGGGAAAAGTAACCAGCCTAGAATTTATAATTACCAAAATTCATTTTACAGGAAAGTTTAAGTCTGGAAAATATATGGTATATGCCCTGGTTGTTTTAATGATAATATCGATTTTAGTCATATGCGTCGCCTGGCTGGAACGGGCGGCTCCCGGGCAAGGGGCGGCGAGGCACGGAGGGATGATTTTACTTTATCCGGTTTAAGGCCATGAAAAAAGGAGGAGATTTAATGAGCTTTGATTTGCTTAATTTTTATGAAGAAATCAAGAAGGACGGCATTATGTTCTGCTATAGCGGCCCTATTTCACAATCCACCGTTGAAGGGATTGGTGAAACGCTTCGTATTAACATGAAATTGGAGGATGCGGGTATAACAACGGCCAACACGGTTTTTTCCATATTTGTTGAGCAAATGCATAATATATTAAATTATTCCGCAGAAAGGATAGGGCAGGACAGCGAGTCAAGACAGCAGCTCAGCCTTGGAGTATTGGTAATCGGGCGTGAAGAAAAGGACTTTTATGTTTTTTGCGGCAACCGGTTGCTAAATGAAGATGTGCCGAAGCTCAGAGAAAGAATTGAATCTATACGCTTCCTGGACAAGGATGAACTTAAAGCGATTTATAAACAGAAGCGCAGGGAGAGTTCTGATTCGGACAGCAAAGGGGCCGGTTTGGGCCTGATTGAAATGGCAAGAAAGGCAGAAAAGCCAATTGAATATGAATTCAGGCCATTAAATGAGATATATACATTTTTCAGCATTAAAGTTGTGGTTTAGGGGGGGTTGTTAAGTGGAAAAATTAATCATAGAGAAAACAAAATCATCGCCTTATATATTTTTTAATCCAGAGGAGCGCCTGCTGAAAATATATGGAGAATCTTTTCCCGAAAATGCGGCAAAGTTTTATGCTCCGGTATTAGACTGGGTAAAAGACTATCTTGAGCAGTTGGATGGGCAGGAGGTCAATGTTGAAATGGAAATTATCTATTTCAACAGCAGCACCTCAAAGGTCTTTATGAATTTTTTTCAAATGCTTGATGATGCGGCGGCAGAGGGAAACAAGATAACTATCAATTGGCGCTGCCACGAGGAGAATGAGGCAGCCATAGAATGTGGCGAGGAGTTCATGGAGGATTTGGAAAACGTACCCTTTAACATCATGGTCTTTAAAGGAGAATAATGGGTTTTGAACCGTTGCTGGGGGAGGACGGACAAATGCCCGGAGATGCTTATCCGGGCAGGGGATCACACTTAACAAATCTCGCCGGTTCCAATATCCGGTACGTTTTGCAGGCCTGCCATTCATGAATTCAGATACATCAGCCCATCAATAGCCCTTTACCTGGCTACGAACCTGGCTCCTTTTTTCAGCTTTTTGTTAATGGCCACGGGAATGCCTAAAAGTATATATCCCAGCCAGAGGGATATAAAAACCTTAAAGGCCATATGGTAAACAGACAACCAGGCATACAGGGGGAAAAGCGGATACCACAGTGCGTGCAGAAGGCCGCTCAGGGCAAATACGCCCGTGGTGGCCCAAAAAGGTCTATTGTCTCCTCCCAGGAAATTGTAAAGCGGCAATGTGAGCCGCTTACGGGTGGCGGGCCTTCTGCACGCCCACCAGAACTCGTAAGCGTCAAGCCAGCGTCTTTCTTCCAGCAGTCTTTGGATCCTCCGGCGGCGGCGCCCGGGGGGGATTTCCCGGGCTAAATAATCCCTGGCCGTCCGGGGCCAGGCGCTTAGATGGGGGTCGTAGCCGGGACATAGTCTACTTATCCAAAGCCTCAGGAACATTGGGAGACAGATCACCGGCAAATCCGCCAGCCTGTCAAGGAAAGGCAGCCTGACGGGAGTCAGTTCAATAAGGAGGGCAATCGAAGGGAACATTGAAAGATATTCAAGAATCGCCGCGTAAATCTCTCCGGCGGCCGGGGCGGGAGGACGACCTGGGACTGTGCGGGACATTTCGCTGCCTGCTGAATTTCCGCGACTTTCGCAGGTGTGCATGCACATGCAACTCCTTTTCACTGCGGCAGCCCCAGGCTGTCTAGCCCCAGTAACCCCAGTCCGAGTACAGCCAGCTTCGGGGCACAGCATGCTTCAGGTTAAGGTAAATCAATAAAGTGCGTGACATTATATGCCCGTACCTCCAGATTATCCCCCGGCGGAGCCGGCGGTGGTCGGTATTGTAGACCAGGAGGCCGGGTTCCCATCGAAAATTGTAATTCGCCCTGGCCAGACGGAAGACAAGGTCGGTATCCTCATTGCAGGAAAGGTTTATATCAAAACCGCCTATGTCCATAAAGACCTGCCGGCGCACAATCATGTTGGAGGCCGAGGCGGCCGGAATTCCCATTCTGGAAAACGCCACCTGGCCAAGGTAAAAGAGGTAATAGTACAGGTGCTTCTTGCCGGCGCTCAGCTTGGGACCGTATACGAGATCTCCTTTCAGGCTGTCTTTAAGTTTATGAAAATATTCAGGTGCGAATTGAATGTCGGCATCCGTAAAAAGCACCCAGTCGCTGCCGGCCAGTTCGGCCCCGCACTGCCGCTTGGCTGCCACTCCCGCGGACATTGTAATGATTCGCGTGTTTTGGGACCGGAGGGACCTGATAACAGCCTGGGTGCTGTCTGTGCTGTCGTCGAGAACAATGAGGGGGATGTCCGCAGGCAGCGAAGCGAGAAAACCCGGTATATTTTTTTCCTCGTTCTTGGTAGGCAAAACCACGGTAACATTTGCCGGAAAACCTGTCAATGCGCCAGCCTCCCCGGGAACAGTTTTAAAATATATATATCGGGAAAATGTCAAGACAGTATTATATTTTGAATAAATAATCATTAAAAAAGCATTGACTTGACAATGCTTCTAACTTGATATAACCAGGGCTGGCACCGGCTGTTACCAGTCCGTAAGGTATTGTTCCAGGCAGTTATTGGTTGTGAATTTTAAAAGTTTTAGCACTTCTCCCCTGGGAACCGGTTTGCTCATATAATATCCCTGGATAATGTCACATTTATATAAATTCAGGAAATTATATTGTTCCTCTCTTTCCACCCCCTCGGCGATGACCTTAAGGCCGATGTTGTGGGCAAGCTCAACTATAGTCGCGGTAATTCTTCCGTCCCTGTCTGAATTCAGCATGTTATCCACAAAAATCTTGTCTATTTTAACATAATCAATGGGTAAATTCTGAAGATAGTTTAAGGATGAATAGCCTGAGCCAAAATCATCCAGGTAAATATTGATTCCCAGCTTTTTAATTTCCTCAAGTTTTTTCTTGTTTGAAGCAAATGATTCCATCATTACTGTTTCAGTTATTTCAAGCCCTATGAAGCCGGGGTCGACACCCGCCTCAATTATACTATTCCACACGTTGCCCACAAAATCACTCTGCATAATATGAACCGGGGATATATTCACCGATATTTTTATATCTTTATCCGCTATTGCATTAATCTCCCTGGCAAAGGTAAAGGCATTTTTCATAACCCATTTTTCAATATCCACTATCATCCCTGTTTCCTCGGCGGCTTTGATAATATCCAGGGGCGCCCCCTGGTCAATGGAGGGGGAGTCCCATCTCAACAGGGCTTCCATGCCGTATATACTTTTATCCGGCGTATTGTATTGCGGTTGATAATATAGCGTAAATTGGTCGGCCTTTAATGCCTGTCGCATTTCATTTTCCAAATTTACCTTTAGTATTATTTCCGCATGCATGCTTTCATCAAACACCTGATAACAGTTTTTCCCCTTCTCCTTGGCCTTGTACATGGCCATATCCGCCTTTTTAAGAATTTCTTCAGCGGTGGATCCGTGCAAAGGGAAAAGGGCGACCCCAATGCTTGCTGTCAGGTTAAAACTTTTTGAGTCCGTTGCCAACGGTTCCTTAAAGATTTTTACCAGTTTATCGGCTACCTCCACAACAGTATCCATGGAGGTTATTCCGTTTATAAAAATAATAAACTCGTCCCCGCCAATGCGGGCCGTATAATTTTCATAATCAACCGTGTTGTTAAATCTCCTTGCGACCTCAATAAGGACTTTATCGCCAACGGTATGACCCATAGTATCATTGATTTTTTTGAAATTGTCCAGGTCTATGTATATAACCGCTCCGCTTGTGTTGATGTTTTCTTCGATAGCCTGTTTTAGTTTTTTAATTAATCTTTCTCTATTTGAAAGGCCTGTCAGGGAATCGTAATAGGCAAGATGTTTTATTCTTTCCTCACTTGCCTTTAATATCCTTTGGGATTGTTCCATTTCATTTAGATTGCACTTCAGTATTTCCTGGGTATTGGCCAATTCACTGTTTAATTCTTTAAGCGCTTTATCACGTTTTCTAATGCTGTCAATCATACTATTAAAGCTATTGGAAAGGCTGTTTATCTCATCATATGCTTTTATATTTGAGCGAACACCGTAGTCTCCATTTTGTGCCAGTTTCATTAAAGATACAAGCTTTTTTAGGGGCGCTATTGCCTTAAGGGTCAAAAAGTATGCGCCGACACAAAAGATAAATAAACAAGCGATGCCTGTGCTAAGTACAGGGAAAAATGCCTTAAACAGGTTATCATTAATTTCTGCTCTGCTTATGGCTGTTACAAGAATCATGCCATTTCTCCTAATGGTGTCAAACTTAAGGTGATATTGCAGGTTCTTAATGGTGTAGTCCAGCTCACCGTTATATTTTGAGTTTAACAGGTTCTGAAAATCCGCGCCAAAAATACGTTCTCCTATCATGTAGTCATCCTTATTGGCAATGACGGTTCCATTTCTGCTAAGGAGCATAACAAAGCCGTTCTCCCCTATTTGGGAATTGCTTATGACATTGCTAATGGTGTTTACATCAAAGTCTATGGCCAGCACCCCGGCAATATCGCCGGATGGAGTTGTGAATTGTCTTGCCGCGGTAATTATAATTCTTTGTGTCATATAGTCTAAATAAGGCTCTGACCAAACCACCGCCCCCTTTGCTTGCAGTGCCTGGATGTACCACTCTTTTTTCCTGGGGTCATAGCCCGGGGGGATTTGCATCCATGGTCCCATGTATACTTGGCCATCCTTCAGGCATATTTGCATCACCCTGCTGTTGGGCACGGTTTTTTGAAATCTCTCCAGCAGGGAATTTAATGATTGCTTATCTATCGCGGAATTAATTAATTTTAACTCCCCGGTTTCAGCAAGTATATTGAGAACCTTTTCGGTACTTTCAAATTGGTTTTGGAATGAAAGCAGGGTGTGCTTGAGTACCAGGGCAGATTCTTTATGGTATTTTTCCTCCAGATTTGCCATGGTGTTTATATATGTTAAGTAACTGAAGATAAAAATAGTTACCATGCCAAGTCCAAATATTAACGCGGTTGCTATAAATTTAATGCTGTTTAACCTCAAGATGATACCCCCTGCGGAAGGAACAACGGCTATTGATTCTTTTGCAAAAAGTGTTCATTGACGAATTCTTCTCCCAGAATATTGGCTATATTCCTTACGCCGTTATATATAGATTTGTCCGTGGCAACATATTTTTCAATGTTGCTGTCAAAATATTTGATGGCCTGGGGATCCTTTTCATGTATTAAAAGCATCGCTGTTATAAATTTTTCTTTAAGTGTATTGTCAAGATCGGCTCTTGCCACAATTGGAGACCCGGGAATGTCATCTGATTTCCA
Source organism: Desulfocucumis palustris (assembly GCF_002933875.1). Lineage (GTDB taxonomy): Bacteria > Bacillota > Desulfotomaculia > Desulfotomaculales > Desulfocucumaceae > Desulfocucumis > Desulfocucumis palustris. The sequence continues at coordinate 38,793 of NZ_BFAV01000150.1, read as the reverse complement.
TACGGCAATAAACTCTTCATTGCCAATTTTGGCATAATCCATTACTCTTCTTAGATTCATGTCGGCCACGGCGCCCGCATCCACTTTCTTGTTTAAAACATCCATCACCACTGAGTCATGGGAACCGGAGTATATTGTTTTACTGAAATATTGGTTAACATCTATATCCCTGCTTTTAAACAGGGCGGAGGGAATGATAAAGCCCGATGTTGACCCGGGGTCCACAAAGGCAAATTTTTTCCCTTTTAAATCCTCGATGGTCCTGATGCCGGCGTCCTTTCGTGCAATGATTAAAGAATGGTAACTTGTGCCGGTGTCCTTTCTGGCCGCAAAAAGCAGGGGTTCCAGATCTATTTGCTTTTCCGCCGTAACATAGGAAAAGGGACCCAAAAAGCCGATATCTACTTTATTCTGATTCATTGACTCAATCAACCCGAAATAATTATCAGGCACCGTAACTGTCACTGGAATTCCAATTTCTTTTTCCAGGTAAGCCCTGACGGGCTCAAAGTTATTCAACATTCTTTCAGGTTCCCTGGCCGGAATTATGCCAATGGATATTTTTTCAGGCGACCCGCTGCAACCCCATAGCAGTAACATAATAGAAAGCAAAAATATTAAAATATATTTATTCCTCATGTACATGCCCTCCTAACAGAGCTTTATCTCGCTAACAGGCTGTAAAGCCCGAACCCTAAAGGGAAAGTTCAGCTAACGAAATCAGAGATTTCGAGCTTTACTTTTAAGTTCGCCACAAGTATTTCGTAGGGGGATAACCCCCTTTGAACCCTTGGCTCACTTATATTTCAACATCCGAAGAGACAATTTCTGTGAATATACTACCATTTTAACTGACATACATCTACATATTTAACCATTATTTAACATCAAGGCTTAAAATGTTTCATTTTTCCGAAATTTTTTTATATAAATAGAAAATGCCTATCTTTATGACGGTGTAGCTTGCAGGACTTTCATTGGCTTTTGCCAATTCCACCTTATCCTGTGAATAAATGTCTTGAATGGAGAGCCGCAATACTCGCGGGACCGCTTGAAATCTGCATAACCCGACAAAATATAACCACAAAATACAAATATTATTAATTTATGTGAAAATTTGAGAGGAAATATTTTTTTTTTGTGTAAGTTATTATGTATTATTATTTTATAGAGGTGACTTAAATTGTCTGAAGCAAACTGGGAAGAATATGTAATTATGGCTAAAACAGCTAAAAATCTTTTGGGTAATGAAGCAGCAATTGCATTAAGTGACCGTGAAAAATATTACTATTATGAGCCTGGAGTTAGCCTTGATCATAAAGCAAAGGCCGGTGATCCGATTAAAACAGGAACTATAACACATCAGGTATTACAAACCGGCAAAAGGGTAACGGCAAAAGTACCGCTGGAAAAGTCACAATATGGAGTGGCATACATGGCGATGATAGCACCAATAATTGCTCCGGACGGAGAAGTAATAGGCACGCTTGGCGCATTTCAACCAACCTCTATCCAGGATGATTTAAGGGAAGATTCGGATAAATTGGAAAACTCCCTTGAAATGATTAGTCAGACCGTTTCAAATTTATCAGCCGGTTCCCAGCAATTAGCGGCGACTGCAACTAATCTATCCGGACAAACCAATGTTATTAGCGAAAACGTTAAGAAAACAGATATTATATTGAATCTGATTAAAGGCATTGCCAGCCAAACCCACCTGCTGGGATTAAACGCGGCCATTGAAGCCGCCAGAGCGGGGGATCAGGGAAGGGGCTTTAATGTTGTGGCGGAAGAAATACGCAAGCTTGCCAATAGCACTACAAATTCAGTGAAGGAAATTGCCGACACGCTTTCGTTGGTTACTATTTCGGTTAGTGAATTAAGTGAGCAAATTTATCAAATTGCTGCTGTGTCTGAAGAACAGTCAGCCTCGGTGGAGGAGATTTCATCTTCTGTAAACGACATTTTAAATATGTCAAAAGAGCTCAGCCTATTGGCGGAAAGGATATACAGCTAAAAAATGCCGCCGGTTTCCCCGCTCAATAAAGCATTAAGAGCATAAAATAATTGAAACAAATATTTGCTATAAAACAATGTTAATGGAGAGGCGGGCATCTTCTCTATTTTTTTTGAATTTTTTTTTCAGTCAAGTTCATCAAGATAAAGCGCAGGTGTATGTTTGTGTTTATTGCCGATTTTCATATCCATTCCAAATATTCAAGAGCGACCAGCCGCGAATGCGTGCCCGAGATTCTTGATCTGTGGGCGCGGCGAAAGGGTCTTGGCCTGATTGGCACGGGGGATTTCAGCCATCCCGCCTGGCGCCGGGAGCTCAGGGAGAAGCTCATCCCGTCTGAAGAAGGGCTTTATACGCTAAAAGATGATTTTCGCAAAGAGGACGATGTGATGGGTGCCGGTTTTAAGCCCCGGTTCATTGTTTCCGGCGAAATCAGTTCCATATACAAGAAAAACGGAAAAGTAAGAAAGGTCCACAACCTGCTCCTTCTTCCAAGTCTGGAACACGCCGAAGCCCTGTCGCACCGGCTCGAGGCCATAGGTAATCTGCATTCCGACGGCAGGCCGATCCTGGGCCTTGACAGCCGCGACCTTCTGGAGATCACCCTGGACGTATGCGCTGACGCCATATTTATTCCCGCTCATATATGGACCCCCCACTTCTCCCTGTTTGGCGCCTATTCCGGTTTTGACGATATCCGCGAGTGCTTCGGGGATTTAACGGATTATATCCATGCGCTGGAAACGGGGCTTTCTTCGGATCCGCCCATGAACTGGCGCCTTTCCGCGCTGGACAGGTTCACGCTGGTCTCGAATTCCGACGCCCACTCCCCGGGGAATCTGGGGAGGGAAGCCAACCTGTTCGATACCTCCCTTTCTTATCCGCACATAGCTCTGGCGCTTCAGGACCGGGATGCCGGGGGGTTTTATGGCACAATCGAATTTTTTCCAGAGGAAGGAAAATACCACTATGACGGGCACAGAAACTGCAAAGTGTGCTTAAAACCGGCGGATACCAATACCGCCTCGGGCATATGCCCCGTGTGCGGCGGCAGGCTCACGGTGGGAGTGTTGCACCGGGTGGAAGCGCTGGCGGACAGAGCCGAGGGGTTCGTTTCCCCGGCGGCAAAACACTTTGAAAGCCTCGTCCCCCTTCATGAGGTAATCGCCGCGTCAACCGGGCTCACCGCCGCAAGCGTGAAGGTCAGGAGAAAATACAACGAGCTAATGCGTGAGCTTGGACCGGAGTTCTTTATTCTTCGCCAGGCGCCTCTTGGCGACATCGAGCTTAAGGCGGGTCCCCTTGTGGCGGAGGGTATCCGCAGGCTGAGGCTCGGCAAAGTGGAAATAAAGCCCGGATACGACGGAGAATATGGAAAAATAAAGATTTTGGACAAAAGCGAAATCGGGCTGTTTTCCGGTCAGCTATGCCTTTTTAACGAAAAAAAGGATAAGGAGCAATTGATGCCCAAAGACGCCGGGGATAAAAAAGATCCGCTTGGTAAAGCCGTTCCCGGGCCGGTTTTGACGGATGCCCGCCCGCAGGAAAAAGATCTAAAAGCGGCCCCAAGGTTTTCTCCGGAAATTCCCCACGGGTTAAACAGGGAACAGCGGGAAGCAGTTTGCGCCGCCGCCCCGGCCGTTGCGGTAATTGCCGGCCCGGGAACGGGCAAAACAAAGACCCTTGTAAGCCGCGTCGCCCATCTCGTTGAAAACTGTGGCGTATCCCCCTCGGGGATAACTGCCGTCACCTTTACCAACAAGGCGGCGGGAGAGATGCGTGAGCGCCTGGCCAAGCACTTCGGGAACAGGCGGACCGTGAAAGCCATGAACATAGGCACCTTCCACTCCGTATGTCTGCAGATTTTATCAAGGCAGAACGGAAAAGAGAACATCACGGTGATCGACGAATATGACGCGCTGCCCATGGTCGGGGACATTTTAAAAAGCCTTGGTTTGAAAAATTCCCCCCGGGATGTTTTGAGAGGGATATCCCTTATAAAAAGCGGCGCCTGGCCCGGGGAGGCAAAAACGGATATGCCTTCAGGGGTGTATGAGCTGTACTGCGCGCAGCTTGAGCGATACGGCGTTTTGGATTACGACGATATTCTCCTGAATGTGCTCAGGCCGCTTGAGCGCGGGGATGCGGGCCGCATGGAGGATAAAAGCCTTCGGGACTCCTGGTCCCATCTACTGGTGGATGAGTTTCAGGATATAAATATGGTTCAATACCGCCTGATCAGGGAGTGGAGCAGAAACAGCGCAAGCATTTTTGTGATCGGGGACCCGGACCAATCCATTTATGGCTTCAGGGGAGCGGAGCCCCGCTGCTTTGAACGGTTTTTCAAGGATTTCCCCTGTGCCCGGCAGATCCGGCTGATCCAGAATTACCGCTCGACACCCGAGATCATCCGCTGCGCCCTGTCAGTCATCTCCAGGAAAACCGCCGGAGGGTCTGAGCCCGCTCTTGAGGCAAAGAGGGAGAGCGGTGTAAAGGCGCGCCTCCTGGAAGCGGAGGACGAGTTTGGGGAAGCGCGGTTTGTGGCCAGGGAGATCAGCCGCATGGTTGGCGGCATCGACATGCTGGATGCGCATTCCCCGTCGAAAAAAGCCGGCCCGAAAAGGCCCGCTTCAGGGTGCCAGCGGGGCTTTTCCGACATCGCCGTTTTGTATCGCACCAATCGCCAGTCGGAAATTTTGGAACAGTGCCTTTTGAAAGAGGGCATTCCGTATGTGGTCGCCGGCCGGGGCGAGTTTCTCGCCGAGCCGCAGATCCGCCGGGCGGTGGCCTTTTTCCGGTTTTTGCTCAACCCGCGGGCTCTTGTTTCCCTGCGGCTGTGCCTGAAGGCGTCGGTCAGCTGTCCCGCGGAGCTTGTGCGGGAAATTATCGAGAGTTACGCCGGGTCCGGGAAAAACGCAGCCGACCTTGCCGGTATCCTGGAAGGGCTTTTGCCGTCACATGACTCGGATAGCCTCCGAAAATTTATCGAGCTGCTTCGGAAATATGAGCCCCTGGTGTCCGGAGAAAGGCCGCAAAAGCTGATCGAATCCTGGATCAGCGACAACGCCCTGGGTGAATTAAAGTGCATGGAACTGTTTTTGCACACGGCTGTTTTGCACGAAAGCATGCCTTCCCTCCTGCAAAATCTCCTGCTCGGGCGCGAAAGCGACGTGACGCGAAGCGGCGGACGTAAGTACCGCCGGGACGCGGTTTCGCTCATGACCCTGCACGGAGCCAAGGGCCTTGAATTTCCCGCCGTATTCCTGTGTGGCGTAAAGGATGGTATGATTCCTCTCAAAAACAGCAGGGATGATAACAATCCTGAAGAGGAAAGACGACTTTTTTATGTCGGCCTGACAAGGGCGCGGGATGAACTCATCCTTTTGACATCCCGGCCCCGCTCTCCCTTTCTATCGGACATGTCCGAAGAGTGCCTTGTGACAGAAGACGCTCTTGCACGCAGACAGGCGCCTGCGGTTGAGCAGTTCAGGCTTTTTGACGTATAGTGGACATGTTATAATGTTGCCAAGAGTGCCGCCGGATGAGACACTATTTGCGAAGGAAATTGAACCGGGAATTACCCGCCATTGTAATTATTATAAAGCAAAAGAAGCTGCTAATGCGGCTTCTTTTGCTTTATTCTTACACTCTTTCTTAAGATACAAGCATGCATTGCCCAAATGAGACTTCATCTTTACTTTTTCTATCGCGTTTAATTTTTCAAGTGCGTTGTTGTCTTTTTGTTGTGTATTTTCACCTGTGACGTTCATTAAATAACACTGGGCAGTTTCAAATTGACCGGACAAAAATGTTAACCCAAATTTAATATTTATTGCAAAAGGATTATATATGGATCTGAAGAATAAAAGAATAAAGAATAATGGAATACAATAGGAGGGTCAATATTAATAGGGGGTTTTATAATGAATGACTGCGGGGCTTCGTTAGCAAAATTTACTCGTGGCCGATTAATCTCCAGTATATTTGTTATGAACGTGCCAATATTGTTACTTTCATTTCTTGCCATGATTTTTGCGGAAACTTTAACATTGAGCGATGTAACAGAGATAATAATTAGTCCTGTGTTCCTATGCTATATTGCTTTGTTTTTTGCTGTCACCTCGTTTTTTATTAATAATAAATATAATGTCGTAGTAAGGGCGGTACATAATACCGGTGACCAAGAGCTGGTGGAAAAAGCCCAGGCGGTAATTTTATCCTTCGCAAAAAGTGAAGTTTTATATGCGATTGTATTAATTGCGTTAATGCCCTTGATTGTAGTTTATGCGATTAAGCCGGACTCAAGCAACGCCTTGCTGCCCATGTATCTTCAACTGGTTTCAGTTGTGCCGCCGGGTATGGTTCTAACTACGCTCTACCTGGTACGGGCGGTAAACGAGCCATTATACCTGCTGCCCATAAAGAAAAAGAAGGCCGCGGTTAGTATTTCTTTTAAAATATTGGTGTGTTCTCTTGTTCTGCCGATGATGGGTTATGTTAATCTGCTGGTTATGTATTACAACAAATTTGGACACTTTACTATGAATAATATACTAATTTTTTTAACTGTTACCGTTTTTTTAATAATAGGGTATTTAGGGCTCAATAGAGAAATAGTGGAGAGAAGCAAAAATTACTCCAAGTATTTTGAGGAGTTGCAAAATAGTAAAGATTTATCGCAAAAAATACCATTAGCCGGCAGTGATGAATTGGCTATTTTGGCAATATCATGTAACGATTTTACGGAAAGTTTGAGAAAATATATTGAACTGGTCAAAGAGCAGGCAACCGGAATTGACAATTCTGTTGAAGGCGTGGCGGCTGTGGTGGAGAACACAGCCGAACATACTAACAACACGGTTGAAATTACTTCGCAAATAGCTGCATCCATTAGTGAAGTGGCGGACAGCACACAGGTAACCTCTGCTCTGTCAATGGAAATGATAAATGCGGCAAATGCCGGCAGCCAGGGCATTAACCAGGTTCTGGACCAGATGAACAGTATTACCCTGTCTTCGGAGGAAGTGCGTCAAGCTGTTGGCGCCTTGAGTGAAAAAGTGGACAGCGTGGGAAAAATGGTTGATCTTATTTACAACATAGCCGAGCAGACCAATTTATTGGCCTTGAACGCTGCCATAGAGGCGGCAAGGGCCGGCGAGCAGGGAAGGGGATTTGCCATAGTTGCCGACGAGGTGCGCAAACTGGCGGGACAGACCACCGAGACATCGGACAAGGTTGCTAAACTGATCAATGATATTATTAATGACTGCGCTGTTGCTGTTGATTCCATAAGTAGAAGCGTTGCGCAGGTACAGACCGGCGACCGGGATGTTAAAAATATTTCGGTAAGTTTCAATGAAATTATGCAGACCATTAATAAGCTGGGATTACGGGTTCAGGAAATTGCAGCTGCATCTGAGCAGGTTGCGGCCGGTGCCGAAACAGTTAACGATAACATGCAAAAGCACAGGGAAAGTATTGCCGATGTTTCAGCCGCATGTCACAGCCTTAGTAAAATATCCGCTGAATTAAGCAAATCATCAAAGTTGTTTAAAGTTTAAGAAGGTCTTTGATTTTGCATTTCATTAAAGGCTCTTATCCCCCAGGCGCCCAGCATCTCTAAGGACGGATGGATTGCTTTTCCCAATTCGGTTAATGAATATTCCACCCGGGGCGGAACCTCGTTATACTGTTTTCTGACAATAATTCTGTACTGCTCTAATTCATCAAGGTTCTTTGACAACATAAAACTTGAAATGCCTTTTAACCTTCTTTGCAGCTCATTAAACCGGATTTTCTCCTGCTGGTTTAATTCCCATACAATCTGGAGCTTCCATTTTCCGTTTAATATATTCAAGGCGTACTTCACAGGGCAGTCATTCATATGGCAACTTCCTTTACTTATTTCTTTATTAGTTACTTATATTATTTTCCGTACTTGATTTTATCTTACTGGATAAATACAATTATAGCACATCAAATAAAAAGTAAAGGTGGCTTTTTGATGAACGCGTTAGAAGCAATTAAAGCAAGAAAAAGCACTAGGCGGTATAAGCCAAATGCCGTGGAGGCGGAGAAAATTGAGCAGCTGATATCCGCGGCAAACAATGCCCCCAAGGCAGGAACCTTTCATATATCCGTTGTTGAAAACCAGGCTGTCCTGAAATCCCTTAACGACGCGGCTTTAACCTCCATGAAGAATTCAGGCAATGATTTCCTCATGAGCCGCGCCGCACTTGACGGGTATCAGCCTTTATACGGCGCCCCTGTGCTGTTCCTGCTTTCCGCTCCGGAAGGCGCGCCCTATAACCAGGCCAATGTCTCCTGCGCCGCGGCCAACATGACCGTTGCCGCAACTGCCCTTGGGCTTGGTTCCTGTTACGTGATTGCTCCGCTGTTGGGACTGCAGGCCAAGCCTGAATTAGTTGGAAAAATTGGCATTCCCCAAGGGTTCGTGCCGGTCTGCGGTGTTCTGACGGGATATTCCGACGGCAATGCCTTTGAAACAGCCAAATCCACCGGTAATAATGTAAATTACTGCAAATAGGCCGCCTATTATATGGGCCGGTGTCTTTAGGTTAAGCTCTTAAATCATTTGAATGCAATGTGAAAGCAGTCAAGTCAACCACAAATGATTGACCTGGCTGTTTTTTGTGGTTTTTGTGCCGGACAAATGTCTCCACAACCAATAGCCTCCCATCCCCGGAAACCTGCCGGCTAATCTCATGCAGCCCTTGATGAACGGGGAATTTCAGGCGGCGCCGGGCTTATACAGCTTTGATGGAAAATTTTTAAATTTTATTTTTTTATTAAAGGTTCTCTAAAAGCGGGGCGGCTATGCTGGAATTAAAATAAATTAATGCGCCGCGGCATTCAAACGATGCCGCGGCGCATTAAAACCCGTGCATAATACATATTGATTCTTTAAATGTTTTCTATTTATTATAGAATATATTTGATGCGGCACGGCATCTTAAATATATCCGGATATACAAATCTTACGGCGTTATTCACCTGGAAGCCGGGCCATCAAAAAGCGAAATTTTAGATTGTCCGGTATATGGCACTGTTTATGCTTGCTATATAAATTATTTGTATTGAAATGAGCTGTGATTGCTCTGGAAAACGGGATTTCAGAGAAGAATGCCGGCCAAATAAAGGCCGGGAGGTAACCGGGGAGGGCCACGCCGGGAGCCGGCGGGATTCTGTTCAGAAACAAAGTGCCGGTGGCGCCTGACGTGCCGGTTAAGGCCGGTGTTGTTGTTTCCTGTTTTTAGTTTGGCGCATTATTCCGGTCAAGCAGGTATATTGGAGGGAAATCATAATGAAAGTAAAGCTTAAAGTCAACGGAATATTACAGCAGGTGGTGGCGGATCCTGATTTAACGCTGCTGGATCTGCTCCGGGACGGGTTGAAATTGACCGGGGCCAAGCAATCCTGTGACAAGGTGGGCCAATGCGGCGCTTGCACGGTGATAGTAAACGGCAAAGCCCAAAGATCCTGTTTATTGAAAGTGGCAAAACTGGATGGCGCCGATATAATCACCGTCGAGGGCCTGGGCACCCCGGAAAACCCGCACCTGATTCAAGAAGCTATGGTATTGGCTGGAGCCGTTCAATGCGGCTTCTGCACCCCGGGTATAATAATGTCCGCGAAGGCCCTGCTGGACGTTAATCCTGATCCCGATACGGAAGAGATTAAAAAAGCCTTGCGTCACAACCTGTGCCGCTGCACAGGCTACGCCAAAATCATTGATGCCGTCAAATTAGCCGGCAGGTTCCTCCGGAAGGAAATTTCCCCCGGGGATGTCCGTCCCGCTCCCGACAGTCCCAAGTATGGCGTTTCTCACCCCCGTCCCTCGGGGCTGGCCAAGGCATGCGGCACAGCGCAATTTACGGCGGACATTATAGTTCCCGGCGCTTTGGAACTGGCGGCTGTGCGCAGCCCGCATCCCCACGCTTTGATTAAGAAGATAGACTTTTCAGCCGCTGAGCAAATGCCGGGGGTTGTTGGGGTTATGACGGCGAAGGATATTACGGGTACCAATCGATTGAAATACACCGTGGCCGACCGTCCTGTTCTCTGTGAAGATAAAGTTCGCTATATTGGCGACCCGGTGGCGGTTATCGCTGCAGTAACCAGGGAACAGGCCATAGAGGCGGCCAAGGCGGTGGAAGTGGAGTATGAACTGCTTCCGGTGCTGGGTTCGCCGGGAGAGGCGATGGCTGAGGGAGCTATTCAACTTCATGACGACAGGCCAAATCTGTGTTTTATCCAGCCCCAGATCAAGGGTGACGCGGAAAAGGGTTTAGCCGGGTCGCCGGCAGTTATTGAGGGGCACTTCATCACCCAGATTAACCACCAGGCCCCCCTGGAGCCGGAGGCGTGCGTAGCCTATTTCGAGGGCCGGGGCGAGGATGCGCAGCTGGTGGTTATTGGAAGAAGCATTAATATCCACAAGCATCTCAGTATGCTGCAAGAGGCTCTTGGCTGGGAAAATATGCGCTACGAGGAAGCCTACACCGGCGGGCAGTTCGGCATGAAATTGGAAATTTCCTCCGAGGGCATTGCCGCGGGAGCCGCATTGCACTTCAAGCGGCCGGTGCGTTATATTCCCGGCATAGCCGAGTCAATGCTGATGACGCCCAAGCGTCATCCCTTCGATATGAAAGTTAAGCTGGGTGCGGACGGCCAAGGGCGCATTACCGCCTATAAGATTGATATATTGGTGGACAACGGCGCCTATCACTCCAATGGTGATGTTATTGTCAACCGGGCAATGCAAATGCTTTCGGGCGCGTACAATATACCCGATGTTCACGCCGTCAGCAAATTAGTTTACACTAATAACCCCTGGGGCTCCGCAGCCCGGGGGGCCGGTCCGCCTCAGGTTAATTTCGCCCTTGAGTGTGCTGTTAACATGCTGGCGGATAAGCTGGGAATGGATCCGCTGGAATTCCGGATACTCAATTCACTGCGGCCCGGACAGTCAAAATCCACCGGCAGCGTGGTGGAACAGTGGCCCTTCCCCGAGCTTTGTGAAGCAATGCGTCCTCATTATGAGCGCAGTCTTCTTGATTCCCGGGAGCACAAAAAGGGAGTAATCCGGCGGGGTGTTGGCTTGGGTGCCGGCGCGTTTGGCATCGGAGGGCCCGGTGATCAGGCTATTGTCGCAATAGAGCTTGATCCTGACGACGGAGTGACCATCTATGCCGCTGTCGCCGATCCCGGCGAGGGTAACGATTCCATGCTTACCCAGTTGGCTGCCCACAGCCTGGGATTGCCCCTGGATAAAATTCGTCTAATGACGAAGGATACGGATCAAACCACCGCCACCGGACCCGCTGCCGGCAGCCGTATGACTTACATGGTGGGAGGGGCTTTGGTAAACGCCGTTGAGCAGTTGCAGCAGGCCATGCAAGATGCCGGGGCGACCACTTACCAGGAACTTAAAGAGGCCGGGCGCCCGGTCCGTTATACAGGAACCAAGACCACCCTGGAAGCCGGGCCGCTGGACCCGGAGACCGGCCAGGGGCCGTCCTTTGAATCAGTGGTGCACGCGCTGCAGCTGGCGGAAGTGGAGGTAAATACCGAAACCGGTGAGGTTAAGGTTATCAAGATGACCACCGCGGTGGACAGCGGGCCGGTGATTAACCCGTTAAACTTCGAAGGCCAGCTTGAAGGCGGGGCGGATATGGGTGTCGGCTTTGCCCTGCGCGAGCAGTATATCGCTGGCCAGACCAGGGACTGGATGACCTTCAAGTTTCCCAGTATTCGAACCGCCTTTGAAATGGAGTCCATCATCAGGGAAACTCCAAGGGTGCGGGGCACCGGGAAGGGGTCCACGGGGGTTGGCGAGATGACAATGGTTCCCACCGCCCCGGCGATCATCAGTGCCATTAAGGATGCCATCGGAGTTTGGATCTGCGATTTGCCGGCAACACCGGAAAAGATAAAGGCGGCTTTGCAATAACGTGGCTGATGATAACGGCATCCCGGTGAACAACTCCAAACAGCCTGCCGTTACCGGCCGCAGATACCGTCCTGTGGCCGGGCGTCAGGTACTGTTTGATGAAGAAGACTTCCTCTGGCACCCCGGCGACTGGAGTGAAGATATCGCCGAGGCCCTGGCCAGGGAGTGCGGCCTTGAACAGCTCAGCGCCGAACAGTGGAAGGTGCTCAGGTTTCTTCGGGATTTTTATTTCCAAAACGGCCGGGCGCCGTTAAACCGCCAGCTGGCGGCGGGCACGGAAATGAGCATGCGGGCCATTGAGGCGCTTTTTCCCGGCGGGATTAAACACGGAGCCCGCCGCCTTGCCGGTTTACCCAATCCGAAAGCCTGTTTATAGGTGTGATACCATGGACGATAAATTAATTTATTTGGATAACGCGGCCACATCGTTTCCCAAACCCCGGGAAGTAATGGACCGGATGGTTGATACCTATGCCCGGCTGGGTGTTTCACCCGGCCGGGGCAGCTATGATCTGTCCATGGAGGCTGCTGATCTCGTTTTTCAAACCAGGCGGAAAGTGGCCCGTTTTTTTGGGGCTCCCGACCCGGAAAGGGTCATTTTCGCGGCCAATGCCACGGATGCCCTTAACCTGGCAATTTTGGGCCTGGTTGGCCCGGGTGATCACGTGGTTGCCACCCGGCTGGAGCACAACTCCGTACTCCGGCCGCTGTTTCACCTGGCAAAGCAATGCGGGATAGAGTATGATCTGGTGGCCTTCGACGGGAGCGGGCATGTTGATCCGGAGGCGGTGGCAAGGGCTATACGGCCCGACACCAGGCTGGTAATCTGCACCCACGCTTCCAATGTGCTGGGAACTGTACAGCCTGTGCCGGACATAGCCCGGGTATGCGCCGGACGGGGAGTCCCTCTGTTAATAGACACGGCCCAGAGCGCGGGACATGTCCGTATTGACATGGCTAAATGGAACGTCAGCGCCGTGGCTTTTACCGGGCACAAGGCATTGCTGGGGCCCAGCGGCATCGGCGGCCTGGTTCTTTCCTCCCGGCTGGAAGTAAACTCCACCCGGTTTGGCGGAACAGGCATTGACTCCCGCAGTCTCCTTCACACCCAGGCGTTCCCTTACAGGCTTGAAGCCGGAACCCTTAATTTACTTGGTATTTTCGGTCTTTTGGCCGGGCTTGACTACCTGGAAAAGGAAGGCCTGGAGCACGTCCAGCAAAGGGAGATGGCCATGACAAGGCGGCTGTACGAAGGCTTAAGCGCAATTCCCCGGGTGGCGCTTCACAGTCCCAAGCCCACGGATAACGATGTGCCGGTGCTGACCTGCACTGTAAAGGGGGTAACCTCCGAGGATGCGGGGGCTATTTTGGACGGTGACTACGGGATCGCGGTCAGAACAGGTTTGCACTGCGCCCCTTTGGTGCACGCCGACCTGGGGACGGACGCCAGTGGCGCCATACGTTTCAGTATGGGACGGTTCAATACCGGCGAAGATATAGATCGGGCTCTGGAGGCAATGGAGGCTATTTCTTCAGGCAGGTAACGGTCAGGCCGGCCGGTTTCGCTAAATAACCCCAATAACAATCAATGCGGTTCCTTTCCCAGGTTCATATGATTCAGTTTTGTCTTCCCTTTCACGCCATTGATCCGTCAACAACCACTTCCAAACCACCTGTGCCCGGATTTATAACCAACCCGTGGACCAGTATGCCCCCGGGCATTAGTGGGTGGTTTTTTATAACATCGACGCTGTTTTGAACACTTTCATATATATTGTTAAATCCTTGCAGCCAATTGTTGAGGTTAAATCCGGCATATTCCAGGGCCGATATTATCTGTTTGGAGATACCCCTGTCAACAATTCTTTTTAGTGTTTTTTCAGGGTTTATATGAGCCATGCCGCAGTCACTGTGTCCCACAACATATACTTCCTCCGCCCCAAGCTCATAAATTGCAACTAGAATACTCCTCATTATGCTTCCCATTGGATGTGACACCAGTTCGCCGGCGTTTTTGATTATCTTTGCATCCCCGTTTTTAAGATTCATGGCCTTGGGAAGCAATTCCGTGAGCCGGGTATCCATGCATGTCAGAATAACCATCTTTTTATCAGGAAACTTTGTGGTCTGGAATTTTTCATATTCTTTTTGCTCAACGAACTTCCTATTATGGTTTAGAATTTCCTCTAAAAGGCTCATTGGGTTTTCCCCTTTCCATTTGAGTAGGCACTGGGTTATCATACAATACATGGCATCGGATGTGTCATGGCGCGAATCCGCTTTAATTTTTCCATGCATAATGATAAACAGCTAATTGGTATTGCCTGTACCCACGATGCTCAGAGGAGCAGTTCCCAGTTCTGGCCGACGAGGTCGTGCCCAAAACTGTGATGTGCTTCCTGGTCGACCAGGGTGAAGCCCGATTTCTGGTAGATCCGCCGGGCGTCCTCAAGTATGCTGTTGGTCCAGAGCGTCAGCTTTTTATAGCCTGTGCGCTTTGCAAAGCGAATGCACTCCCGGACAAGCCGGGAACCCAGACCCATCCCCCGGGCCTTGGGCTCAACCAGGAGCAGGCGCAACTTGGCAACTGTGTCGCTATCCCGCACTACGAACACGGACCCCACAATCTCACCGTTGATCTCCGCAATCCAGCAGCGCTCCCGCTCCGGTTTGTGGTTGTTGATGAAATCCGCCACAATCCGGGCTACCAGTGCCTCAAAGCGTTCATCCCAACCATACTCCTGCGCATACAAAACGCCGTGCCGGTGGGTAACCCAGCCCATATCACCAGGCTCATGAGGTCGCAAAAAGAAAGGTTCCGAAAACTTAAAACCTTTATCAATAATATTTTCGATGGTGTGCATGGCCTTCAGCAGACGCAACTGCTCCTCTTCGCAAAGGTCATTCAGCATTTCCGCCACTTCCTCCCGGGAGCGCCGGTCAAGGAGCGAAGAGGCGTTTTTGCCGTCCGGGGTGAGGCGCAAGAGACGTTGACGGCCATCATGTTCGGCGCGGACCTTTTCAAGCAGCCCTTGTTGTTCGAACCGGGCCAAAGTGCGGCTGAGATATCCGGCGTCCAGACCTAACGCACGGCCGAGATCGGAAGCGGTGGAATTTTCGCGGTGAGCGAGCTCAAACAGAATACGGCCTTCGGTGAGGGAGTAGGGGCTGTGCAGGAGTCCCTCGCGAAGCACACCTATCTGTCTGGTAAAAAAACGGTTAAAATGCCGTA
Source organism: Desulfocucumis palustris (assembly GCF_002933875.1). Classification (GTDB taxonomy): domain Bacteria; phylum Bacillota; class Desulfotomaculia; order Desulfotomaculales; family Desulfocucumaceae; genus Desulfocucumis; species Desulfocucumis palustris. Next base: position 23,571 of record NZ_BFAV01000150.1, on the reverse strand, counting down.
CGGCATCGATCCTCTCTTCAAAGTTTTCAATGGGCATAAGTGCACCTTCTTCTTGGCTTAATTAAAATATTATTTGCCATTTTAGACTATATACTTGCCTGTGTCAACTAGATGAGATATAGTTAGTAAAAAAGATAAATAATAACTGTTGTTATCATTTGGCACGGGTTATTTTGTATGCGCCGGGGGATGTCTTCTGTAATAAACGGGGGCATATATTTGCTCCGGTGTCGGGTGGCGCAAAGTAAACAAATGGGAAGTGTTTTAATGGAAGAGGTTTCCCTGCAACAGGTCGGAACCGATGAGCAAAAGGAGCAGGCCGGCGCACGCTTTCAAGCTGAACACCCAACCGGCCGTTCGCCTGGCAATAAAGCTCTCCTGCATCATCTGCTCACTCACGCTGAAAAACCATAGCTGAAGCCACAAGCAGCTCGGGCTTAAGAGAGCCCTTCCACATGTAATCCACGTCTAACCACATTTTCCCCAAATCAAAAAGCCGGCTCATAAAAGCCGACTTTTCCCTGGAATATTGGAAAGTTACAAAAGGCGCTTTCGGACACTGGGCATTACGTTAAATCTCTTTTTTCTTCCCAAAGTCGTTTGCGTTCTTCAAAGCTCACTTCCTTGTGAATTTGATGCAGCATCCATAGATGGCCGAAGGCGTCGCTAAATATGGCGTTGGACACCCCGTAATCAGGCAATTCGGTCACCGGCTGGACCTCTGCACAGCCCGCGCTGATCGCCTTTGAAAAGGTTGCCTTGATATCGGGGACGAGGATGTTAAACCAAATGGATTTGGGTTCATCCGGTGTTGGCGCTATCAACCGGAATTTCGGGTTTTCATCCAGCATGTGAAAGCGTGCCCCGTACAGGGTAAAAATGACTTCATTTTCACCTTTCGGAAAATCTGAAACCTCAACACGTTCGATATCAAATATTTTTTCATATAATTCCAATGCTTTCAAGCTGTCTGTAACAACTATATCAATTTCCACTCCGACCATTTTGAACACACTCACTCCTTTTATAGATTAGCTGAATATTTTGCTTCATTTCGCAGAAGCCGCCGTATACCTTCCACGTCCCCCGGGGTAATGTCTGCAAATAGAAAAAAGTGTCTGCACTTGGAATATGCTTTGCCGTCAATTGTGAATGAAATTGGCCCGGCGCAACCGCCGCCATGATTTTTACAATTCTTGGATGCGGAAAGCAATGAAGCTTTACAATGCTCCGTGCAGTTTTCTAAAACATCGGAGTACTCTGCTATGTGAAATAATTTTGCACGGATAGAAAACCGCTGCCCGGTTATACGCAAAATGTAAAGTACACGTTTCGGCTTTGTGGCGATATATTCACATTTCCAATCCTCAGGCTTCTTTCCCACAGGTGAAATCTTTGCCGTATATCCAAGGGAAAGTGCTGTTTCATGCAGGCTGTTTACAATAGATTTATCCTCTGCCGGTAATAAAGAAATTATTCGGGATAAAACATTCTTTGACTCCATAAAGTCCTCGCTTTCCCCGGTTCATGTCTTCTTCGGGCGGGGCGGCAGACCAAGCCCCCTATAGCCATAGTCGTTCCTTTTTACCCGGACATAAAAGCAAACCGCCCATTGTATAAAAAAATATAAACTCAATATATCAGAAGGACCGGTAAAAGTAAAAGAACTGAAACCACTAAAACCACGAGGGTTCAAGCCCTTCCGCTTCATCAACCTTGTAAACAATCACTTGGTTTTTTTGATGAACGCCTTGCGGTAGCCCCCTTTTTCCAAATGAACGTCATCACACCGTTCATACATAAGCGGATTGCTTTTCAAATAGCCGCAGCATTTCATCGGGGGAATTGGTAGTTTCGGGTGGAGGCGGGGGGAGTCGAACCGACCGTGCTTTAAGGTATATTACAATGTAAGCTTTCGAAATTTTGGGGCATAACTATCCCAGCGGAGCCAATTTGCGGAGGTGAAAAGTTTGGCCAGGCACTACCGGGAAATACCTAAATGGAAATCTGTTTCCAAGGAAGACTGGAACAATTGGAAGTGGCAATTGGCAAACCGAATCACGAACCTGGAAGAATTGAATGAGATTATTCCTCTCTCTGAAGAGGAAAAAGAAGGAATTGCCCGCTCCCTGGGAACTCTCCGGATGGCAATAACACCCTACTATGCTTTGCTCATGGATCCCCAGGCTCCCGATGACCCCATCCGAAAGCAGGCAATACCTGTTTCCCTGGAACTGCAGGATGGGGATTCCGATCTGGAGGACCCGCTGCATGAGGATGTGGACTCTCCGGTACCAGGCTTGACCCATCGTTACCCGGATCGAGTTTTATTGCTGGTCACCGACCAGTGTTCCATGTATTGCCGGCATTGTACCAGAAGAAGGTTTGCCGGAACTCATGATGAAGTACGACCCCGGGAACAAATTGAGAAAGCTCTGGATTACATCAGGGCGCATTCAAATATCCGGGACGTAATACTTTCCGGAGGGGACAGCTTGTGTATCTCAGATGACCAGTTGGAAATGACACTACAACAACTCCGGGAAATCCCCCATGTGGAAATTATTCGTATCGGAACACGAACACCGGTGGTCATGCCCCAGAGGATTACACCGGAGTTGTGCCGGGTCATTAAAAAGTATCACCCGATTTGGCTGAATACCCATTTTAACCACCCCAGGGAACTGACCCGGGAATCGAAAAAAGCATGTGCCATGCTGGCCGATGCCGGCATTCCGTTAGGCAACCAGACAGTGCTCCTGCGAGGCGTAAATGACTGCCCTTATGTAATAAAAGATTTGATGCACAGGCTTCTGGAAAACAGAATTCGCCCTTATTATATCTACCAGTGCGATCTTTCCACCGGAATTGAACATTTTCGCACTTCGGTAGCCAAGGGAATTGAAATCATAGAAGTATTAAGAGGGCACACCTCCGGCCTGGCGGTGCCAACCTATGTAATAGATGCCCCCGGAGGAGGGGGTAAAATACCTGTTATGCCTCAATATCTAATATCCCAGTCCGATCAAAAAGTAATTCTAAGGAATTATGAAGGAGTGATTTCCGCCTACACTGAACCACTCCACAAGGACGATCCCTGCGATAACTGCCAGGAATGTCCCCGACTGAGGGATAAGGATCCCATTGGGCTGGAGAAACTTCTCGGCGGGAAAAAAATCAGCCTGGTTCCGGTGGGAAATGTACGAGCCCGCCGTACAAAGAACTGGGGGAACTGTGTTTAGGGATGTGATATCTTGTACAGCCAGCAACAGGTTTGTCATGCCGGACCCATGGGGACGGAGAAAATACTTGAAGAAGATTTTCAAATAGAAATCGGTTTAGACTTTGCCAACCAGAGATTGAAGGTTTTATCCTACCAGGCTGGTGATTATTTTTTACTGGCCGAACGGATTAAGGAGCTTGCCCGGGAAAAAAAACTGGGAAAAGTTTTATTTAACTCCAGGAAGGAAGGTTGCCCGGAGTTGGAGAGGGCCGGATTCGTCCCGGAAGGTACAATACCCGGATTCTTTAATGGAAAGGATGCCTGTTGCTATTCATATTTTATTGACTCTGCCAGGTTTCGGAGCCGCCACCTGGAGGAAGAGGATGGAATTCTTAAGGAAGTAACCGGGAACAAGGCCCCGGTAAAAAGTGGAGTAAAACTCCCTTCAGGATATAACTTAAGGGAGATCCGGGAAGATGATGTGGAAGGATTGGTAAGTCTGTATAGAAATATTTTCGCCTCCTATCCGAGCCCGTTATTTAATCCCGGCTATATACTGGATGTCATGAGGCAGCGGGTCTATTTCCTGGCTGTCTTTAAAAATAATGTCCCGGTTAGCGCCGGTTCGGCTGAGATGGATTTAATCAATCGAAATGCGGAGATTACGGATTTAGCCACTCACCCCGGTGCCAGGGGTATGGGGCTGGTAACTGCTATCATGAAAGCTCTGGAAACCGAAATGCGTGAACGCAAGCTGAACTGCCTTTACAGCCTGTCCCGGGCGGGAGTTCCCGGGGTTAACCGGGCCTTATACAAACTGGGTTATTCCTATAAGGGGCGTTTAATTAACAACTGCCACATTGGCGGCCGGTTTGAGGATATGAATATATGGGTTAAATCATCCCATTGTGCAAATTAGCGGCAAGCCACCGGCTTGCGGCTTATCGCTGGCATATGTAAAAGGTATAAACCATACAAATATGCAAAAAATATACCGCAGTAAATTGAATCCGACCAGGGGTGAAACAAATCTGTGAACGACAGAATTATGAATGGTTTCGTTGCGGGGATGGTAAGCGGTTTAATTGCTATGTTGTTAGATTGGCTTCTTACCAGTACTTTAAACTTTGGTTCTGTTAAATTCTCTCACTTCTCTGGTGCTATAGCATATGGCAGATTTCCCCATAGCTCGGCAGAGTATTTATTTGCCAATTTAGTTGCACTATTATTTTTATCATCTATGGGTGTGCTATTTGTACTTTTAAACGGAAACAGAATTACTAATTATTTTACTTTTAAAGCTGTTTTATTCTCTGAAATAATATGGTTTTTAGTGTATGGCATATTTGTATTATTTAAAGTTCCAGGTTTAGTGAAAATATCCTTAAATATAAGGATAGAACCTGCTTTTTGCGACGCATTTCTCTAAACATATAGACACCTTGCAAAGGCTCCGGGCTTGCCGGAAATAAACCGGTTGGTAAACTCGGCGCCATTGTCGGTTTATATGCCGGGTATTCCGTAGGTTAATAATGCCCATTGCATTGCTGCCTCCGATATAATCATGCCTTTAGCCTGGCGACAAGTTTATCATGGTCCCGCAGCACCAGTGATTTCTCTATTAATTCATTCATTACGTCTTCGTAAACAGGCCTGTACTGTTTTTTGAAATAAAAATCAATAGTTTCCGGATACCAGAAAGTGCTCATTATATATTCGAAAAAATCTTCGTAGGTGTATTCTGGTTTCATCAACAGGGTGTAAAGGAATATTTTTTTCAACAGGTCGCGCCCTATACGCTCCGGCTGTTCCATGAAGTATTCCAAACGCTTTTGGCATTGATAAATAGCTTCCCCGGCGTTATAAATTATACTTCCGTGACCGGGGTAAATGGTGCAAATATCCAACTTGGCTAACTTTTTAAGAGATTGCTGTTGTAAAAAAGTGGCGATGCCGCCTTCCACTCTGGTTGTTATAACGCCAAAATCTCCGTTCCATACCGCATCCGAGGATATTAAAAAACGGTGTTGAGGTGAATATAGAGAAATCATCCCGGAAGCATGGCCGGGAGTATGAATCACAATCAGTTCCAGCCCGTCCAGCAGGATTACGTCGTTGTCCTCAAGGCTGCGGCTGACAGGGAAGAAATCGGCTTCCTGGTCGTAATAGCGCCACCAGGTGTTCCAGTCGTTTTTTCCCTCAATATTGTAACGGTCAATGGAATGCATTGCTATTGCACAGCCTGACAGGTCGTGGATGGCTTTGTTGCCACCAATGTGGTCACAGTGACAGTGGGTGGAGATAATTAATTCCACTTTGGCAGGATCAAGCCCGGTCTGCCTGATCAGGTGAAAAGTTTCATCAAGATGCTTTTTGTACCCCGTGTCGATGAGTACTTTATTATTGCCGTTGAAAACAAAGTGGTTAGCATTTAGCCAGCCGCGCTCTACGAAATAAAAGTTGTCGACAATATTTTTAATCACTAGCTATCCCCGCCTTAGCCGGTTTTCCACTAAAACTTTAAACCAATGTTTGGCATAATTATTGTCGGACCATTTTTCATGGCCTTCCTTCAATTGGGAAGTTGGGTAATATAGATGTAAATCTTTCTTTATTAGGATCCCACTGAAAATAGGTCTATTCAAAATCATGAAGCTTTTTTAAGACTGTCCGCGAACGGGTATGAAAAAATTTACATACAATTCACTGTAATTTAACCAAAGATGACTTTTTCATTTTTCCGGAATAGGCTAAAATTATTTTAATTTAAATTAAGTTTAAAGCTTTAATTCGAGATAAAATCCAAAGCATTGGTTTCTGTTCACTCTATGGTGATCAGTAGTAAAATTGAAGCGGTTTGGTTTGCTTCCTTAAATCTGAAAGGGAAGGGATTAATTTGGCAAAGTTGACGATTCTCGATAATGAATTTGCTACTTTATGGTATCATACAGATACAAAAATTGTCCATCATCAAATTAAAATATATATATGGAAATCAATTGCAAGAACTGCTTAATAAAGGAACCGAGACATTGCAGCAAAATAAAGCGCAAAAGTGGTTATCGGACGATAGGAACAATAACGCTTTGACTCTAAAGGATCAAGAATGGGCAAATAATATCTGGTTCCCTAATACGGCGAAAGTTGGCTGGAAATATTAGGCACTGGTCCAGCCGGAAAAAGCCACCGGACAGCTAAATATGAAAAAACAGGCCAATATTGTCACAAATGGCGGGGTGACTGTCTGTACCTTTAATGATCCGATTGAGGCCATGAATTGGTTGGTAAAACAGTGAATCATTACGGCTGCATTTTTATTATGCGATGGTTTAAATCTCTCCTGAACCGTTGGCATTTTTGAACAGCCTGCTTACAGCAAATGGGTCCGTTATCTCAAAAGGCCGTGGTAACAGGGGGCAGCCCCATAACCCCGTTGGGACGGGCGGACAGGGTCTTCTGCCCCCACAACTGGAATAAGGCAACCGTGCTCCGACCCCCGCAATCCCCAATCAATTATTTCTGGTTATAGGATGGGAAATTTATGTTAAAAATCGTTCCCTTCCCCAATTGACTCGTGACATCTATGCTGCCGCCTTGTAACTGAACCAGCTTTTTCACAATCACCAACCCCAGGCCGCTCCCTTTTTCCTGCAGGTAACCGCCGCGCTGGTTCTTCACCTGGTAAAACCTGTCCCAAATGTGCGACAGGTCTTCGGGTGCTATACCAATACCATCATCCTCAATGGTCAGTACCACTTCACCCTGACGAACCTCCACCCCAACCCTGACGGTACCGTTCTCGGTGGCCCGGACAGCATTCTTCAGCAAGTTCCTGATAATCTGTTCCATTCGGTCGACATCACCGAGCACCACCGCTTTTTCTGTTTTCTTCTCGAATAGAATCGAGGTATTCTTGTTGCCGGCCATTCCCTCCATGGATATGACCACACCCTGGGCCAAGGTGATCAAGTCCATCGGCAGTTTTTCCACGGTGATATTGCCGCTTTCCAGGCGGCTTAACGCCAATATGTCATCTACCAGCCTGGTGATATGAATCGTTTGAGAATAAATCGTATCCAAGTACCTGTTCAGCAAAGCTTCATCCTGGACCATACCGTCGCGGATAGCCTCAACAAATCCCTGAACAGCAGTCAGAGGGGTACGTAACTCATGCGATATCTCCGCAAACAACTGGGCTCTTTCTTCTTCCATCCTGCGGCTTTCGGCATGCATCTCCTGCAGTCTCATCGCCAATTGGTTGAGCTGGCCGGCAAGGGCTTTAATTTCCTCCAGAGGCCGCTCCCCGGCGCTCAAAACATAATTCCCCCGGTTAAGCTCCGCCACGGCGGTAGCCAAACGGGAAACCGGCCTGGATATGGATAGGGCCAGGTAAGCGGAAATAAACATAAAGATCACCAGTATGGCCATTCCCCCGATAACCAGATATAAACGCATTTGATTTAAAGCATGATCGAGATTAACCGGATTCGTTTCCAGCAGAATGCCGTTTTCAATGACATCTTTGTTGTCATTGTTACCCATGGGGACAACGGCGGCAAAAATGAGCTGACCCGTTTCCCGATCAACAGTCCGGGCAATCGCGGTTTCACCCTTGTTGAGCAATTTGACGAATTTTTCATCCACCCGGTTACCGGGCACCACTTCCTGCTCCGCCGAGGTGTCCATAATATTTCCTTGCCTGTCAAAGACCGTAATCCTGGTTTCGAAGATATCGGCCAAAAATTGCAGCATTTCCTGTCTATCCCCAGCCTGAGCATTTGTTTGCCAGGCAGGTGGGGGCCCCCATGCCTGGTCCTTCTGCTGGAGCAAGGCAAAGTTTACACGCTTGGCCTCGCGCAACAGCTCCTGTTGGACCTGATCATAGGCTATTTGTTTCACTACATAGCCGGAAAACATCGTCAGGGCAATCAGACTGAAAACAAAGGTTATTATATTGGTAAACAGTATCCTGGTATGAATATTTTTGTTAAATTGCTCCCGCAGCAAGCGCTTGAGCATAAGGAAGAGCCTGCCTGCAGCGCGGATCAACAAATGAAGACTTTCTCTGCCCTGTTGGAGATAAGAATTCACAATGTGGTCTCTCCCTCCTTGACAGGAGGTGTAAACTGGTATCCCACACCCCAGACAGTTGTCAGGTATTCATGGGGCAAGGATGCCAGCTTTGTCCTCAGCCTGCGAATATGTACATCAACCGTACGCTGGTCACCGAAGTAATCATATCCCCAGACAGCCGTTAACAGTTCTTGCCTGGTGAAAACCCGCCGGGGATTCTGAGCCAGGTAATAGAGCAAATCGAATTCTCTGGGAGTAACTTCCGTTTCTTTACCGTCAACCAATACACTCCTGATATCGGCCTGAATTTCCAGCCCCGGGTATTTCATTTTCCAGTTGGTTGACGTATCAACCGGTTGGGTACGGCGCAGTACCGCTTTTATTCTGGCTACCAGCTCCCTGGGGCTGAAAGGTTTGGCAACATAGTCATCAGCTCCCATTTCCAGTCCCAGAACACGGTCCGCTTCTTCTCCTTTGGCTGTAAGCATGATGATGGGAATCATGCGGATCGCCCTTAAATTGCGACATAGCGTAAGCCCGTCCTTACCCGGAAGCATGATATCCAGTATTACCACATCAGGATTCTCCCGGTCGAATGCGGGCAGGACCAGATCACCGTTGCTTATCCCGGTGATTTCAAAACCTTCCCTTTCACCATACAACTTGATAAGTTCCATTACGGTTTGGTCGTCATCAACTACCAAAACCTTGCCCAAATACGGCATTGTTTCCCCCTTAGCGATCTTTCAAATTTACTACTCGATGTCTGGTGAACAAGCTCACATTACTCACCAGGCGTCTTTTTGATTTCCCGCACCAATATGGTTGCCCGGCCCCACCGGAAGCTAAATAAGCTAAACAACAAACAACCCGCCAGAGAAGCGGGTATGTTAGACAGCAGCCGGTTAAACAATCGATGGAGCAGTTTATATTCAACATATTATCCAGCAACTTAATTTATTGTATAAAGTTGTTAGCCTTAATAATTATATCACACCAGACTGCCGGGGGCAAAAGAATTTCTTTTTTGGGCTTCACGCCTGTTTCCCCCCTCCCGGAGATTTCATCAAGCCATCCTTAATTATATTATAGGCAATTATACCGGAGGAATGCTAACTGGCTTTTAACAACCCTTACAATATATTACGAAAATATTACTAAGAGTTAATGGGTGCTTTGGGAAATTCTCTGTAATATTTATTAATATTCTCGAAAAATATTTAAATATCTCGCAAAAGTTAAGAGACATAAGCCATGGCCCCCGGCGGCTATTGCCATTGTGCGGACGGCCAACCCGGGAACTTCCAAGGCACCAAGTTTCCGCCGGCGAGTTCTGACACGCTTCCACTGCTTCCAAAGGCACATACGCAAGCGACGGCGAATCCATCCGTCATCTTTCCGCTCATTCACCCGCCCATGTCTACTGCCCTGACCTTGGCGGCTTTGGACTTCGTTGTGTCTTGGCAACTCATCCGGCCAGAACAGCCTCAAACTGGGTTCGTGCACCTCGGGTCAAGCGTTTGGTCTCAGGCTTCCTTCAGATTCCGCGACGGACCCCCTTGCCTTTGGCTAACGGTAGATGCTCGCCAGCCCCCGCTCAGGACCTTCACCCCAGAGATAACGCCCATGCCGGGTGTACAAGAAATACCAACGATTGCCGGCTATCCGGGAACCGTTGGTATTTTTATTGCCTGTAACAATTGTTCATAATCTCGCAAAACATGTTCATTTTTCAGCAAACATTGGGTCATATTCTTTCAGTATAATTAACCTGCAAGGAGGTGCATAGGTTAGACATATTTCATTATATGAACACGAAAGTGGACAAGCTTTTCTTTTAAATCTCATATTCGGCAAACTGACCGAAAGGCAATAGCATGGAGACTTAATGTAATGGATTTCTATTAAAGAAAGGATAGAATAAATGTGCAGTTTGCTATAGCATTAATTGTTTTTGTTTTTATCTTAGGTGTTTATGAACAAATAAATCATAATAAAAAATTAAACCTGATCAATCTTAGAATTAATATAAATGGCACAAGAGGTAAATCAACTGCAACAAGATTAATTACCGGTATTTTAAAGGAAGCAGGAGTTAAGGTTGTTGGAAAAACAACGGGAACCAGTGCGAGAATTATTTATTGGAACAAGGAGGAAGAAGAACCAATCAAACGAGGCCGTCTAGGCCCCAATATTATAGAACAAAAAGCTGTCGTTAAAAAAGCAGTCAAGCTTGGCGCATCTGCATTTGTAACAGAGTGTATGGCTGTAAATCCCGATTACCAGATTATTTTTCAGGAAAAGCTTGTTAAAGCAAATATAGGCGTTATTGTTAATGTTCGTGAAGACCATATGGATTTGTGCGGCCCGACTTTGGATTTTATTGCAGAGTCCTTTACAGCTACAATACCCAAAAACGGAACCCTTATTATTGATGATAGCAGTTATAATGACTATTTTGCTAAAGAAGCAAAAAAAAGAAACTGCCGGATATTAATTGCCAATAAAAAAGAAATCCCGGATGACTATTTGGAGAATTTTGGGTATGTGATTTTCCCGGAAAATGTAGCTATTGCGCTGGCTGTTGCTAAAGCAATAAACATTGACAAAGATACTGCGTTAAGGGGAATGCTAAACGCTAACCCTGATCCGGGAGCATTAATGATCCATTGCTTAGACAATAAAAGCCCTACATATTTTGTCAATGGCTTTGCCGCCAATGATCCAAATTCCACACGAATGATTTGGGATCATATAACAGCTCTTGGTTATCCAACAAAAAATCCCATGGTAATTGTAAATTGCAGGCCTGATAGGGTTGACAGGACATTACAGCTGGCAGAAGAGGTCTTACCAAACATGGATATTGATATTCTTGTTGCAATGGGTCAGACAGTAAATCCAGTCACCGAAGGAGTAAATAGTAAAAAAATATCTCCTCAGAAATACATAAATGCTGAAGGTTTGTCTCCCCATGAGGTTTATAAAACAATTAAGGATTCTTTTAAAAACAGAGTAATTTTTGGCATTGGAAACATTCACGGTGGTGGTGATGAATTGGTTGAATTGATAATTCACGACTTCCCCACTGAATTAAGAACTCGCTGCAATCTGAAAACGAATCAAGTGCCACAAGTAATTTAGCTGAATAAATTCGGAAACTCTATTTTAAAAATGTTGCCTTGCCATCGCGAGGGGTTGATAGCGACGTGGCGATTTCACAGGATAAAGTGGGGGTAACAGCCGGAGATTTCTTCGCTGACGCTCGCAATGACAATCCTTTGAAGTTTCCAAAATTACTCTGGCTATTATAAGAGGAGGGTGAATAGTTGCTTGTTACGGCTATTGGCACAGTTATAATTTTGGGTGTGATTTTGAGCCTGCTATTTACGGAAATTACCGGAATCTTACCTGCGGGTCTGGTCGTACCAGGATATTTAGTTTTACTTATAAAACTGCCCCAGGCTATATTTTTAACATTCTTTATTAGCATCTTGACTTATTTAATAGTGGATTTCGGAGTGAGCAAAATTACAATTCTATACGGCAAAAGAAAATTTGTAGCTATGATAGCGGTGGCAGTGGTGTTACAGCTTATTATGTATGCAATATTGCCCTTCGATTATCGTTATATCTCCGGATTGGCAGCAGTTGGTATTGTTGTGCCCGGATTGTTAGCAAACACAATTCAGCGTCAAGGTATAGCAACAACATTTTTAAGCACTGGATTGCTGTGTGCAATGACTTATGGTTGCACATTACTGTTAAAAGTCAATATATGAGAAAGGAGGTGTAAAATGAACACTTCATACGGGCTAATAAATAACAAACATTACATGAACACATCAGAACCTATCATAGAAAAGAGTAAGCATGAAGCTGTTACAGTTTTTAATACGCTAACGTTGAAAGAAAAATGCCTGTATCTCGTTAAGATCAGCAAGAGAAATACCAGTTATCAAGCACTTGGGCTAATGGGGTTAACTCTGCTGATTATTGCCGCGGATTATCTATTACTGTGATTCATTTAAGAAAGGAGCAGTAAAAAAGTATGAAAAAACAATCGTTCAAAATTCTGGCTTTGGTTATGTTGTTGACATTTGGAATTAGTATAAGCGCATATGCCTTCACAACAGGCTATCGTAGTTTTGTTGAATTAGCCGCAGCTGAAGACCCTTCAGACTATACTATTAAAACTAATGATATTGGAAGCGATACAACAATTTTAGCTATACATGGAGGCGGTATTGAAAGAGGCACTTCAGAATTAGTTGAGGCATTGAACGGATACGGTGAATATAACACTTATTCATTTGAAGGACTTAAAGCGGCTGATAATGGGAGCCTTTTTATGCGGGCTATCAATTTTGACGAGCCAACAGCTGTCAGTTTAGTTAATAAATCAGATTACACTGTTTCTGTTATCGGAGCTGCCGGCGATGACGAAGTTACTTATATTGGCGGTCAGAATAAGTTGCTGGCAGAATTAATCAGATTACATCTTACTGCCAAAGGATATAATGTAAAAACTTTAGGTATTTCTGATCGCATTGCCGGGGTTATGAACAGCAATATAGTGAATGAGAATAAATTGTTTAATGACAGTTATCAGCTTGGCGGCGTTCAGATCGCTATTTCCAAAGGTTTAAGAGATAAACTCGCAACTGATTCCAGTAGCCTAAACGGTTATTCAGGCGCCATCAATAACGCGCTAAGCGAAAGCTGGCCAACAATAGTTGAGCTCATGAAGAAAATTAATAATAATAAACCTGAAGGGTTTTTAAATAAGTTTAACCCTGAAAAGCGCAACTTCGATAAGAAAATCCAAAAAGTGTTAGAAAAAGGTGCAAAGAATCCCAAGGAATTAATTGAAGATGTTAAAGTAGTATCAGAAGAGTAACCTGAAAAAATACTGTTTATAAAGATAAAAGGCCGACAGGCTACTTTTGGTAGCTTGTCAGCCTTTTATTTTTATTATGTTTACATATTGTTGACTGCCTCACTTATTGCGAGAACATAGCTGTTCAAGCTATGCTTATTTGTCGACAAAAATTTTGTCCTTAAGCCCTCTGATATTTCTAGCTGTACTCCCCGTTCGTCTATATCTCTATTCACTATGTTATCTGGCGATATACCGGCCAGATCCTTCGGAGTATCTTTCACAGTAAAACCATGCTTAGTCAGAGATTCTTTTATTCTGTTTGCCAATTCAGTGTCCCGGCCTCCGATATATGTGAATTCTTTTTCACCGTCACACCCGTGGATTGATAATGTCTTTTTAGATTTAGAAACCATTTGCAATGCAACTGATTCACCGAATTTATCTGAAGGAACATGTAACGCAAAATTATCTGTGCTTTTTAAACCCAGAAATGAATAATAGTTGTAATTATTATGGGAAGCTAAGGCATAAGCTAATTCAGTGGTACCTTTTTCAATTTTACCTCCATGGATTGCCACGACTGTAACATTAGAATCTGTTTCATTAACTTCAATTTCATAATCAATAGCTTTTTGAGAATATAATAAATTTTTTAATTCATCAAGTTCATTTTTTTGTTCTTTTATATTTTCATTTGCAATATCTAATTGTTTTTTAAGTGTTTTATTCTGAGCTTCCAATTTTACGCCTTCGTATTTTACATAACTTGAATAACCTATCAATAAAAAGAATAATAAAGCAAATACCTTAATTATTGTAACATGCTTTCTTATGTTCATCTCTTTTCTCCTTTTAGTACTATTTTAACACCCACAGGTATCTGAGACTCGAAAGCTTTTTTAATTGTATCACACCAGGTAGGAAAAATATATCGAACCTTCCGTTGTATCCTGAGGATATGTAATGCTGTTGTTAGCGGTAAGATAAAATACAGCAAAGACGGCCACATAAAATATAGCAATTTCGTCCACTAATACAGCACCCTGGTCGGAAGAAATTACCGGCTTAAACATAGGGAACGGATATTTTAATAATAGAAAATAATTTCCAGTTATAAAGTTGGTCAAGTGATGTATTCCGAAAATGCTGTATTTTTATTGACCGCTAACAGCCGCTTAAAAATCATTATCGAGGGTAACAAGAGTCTCGCTTTAAAGAAAAAAGGCCCTTGTTAGAGGGCCTTCCTGGTCACTTTAATCCGACTACTCATTGATTTTCATATCGTCTTGCTCCAAAATAGCGTGGAGTCCAATAACTATCTGAGATATTAAGATCACGAATTGCTACGCCTTCAGATTTTGTTACGATGATAAACTGCCCATTTCCGATATACAATCCTGGTAGCAGTACCTTGCCGGAGCCTTGGAAGAATAGAACATCTCCAATTTTTAAATCTTCCCTTTCTATTTCTTTTCCTAAAGCCCATTGTTGAGATGAATATCTTGGTAGATCAATATCTAGACCTGCTTTCATAACGTATTGTATAAACTCGGAGTAATCAAAGCCTTCTTTTGTATTTCCTCCTGCTAAGTAAGGTACACCCAGGGTTTTATATGCCTCTTCAACGACTTTAGAATCCAGCCGCAAACTAAGCGAGTCAAAGCGCTTTACCACTGCAAGGCGGCCCAACCAATATGACCCTAAATAGCTGATTGTAGTCATACCTTCGTCGCCAGAGGCATGAATTATATAATTATTTCCTAGATAAATGGCAGCATGTGATATTCCTTCCTGTGATTCTCCTTTAAAATAAATCACGTCTCCCGGGTGCATGTTTTCAAAATCGATAGTTTCGCCTACTTCACATTGTTTATAAGTTATACGAGGTAAATAAATTTTTTTAGCATCTCTAAAAACTGTCTGGACTAAATAAGAACAGTCAAAACCATCAGTTGTCTCGCCGCCTAACAAATAAGGAGTTCCTATATATTTCATTGCTTCTCGAATAACTGAATTATCATTTTCTCTGTAATTTTCAGGCTGAGAATAATATATATCAGCCGCCGTTACTCGTTTTGCACCTACATATATATCTGACCAGTACTCACTCTCAATATCCCTTTCCGCAACTCCTTCTGTGGTCTGAACTATAAACATACCATTTCCTTTATAAATACCAGGTATAAGACTGCTTCCCTGGAAAAACACCAGGTCACCTGCCTGAAGCTCTTCTTTAGGAATGGATTCGCCTATTTCATAGATCCTATCGGAAAAGACAGATAGTTGTATGTTGAGGGTATCTTTAAAAACATAACGTACAAAACTAGTCGTATTAAAGCCTTCGGCTGGTAAATTCCCTTCCGGATTATAGGGTGTTCCAAGCAAATCCATAGCCTTTTCTACAATTGGATTACTTACGACACCTTCCTCAATAATATTGCTAGTGAACCGTCTTGCTCCCAGCAACCTGGATTTCCAATAATTACTTGTTTCGAGATCTACTATAGCAACCCCATTAGTTGTAACAATAACAAAAATACCATTGTCTATATAAATTCCTGGTAATCGTACACTGCTGCCTTGAAAGAATAGTACATCACCAGATTTAATATCAGCCGGATCCACTTCCATACCTACTTGCCATTGTTCGTTCGATGTTCTGGGAAAATCCAGTTTGTTTACTTCACTAAAAACGTATTGTACAAAGCCTGAATGATCAAAGCCATTTGTATCATTACCTCCAAGTTCATAAGGAGATCCTACTAATTCAAGGGCTTTTACGGCTACAGGATTTAATTCATCAGCTATATTTGTGTAGCGCCTTGCACTTTTATACCGATCCCTCCAATAGGAATCTTCTACTATATTCCGTTTTACTACGCCTTCATTAGTCGCTGCAACGATAATGATATTGTCGCCTTTATATATTGCCGGTATTAGGTTGTTGCTTCCAGTAAAGAAAAGAACATCTCCAGGCTGTATTTCACTACGTTCTATAGGTTCACCCAGTTTCCATAACTGTGAAGGCGAGCCAGGGAGGACTATATTTTCTCCCTCTCTAAATATATACTGAATAAACCCGGTGCTATTAAATCCTTCCTCCGGTGTATTTCCCCCTTGTTCAAAGGGTTCGCCTATTAAACTTTCTGCAAGTAAAACCGTTTGAATTTCTGTCTCATTATTATAACCATAGGACGGGCTTGTAACAGTTAACAGGATTAATAGGATTAACCATATTACATTTAATTTTTTAGATTGGTTCATTTTAAAATCCACCTACTTTATCTCGCTTGTCGCAGCTAAGACTCCCGCATCAAACATTACTTGCGCTGCAAGATCTTGTTGGTTTGGCATTTTATTGGTGTTTTTCATATTTAAAGCATTCGCGATTTCATTATTGAATTCCTCCTGTAAAACTTCCTGTATAAGCAATTTAAAACGCGAGATAATGCTTTTCATACCGGTTAATTATGGGGGCAGTGTTCATTTTTAAACCGGTGATTTTGTTCAATTTTAAACTGGTGTTGACAGCAATAAATTATAATGTAAAAAATGCCAGGGAAAGGGGTTTTACATGTTTAAAAGTTTGAAGGTCAGGCTGGGTTTTGCCATAGTGTCTTTATTAATTATCAGCGTAGGGATTACTACATTAATCACTGTTAAGGCTATGAACAAATTGGTAGAAAGTGGCACTAGTGCTATACAAAGCATTAGCTCCAGCCTGCAAAGTGTTGCCGCAGGTTCTCAGGAACAATCTGCGGCCGTTGAGGAGATAAGCAATGCATTTGAGCAAATGAAGCATATGGCGGATACCTTGGAAAGTTTTGTAGACGCCTTCAAAATCGAGTCTGTCAACAGCTAAGGCACTTTTATCTTCAGATGCATAGGGGGTCAGGCTTGAATGGATCTAGGCCTGGCAAATATCTGACGGTAAAATTGCCCTGATTCTTTGCTGACCCGACCGGTTTTTACCAGTGCTGCTTAAAGAGTGACCGGATACCGCTGTGCTTTTGGTGTCGAGGGGACGGGGTTGTTGACAATATCTCAATCTTAAAGCATTGATTAGCAAAAGCTTTGCAGCATAGCTGATAAAAATTAAAGAAAGCAGAGGTTATTACCCCCTGCTAAGCCTTTGCCATTCCTGTGAGCGTGTGCGGTTATCCATACAGCAACATTCCCTCTTGCGCTATTTGTCGCTCAAGGGTGGGGGTGGATTTGCGTTGATTAAACTTATTTCTTTTGCTGACGATCACATCCACAGGCATTGTTTTTTTATCACGAATTACTCTGTGGATCAACTTCATTGCATCAATTTCTCGAATATTTGCATTCTCCGGTATCACTATATAAATATCTAAGTCTGAATCAGCATGCGGTGTACCGTTTGCATAGGAACCGAACAGGAATATCTGCTCCACGGGAATGGTGTCCACTATGATATCTTTGAGGATGTTCAACTCATCCCGGATTCGTTTTTCCATATCGGCACCTCCATCTATTTTCAGTATATCCCGGCAGTTTCAGTATTACCACCTATCGTAGATATAACTATTATATCATAATTTTTGGAAAAAATTGAGGAATCCATTCGCATAAAAATTTTCTAAAATAATCCATCGTTCTCTGTGGCCCTGACTTGGCCGGAAAGCCTTACCCAGCGGGCCTTCGTCGGCACTTAGTCACTCTTTTGACAGTCTTCAGGCTACTACGACAGATAGTAGCTGGTAGCCAAGTCGACTCGCAGTTGCGCATCGAAGACCTACAACGGCAAAAAAGGAGATGGATGTAGAGATAAAGCGCATCCAGGACGGTGAAGAGCCCTTACTGGATGAGACGGCCCTGAAGGATCGCTTTCAGCAGTTAGCGACCACGGCCCGGGAGCTTTTGAGCGATTTCCGCGAAGTGGAGGAAAACTTCCGGTTGCCGGACCGCACCACACGGGACCAAGGGCGGATCTTTTGAAATCGGTTTTCGGCGAGCGCGATACCATCGCGGATTCCGACCAGGGCAAAAGTTTCCGCGCCTTCTGGGATTTCTTAATGGATCCGTATCGGCAGGATGAAACCCCGGCTCGCTACTCCTGCCATCCATAGAATGTCTTTTCCACCGCCGATTTGGCCTATTGACTTGACGGGTATATCCAGAAAAGCTGATAACCTCTCCCGCCACTGGTCCATAAGCTATTTTCTATGTACCAGTACAAGGGTATTTACTTTACGGGCGGCAATTATCCAGGTAGCAGCAACTGCTTTACCAAAGGCTGTTGTGGCAGACAGGATACCATTGTCATGAGCCAGCAATGCTTTGACAGCAGCTTGCTGAAATGGGTTTAGTTCCCCATTGAAGACCGCGTCAATTGTAACACCCTGATAGCGTTCATCTCTCATTTTTAACTTTACTTTGAGGCCTTTTAATAACTCCTCTATATCATCAAGACATCCCCTGGGTAATCCAATATACTTAGGATAATCTTCAGCACATCCAATTACCCTGGGTTTTCCGAATGTAGGCAAGCGCATGGCCTGGGCTTTATAGAACTCGGGATTCTGAAAGGCGGCTAATCGTGTTAGGCGGTTGATTAAGGCCGGAGGAAGTTTGTCTTTTTCAATATAAATCAGATTGCTAGTGACAATTGATACTGCTTTAGGCAAAGGCCCAGTAATAGGTCTTTCTATCTTTTTTCCAGAAGGCGGGACGGTCCATGGGTCTTCCCCATATATAGAGACAGTAATCACTTTATGACGGTAATTTTTCGTTGAAAAATTTTTATAAAAACACTGAATCGTTTATCTCCTGGAAGAGTCTTACTATTAGGAGAAAGTTTTTAGGCAGTATAAATAAGCTGCATGTTTTGAGTAAACTGAAGAGTCTTACTGGGGGGTGCGTTATAGTTTATGAGTAATAAAAACCAGCTAGCAGCCTGAACATTTATTAACAGGTAATCCCAATTTCAGCTATATGCCGGTTTTACTGTATGTTGCAACACCAATATATTGTGGTATCTGCATGTCAAAAAGTAATTCTCAGACAGACTGCTAGTGACAAAGACTAAATAGGATCTATTGCCATTCTAGTTAGGATCATGTCGAGTATTAATGAATATTGTCGTAATGTTTTTATTTGCTTTACTTAGTTAATATGATATTATATGTAAACATAATTAGACATATATGGATGATACAAGTGTAATTGGTATATAAAGTCTTAAAATATTTAATGTTTGATTAGATTCTATGAGAGGAGATGAGACCATTGAGCCAATTATCCCGCGATCCCCTGCAAAAAAGTAATAGTGGATTTGGCAGACAACCGGGTACAGAGCTGACAACCGCGTACCCCGTGTATTTGCTGCCCATAACCACTATTACAAGTCTATTTAATCATTTTTTTTGGTATTTATCAATTTCAAAAAAAGATTTTAATAAAAATTAAAGGAGCAAAAATATTATGTTTAAAAGTAAGCTGTTAATATTTGTAGTTTTTATTTTGATTGCTGCATTATTTATTACTCCTGCATCTATGGCCGCCTCTGATTCTAATGGTGTGAGTTTGAAATTAGACAAAGATGAAGTCTTAGTTTTCCAAGCAGATGAAATAACAGACGATAGTATACTTCTTGAACGCGCCAAAAACGGAATTTGTGATGGTCCTGCATTTGATGCTAAGGCTACTTTAACAAAAGATGGGGTTGAGAAAAATTCCGATAAAATCAAAGTTTATTTTACAGTCCAAAAATTACAATCAAAAAAGAATTCAAAAACTGATAAAACTACAGATTTATATAAACAGACTTCTTATGCTATAATTCCCCTCTCAGCATTAGCTTACGATCCTGATACTGATTCTGATTGGGATCAAACAGGTGCGATCAAGGCAACCAGTTCTATCTATTATGAAGGAAGTAGCTGCTATCTTGATTCAAAGACAAGAAACGGCTTCAGGATAACGAAAATTGCTGGTGTCTGGAATAGATATGACAGTACCGTAACCTGGAAAAACTCTAAAATTGGATTCTGGCAACAAGCTTTTTATTCTTTTAAGTCGGATTGTAGTTCCAATCTTTCACGAACATTAGGTTATGATGAAGCTAAACCTTCGAGTGGAATTCCAACAAGTGGTACTACTTATAATATGAATCCCTCTAATCCCAATGGATACTATTTTACTAATGATTCAGGAGACCAAAATAGGGCTAATATGAAAATTGATCTTGTTCGTAGTGGTAATACATGGAACTTTATGTTTGCAAATTTTTTACGAGATAGTCAACCGTAAGATACACTTTTTTGCACCCTGGTCTATCCCAGGGTGCTGTTTCATAATAAAAATTATAGAGGATAAGTTTTATGTATAATATTCTTTTATCTGCCATATTTAGTATTTTACTATTATCACCTTCTTCCAGTACAGACATAATAATGCATATAAATACAAATCTAGACACCCATAATAGAATTATAGTATCGAAAGAATTAACAGATATTATAAAAAATAACAGAGATAATCTATATATATTAGATATAAGGAAATCAGAAGATTTTCAAGCGGGTCATATTCCTGGAGCAATTAATCATTTATGGAATGGCATTGAAACTACTCAAAAAACATTGCCAAAAGATAAAATAATAGTAGTATATTGCTACACTGGAAAAACAGCAAATAAGCTGGTAGAGATTCTATCTAATCAAGGTTACAATGTTTTTTCTTTAGAGGGAGGGTGGTTAAAAGGATGGATACCTTTCATCTATAACACCAATTGCAAACATACTTGAAGAACCAAAGCAAAAAGCTAGTTTAGCTTTTAAAATTTCAAGGGAGAGTTGTAATTGAATAATAAAAAAATAATAAGTTATATGTTTGGATTTATTTTTATGAATTTTATAATTGTTAGTACATATATTGGTGCATATTTTGATGCATGGCTTTTTAAATATAGTGGTGCAACATACACAATCTATCCATATTCTGTCTATAAAGTCATGTATACAATAATAATTGGGCTACTATTAGGTATGCCAGGTTTTTTGGGTTTGGTGCGCACGGATGGTATGTGGAGTTATGATTGGCTAAAGCTAATTTTTTATGGTGCACCTTTATTTTATGTTGCAATCAGTCCACTTGTATTTATTATTCCGTATCTAAAATATCCATTTGGCTTAGCTATTTTTAATTATTCATTGGTACAACAGTTGAGTGGTGTTATATTAGGGTATTTGGCAATAAGTCTTATTAAAAAAAGGCAAAGAGATTTAGAATAGTTAAGTTCCTACTTTGTCTAAGGAATCCCTAGTTATCTTTGTTACACATTTGTAGAATGATTTAAATGCATATAACGACGGATATATCTTTGGATTTGATTTCTGCTGCACTAAGATTCAACTCCTTGACTATCTCCTCCATCTTTCTGTTTTATACCAAAACGGAAAAAAAGTAGGGTTTAATTATCCAGGCGGACTACATGTTTATTTGCCATTCTGGCTGCCGGTCGGTTGCTGGTAAATAGCTAATCCGTAATAAAAAAGTTGTCCGGGGTGATCTGGCTATGGCCATCGGCTATATAGTAATAACTGTATAAACGTAATAATGTCTTTACTGTTATTATTGCTTAGAATGTTTATTAATGCTTTATCTATATATAAGATTACCGATTATGTATATACGTGGGTTACACTTAGCCATATTATGTAAAGCAAATAGGTAATGGAGCGGAGAATTGTTCATTAGCTGGAAATGTCTTGCTATTTGGTGGCTGGTTGTCGGAGATAAACTAAAGTGTGCAAGGTGTATACATGGTGGCTGTTAAAATCCTATTAGGCTGGATCTATGCCGTCTGAAGGCAGAGAGGTTTGAAGATCGGTATGATTCTGCCTATGGATAATATCTCTTCTCTAAGGGTTGTTCCTGGCTGTGTGGAGGTTTGTGTTATGCTTTGCTTGTCCGATAACTTTAAGGTAGCTAAAGAAGATTATAGGTAATTTATACCTAAACGTAATAGCATTAATAGCAATTATAACTGTTATTACTATTATCACTGCTTAGAATGCATATTAATGTTTTATATGTCTATATAGTATTTCCGATTGTGTGTATACGGGGTATGCAATTAGCCAATTTTTAGTAGAATGGATAATAAAAAATGCCGGGGCGAATTGCTGCTCCGGCATTTATTGGTTTTATCGTACAAAGTAGGGGAGGGGTTTAGATTTTTTTTGTTTCAGCTTAATAACCCGCTTATTCTGTTGAACGAGCTTCGAAACGGGGGAGGCTTTTAAATGCTGCTCTTTAATATCTTCATCTGCCATAGCCACATACCTTTTTGTCATGTTCATATCAGCGTGGCCAAGGGTTTTCTGTAAAGCAAAGGAATTTCCACCATTTCTTAAAAATTCTAATGCAAAAGTATGCCGTAGCTGATAAGGGTAAAAGTTAACACCCAATTTTTCACCATATTTGCTAACCCGTTTATACCACCCATTGCCATTTAGTTTCTGTCCGTCACAGGTGCAGAAAACCGGAATATTTTCACTCCATACTGGCGACCTGTTGTTTAATAGTTTTTGTATTGCTTTAGCGGTGAGAGGGCTAATGGGCAATGTACGGGCAATTCTTGTTTTTGCGTTCTCGGCTCTGATGTAAACCTCTAATGAATCTAAGTTTATGTCGGAAATGAGTAATGATAAAGCCTCTTTCGGCCTTATACCCGTATCAAGCTGGATTAGCAGCAGGGCGTAATCTCGCAGTCCGGGAAAAGTTTTCTGGTTAGGCATAGATAATAATTTTCTAAGAGCATTTCAGTCTATCTGCACAATCCGTTCATCAGCCTTCCGCCTTTTAAAGCTTTTCATGGGATTTTCTGCTAGAATTCCCTCATTAACACACCATTCAAAAAAAGTTTTCAAGTATACGAGCTTGTTGTTGTAATAAGCTGGCTTTACGTCTAAAGACATGTGCTCAATAATATTTTTTTTGAAGCTTCTAAGATTAGAAAAAGATGAATCCGGAAAACGCTTAAAAAAAAGTCTTATATGGTTGCTGTAATCCCTAATCGTTCGCTCTGATCGACCTTCCGCTTTTTTCCATAGCAAGTATTCCTTTAGATAATTTTCCCAGGTCATTTTTTTGTGTGAAACTAATTTAACAACTCTTTTCCGGCAATTAACCGACATGAAAAAACACCCCTTGTTTTTTACTTAACAGAGGTGTTCGAATGACAAAATATTGTGGTTTTGGGTCATACGAACACAGCATTTTTTACTGTGCCAAAAAACCCTGAAACCCTTGGTATTACTGAATATTTTGGTGGAGGCGGGGGGAGTCGAACCCACCGTCCGAAAGAACGACCACAGGAGTCTCTCCGAGCGCAGACTATGCTTTAAATTTCGCCCCGTTGGCG
>NZ_BFAV01000149.1 GCF_002933875.1 Desulfocucumis palustris | reverse complement strand
GTATGATTATTTCGGTGATGACGGTATAGATGTAACAGTGAGCCTGGATGGGGACGAGGATGAGCTGGCATACAATGTCACCCTGGACTTCGATGCAGCAGATGATTATGATAATTTGACAGACATCAGCGAAACCAATATAAAGACCTTTTTGAATGCTGTGAAATCAAAGATTAACACTGAAGTTGATGGTACGGATTACGAAGGCGCGGATATTAAAGGAAAAGCTGTGGATAATGACAAATCCGGTTATTATGTAAAATACAATGGCAGCACATATACTTATAGCTGGGATGATTAGGCACATAAATGCAATTGCAGAAAAATAAATAATCGTTGCCAACGTGATTGTTATAGTAGCCCGGACAAAAAGACGGGGGCCTCGGTCCCCGTCTTTTTGCTGGACAACTTTAACTTATGGTATGCATTGATGGTGTAAATTCCTGCTGTCGTTAGACAGAGGAATTTAAAATTATAAAGTGTGGAGTGAGGTTTGGAAGGTTGCTGCCGGCAGAGATTCTTAGGCAAAATCGACATGGGAGCAGAGGTATTCATTAATTGAGATAGACGATTAGATTGGTGTTTTCCCTGTGGCAGCATTCATATATAAGGGAAACGGAGAATAAGTTAATAAGTTAAGGGCCTGACCCCGTCTAATGGACTAATCCATTAGTTTTTTGTAAAGGGTTGAACGGCTAATACCTAATAATTTGGCAGCCCTTTGCTTGTTCCCCTTGGTAATTTCCAGGGCTTTAAATATGGCTTCCTTTTCAATGCCGGAAAGGGAATATATTTTACACGGGCTTTCATTATCATGTTCCATGCCCAGGTCCTCCAGTTTAATATAGTCCCCTTTGCAAAATATTACGGCCCTTTGTATTGTGTTTTCCAGTTCCCTGGTGTTACCAGGCCAATTATGGCCTTCCAGCAACATTAATGTTTCGTTTGTTATGCCGCTAATTTGTTTTTTTATCTGGGTGCTGTATTTTTTTATAAAGTAATCCACTAATAGGGGAATATCTTCAGGATGGTTTCGCAATGGGGGAATATTTAGGGATAAAACCTTTAGCCTGTAATACAGATCCAGTCTGAATTTACCTTCATAGGAAAGCTTTAAAAGATCCTTATTGGTAGCTGCTATTATTCTTACGTCAATCTTTTTGGGCTGAAGCCCTCCCACCCGCACAACCTCTTTCTCCTGTATGGCCCGCAGTAATTTTCCCTGCAAAAATAAAGGCATGTCCCCAATCTCATCCAAAAAAATGGTGCTTTTATCCGCCAATTCAAATTTGCCTGGTTTACCGTGCTTGCTTGCCCCGGTAAAGGAGCCGGCTTCATAACCAAACAATTCCGATTCGGCCAATTCCGCCGGTATTGCCGCACAGTTAATGTTAACAAATGGTTTTGTCCAGCGGTCGCTGGCGTTATGAATAGCCTGGGCGTACAGTTCTTTTCCTGTTCCGCATTCCCCGATAATTAATACGGTTGAAGAATTGTTTGCCGCCAGCAGGGCTAATCTTTTAATTTCTTCAATGAAACGGCTTTTATTGATAATTGATTTAATGGTATATCTGGTGCCATTTATTTTATAAAGGTCGTTGCCGTGTTCAATGGTTTGCTCCGTGGTGCTGCATTCTTTGTTATAAATATTTTCTATGTGATCAAGCAAAAAATTAACTATAAATGCCTGGGTAATAACTCCGACCGGTTCACCGGCAGGGTTAACCACCGGAGTTTGACCTATGCGGGCGTTTCTTAACCATTGATTAAGTTCCGACAGATTATTAAAATTCATATCCTCCACAAAATAAATAACGTCTTTAATATAATGACCGGAGATTTGATCATCAGCACCTATGCCGTTCAATAAGCAATCGAACAAATTTGATCTTGTAAACATGCCAATCAGTACGTTTTGTGAATTTACCACGGGAATCCCGTAAAGCTTTGTCTGGCGCAATAATTGTATCGCATCGCTTATTTTATTTTGAGGATTGACACTAACATTGGTGTGTACCATTATTTCCTTTACTCTCATTTCGTATTCACCCCCCATGGTTAAACAAGTGTGAATGATGAATAAATGTTTAATATTGAAATTTTTCGATATCATGTTAATAGCTTGACTTTTGCAAGAAAGAAACTGAAGTCATAACTTTAAAATTTTATCAAATCAACTTTTAACTGGTAAAAATGGACTTTATTTAGAAAAGGATATGCGATGTTATTGAAGGGAATATGTCATGTAAAATTGTGAAATTTTAGACATGGGAAATAAATTTTTATTTTCAATTATTATACATTTAACAACGATAATATGAAAACCCCAAAAAGGCAAAAAAGACTATAAACCAGTGTTTAATTTTTAAAAAACACAGAATGTTACCCAGGCGGCAAAAGTCCGGCGGATAAATGGTTTTCACAAGACTTGTCGAAAAAATAGAGGTTATATCCTCACTATTTAAATAACCAACTATATTTCAATATAAATTATTCATATCAGCATTTAATATTTATGTTAACAATAATGGGGAACGCAAGTTCTGTATGGCGAACAAATAAACAAGACTTAGAAGGCAAAAAGGCCTGGCAAATAATGATTTATGAAAAGACAGTTAAAGCTGCTAAGTAATAATATTGCATCTAAAAGGGCAATTAGACCTCCGGGTATTAATATGTGTCGTATAATTTTACAGTGTGTGACTTTCATGCACGATTGCCTTTTGTTTATTATCCTTTCAATAGTAACGGCAGGGTGCTTCTTATCAAAAAGAACTGTAATTCCAAATGGGAAAATACTTTTAGAACTTTTTAAGCGTAAAAGATGTACGGGAATACAAATTGCATAATTGCAAATATCTGAATAAACAGAAATTTCAGAACCGGGAAAGATGCTTGGCTGCCCAATTCTATGCAGTGAGAAGGATTGCTGTGCAATACCGTTGGGGAGGTGGAGTTATGGGTATTTGACGTCCCGGCAGGGGATGGATTGCCCGGGAAAGGACTATTAAATTATATAAATCCGGATAAAAGGAGATCTGAAAATGGATTTGGTTAATATTCCTGAGGAATTTAATCTGGCTGTTTTTCTTTTGGACCGGCATTTGAAAGAAGGACGCGGTAATAATGTGGCGGTCTATTACGAGGATAAGGTTGTTACCTATGCCGAACTGGCGGATATGGCAAACAGGTTTGGAAACGCGCTGTTAAACCTTGGTGTGGAGCAGGAAAACAGGGTTCTTTTTTGCTTACCGGATTGTCCGGAATTTTTAGCCATCTATTTTGGAGCAATGAAGATTGGCGCGGTGCCGGTACCGGTAAGCACCATGGCTTCACCCCGGGATTATCTATACTACTTAAATGACAGCCGGGCCAAAGTACTGGTAACCAGCCCGGAGTTAACCCCGCAATTTACCCGGGTTCAAAAGGAATTAAAATATTTACGGCATTTTATTGTAATCGGGAGGCCTCAACCCGGACAGTTCAGTTTTGATGAATTGATAAACGCAGCCTCACCCCGCCTGGATGCGGCGCCAACCTCCAAAGATGATATGGCCTTTTGGCTGTATAGTTCGGGAACCACGGGAACCCCAAAAGGAGTTGTGCATTTGCACCATGATCTTGTACACTTTATGCCCCCGCACTGCAGGGAGGTAGTGTCAATCACCCGGGAAGACATATCCTTTTCCACTTCCAGGCTCTTTTTTTCGTATGGCCGCAACAATTCCCTGGACGCGCCGTTTCTTTGCGGATCTGCGGTTGTACTCTATCCGGGGAAGCCGGAGCCGGAAAACGTTTTTCAGGTAATTGAAAAATATCGCCCGACACTATTCTACAGTGTGCCCAGTTCGTATTGGGCAATGCTTAACTACCTTGAAAAAAGCGGCCGGAAATTTGATCTTTCTTCCGTAAGGTTATGTGTCTCCGCCGGTGAAGCTTTACCCGGGGTAATTTATGAGAGATGGAAAAAGATATTTAATTTAGAGATCATGGATGGGGTCGGTTCAACGGATGTGGGAATGATTTACGCTTCCAACTGCCCGGGGCGACAGATAAAGCCAGGCAGTTGCGGTAAATTGCTGTCCGGCTTCGAGGGAAAATTGCTTGATCCGGATGAAGTTGAGGTGCCCCCGGGGGAAATAGGAACCTTATGGCTGAAAAATGACGGAATTGCCGCCTGTTACTGGAATAAGCATGACAAAACAAAACAAAGCATTCACGGGGAATGGTTCAACACGGGTGATCAATATTATCTGGATCAAGATGGCTATTACTGGTATGTGGGGCGTTCCGACGACATGCTCAAGCCGGGCGGGTTATGGCTTTCTCCCCTGGAGGTGGAAGGAATTCTGTTGGAGCACACGGCAGTTGATGAAGTGGCCGTGGTTGCGGAAGGAAACGAATCCGGCCTGGATAAACCGGTGGCTTTTGTGGTTATCAAGGGGGACTGCGAATCACCGGAAACTCTGGAGGATGAGTTGAAGAAATATGTCAGGGAGAAAGCGGCTCATTACAAGTGTCCCCGGAAGATTTATTTTGTTGGGGAATTACCCCGTACGGCCACCGGTAAAATTCAGCGCTACAAACTGCGGGCCTCTCTTATTTCAGGCGGGCAGTAAACAGTTAAACCGCCATCTGCTGTATTACTGCGCATATATGACTTGTTTTGCGCCGCTAACAGCATCCGGCAAGAATTGAGATAACAGGTTAGCGGTGTAAAACACCGGCGTATAAATAACGCTTATAAAAAATTATCAGTACTTACAGGACTGGTGCAGCCACGTCCATTAAGAGGAGGGATCCAATGTTAAAAGATACAAAAGTGCTGGGAGTTATTGTTTTTCTTTTAATCGGTTTAATTATTGGAATATTCAAATCATTTGCCGGGCTGGTTCCCCAGGGTCATTTTATTTTGGCCACGGTAATCGTTGCTTTGGGTCTATGGATTTTCCGGCCCGGCGGCCTGCCCTTTATGGCGGGCGGCACGGTATTGCTTGCCGGCGGTCTTATTTTTGGCCTCAAATATAATGTTGTTGCTTCGGGCTTTGTCAGTTCGGCGGTGTGGGTATTAATCCCCGCCCTCTATTTTGGTTTTGTGCTGCAAAAAACCGGTTTGGGAAAACGGATCGCTTACCTGGTGTTAAAAAGTTTTGAGCCCAGTTGGCTGTCCATGGCCGTAAGCTGGTTTATTATCGGAATTGCCCTCTCCGCCCTGACTCCTTCCATTACCGTGCGCATAGCCATTGTCATGCCAATTGCCATAAGCGTGGTTGAGGCATGTAAACTGGATTACAGTTCCAAAGGCTCCGCCTTTATTACAATTATAGCCTGGGCCATGTGTCTTTTCCCCGGCACCGGCTGGCTTACCGGCTCCCTGACGGGACCGATAATGCTGGGTTTTTTGCCTCCGGAACTAAAGCCCATGGCCACTTTCGACGCCTGGTTCAAAATACTTGGCTTGCCCTGGTTTATAATTACGGTTATCTTTATTATTCTAATTTATTTTATTATGAAACCAAAGGAAGCAATAGGTATTCCCAGGGATACTTTCAAAGAACAATACGCCGCCCTGGGAGCGATAACCCGGGAAGAGATAATCACTGTAAGCGTGCTTTTGGGCTCCTTGCTGTTATTCACCACCGAAAGGCTGCATCACATTCCCACAGCCGCCACGGCCCTAACAGCCTTATTCCTGCTAATCATGTTTAAAATAATTAAATTGCCCGAGATAAGCAGCGGCGTTAACTGGGATGTGATCATGTTCTTTGGCATAACCATAGGTCTTTCCACAATTTTTGTCACTGCCGGGGTTTCCGACTGGATTGGGCCGATATTGCAGCCGGGTCTGCTCTCATTGGCGGCCAACCCGCTAGTTTTTCTGCTGGTTGCCACCTTTGGGATTATGTTAATTCGCTTCATAGATGTTCCCTGGGGATTTTCAACCATCGCCCTGACTGTTACGGTGCTTATCCCTATATTCAATCAATTCGGCATTCACCCGCTGGTATCATCCATGGCTTATATAATCGGCATCAATTTTTTCCTGTTGGGTTACCAGCAACCCTTTGTATTGATGGCGGAAGGAATCATGCAGGGGAAGGGGTGGGCTTCCCGGCATGTGACCATAGCCGGCCTGTCATATATTGTGGCGGTTGTCATTACTTTGCTGGTAAGCGTGCCCTATTGGCGGCTAATCGGCGCCATACGTTAATCCCGGAATAAATGAGCCATAGCCCTCAAAAACAAAAACCATGCCCGGTATACGGCATGGTTTTTTATTGCTCATGTGCGCCCGGTACGGGAGTCACTCGCGGGACGGCACCGGGCACAAGTGTGAGCGAAAAAAACATGAAAAGATTAATCCTCCTTTCACCCGGCGTTAACCTAGCTTCCATGCTTTTAAGCGATTTTATCCACCCTTTCTCTCCTTTACAATCTACTTAAAAATAAAACATTCAACATCGCTCTTCCCATCTCCCGGTTATACCTGAGAAGGAGGGCGCTTACCAGTTTTTTTAGATGAACATAAAAATAGCCGCAATGGTGCGGGAACCACAGCATTGCGCCGGTCACTGCCTGAAAAATTGGAGAGTGGGAGCGATGCTAAATACTTTATTCATGGGGAAGAACCAATGCATACCAGGAGAAAGAGCCTGTTCATTCAACAGTTTCTTTAGCGGTACGGCCTCCTTCCGGGAGGAAATGACGAACTGGACAACCTTTTTTAAAAGGGGGCCGGGCCATGGGGTTGAAAAAACAAGCCATATAAATCCCCCTGTTTGGGGCCTGACTGACAGTCAGCTAACTTTAATCAAACATTTAGTGGAAAAAAATAATATCAAAACCGCCCTGGATGCTGCCTGTGGGAACGGAGAAGTTGCCTTGGCGCTGACCGGCCTGGGGGTTGATGTTACCGCCCTGGGCACAGAGCGGCGCATGCTTGAAAGTGCCCGGCGGAAATCGGCGGGGGGGCGGAGCCCGGCTTTTTTACTGGGAGATATGCGTGACGTATCCGGCTTTAATTTAAAAAAATGCGACCTGATAACCTGCATGGGTAATTCCATTTCCTACCTTTTAAATACGGATGATATGTTGGGAACGCTGGCGCAATTTTATACTTTGCTGCGGCCCGGGGGAATAGTTTTGATACATACCTTGAATTACGACTTTATACTGGAAGAAGAGGTTAAATGGTTTCCCCTGCCGGAATTGACGGGGGAGGGACTGACCGTAACCGCCGGCCTTGACGTCAGCCCGGATTCCGGCGGATCTAAACTGGTTTTTAATCTTATTGCCGGGCGGATGGAAAAAACCGCCGGCGGAAAATATGAAATTCCCATAAAGCCGGTACTCAGACAGGAGCTTAATATCATGCTTTGTGAACTGGGATTTAAAAAAATTAAAAATTATTTTGGCGACTGCAAAAAATTTGACTGTGAATGCCTGCACAGCATAACGGTGGCTTACCGGCCGGCGAGACCGGAGAAACAACAAAACGGCTGAAATGATGGAAACCTTGCGGCACATGAGGGAGGTGGTTTATGGAAATGAAAGGCAACGATAAAAAGACAAGGTTAAAAATTTTTCAGGAAAGACTTTTGGAGCTGGAAATAAAAGCCGCCGTGCTCATTCTTTCCAGGGATATATTTTATTACACCGGAACGGCGCAGCCCTGTATTTTAGTGGTAACTCCAAAGGATTATTTTCTGCTTGTAAGAAGGGCATTGGATTTTGTGCTGAACGAAACATGGATAGATACAGGCAAAATTCTCCGGGGCGGCAATTTTAAGGAGGTTTTCTTAAAATTAAAGGATTTGGGCATTAATAAGGGACGCTTGGGATTGGAACTGGATGTTATTCCCGCGGAACTGTTTTTAAAGATAATGGGTATATTTTCCGATTTCAAACCGGTTAATATTTCAGAAGAAATAATGCTCCAGAGAATGAAAAAGGATCAGGAGGAAATCGACTTAATCAGAACAGCCTGCAATATAATGAATGCCGGCCACCAAAGGGTTCTGGAAGTGCTTGCCGAGGGCATGACAGAGCTGGAACTGGCGGCGGAGGTGGAGTATGCCCATAGAAAAGCCGGTCACGAAGGAATATTGTCCATGAGAAATTTTGATTTTTATATAAGCCGCGGCCCGCTTTCTTCCGGCGGAAATCTCTTCAAGGTAAGTGGTTTTTCCAACACCATTACCGGTACGGGTCTTAGTCCGGCGGTACCAGCGGGACCGTCTTTAAGAAGAATAAACAATGGCGATTTAATCATAATTGATATCCCTACTTGCCACCAGGGTTATCATTGCGATGAAACGCGCACATACGCTTTGGGCAAAGCCGGCCCGGAGGTAAAAGATTTATTTAAGTCCCTGAGGGATATTTCAGATAATGTGATAGCTTCCTTGAAAGACGGAATGAAATGTAGTGAGATATTTGGTATGGCTAAATCCTGTGCCCGCCGGTTAGGCGTCGAAGATTATTTTCTGGGACTGGCGCCGCGGAAGGGTAACTTTATTGGTCATGGAATAGGTTTGGATGCCAATGAGCCACCTGTATTATTTGAAAAATCGGACTTTGTCCTGAGAAGTAATTTTGTGGTAACCATTGAAATTCATTTGACTCACCCGGAATATGGCGCGGTAAAGTTGGAAGATATGGTTTTAATTAAGGAAAATGGGTGTGAAATTCTTTCTGTTACTGAAAGGGAGCTGTTTACAATATAAATAACCCCCCAAAGAGTGTCGGGCTTAATAACCCAGGCACTCTTTTTTCTTTGTCCGGTTATGTATTTGCTGATTCCGCAGCCGGCCCATGGCCGTCGGCTTTGACACATTAATCCGGCCAGGGCCGGTAGGCTGAATGAATACAGAAATAAGTAACCTGAAAAGGTTAATCCTCCTTTCACCCCCCGTTTAACCTAGCTTCCATGCTTTTAAGCGATTTTATTTAAGCTATCACTACTTTACAATTTATTTAAATTTATAACACGCGGCGTTAAACCACAGGGAAAGGCAATTGTCGGGTTGATTTGCGGCGGACAATTGTTAAAGGGGGACATAAGTATGGATAAAATCAAAAGATGTGCTGACGGCCGGTATGATTAGGCCAAACAGTGAAAAGAAATAACCGGCGCGAAAGTGAGGGGCTGTTTTTGCTCACATGTACCGGAGGAAATACTACGGGCGGCCAAGCTTAAAGACCATGGCCGCGGAGATGCCCAAAAGCGGCTAATAAGACTCAAGGGGGTTGGAAAATGAGATACGCGGAGACAGGTTACAACCTGGAAATTGATCTGGCCACAGGAAATATTGAGAAGGTAGAAACCGATCCGAAATTAACGGAGTTTTATTTGGGGGGCCTTGGCACCAGCGTCAAAATCCACTGGGACAGGGTTCCCCCTGAAACCAAGGCCTTTGATCCTGAGAATCTACTGATATTCAGCAGCGGTCTTTTCTGCGGCACACCGGCTTTCAGCGCCAATCGCACCGTCATTACCTTCATTTCTCCCCAGACGGGGCTGCTGGCATATCCGATGATGGGGGGATTCTGGGCGGCGGAATTGAAATACGCCGGTTATGACAAAGTGGTTATTCGCAACAAATCCCCAAAGCCGGTTTATATATGGATACACAACGACAAGGTGGAAATACGGGACGCCTCTCATTTAAAGGGTAAAGGCGCTCTTGAAACCCAGGAAATTATCAGAAGCGAGTTGAAAGAGCCCAGGGCCCAGGTGGCCGCCATCGGCCTGGCCGGTGAAAACCGGGTCTTCACGGCTTCCATCGAGCAGTCCAGGTCCAGCGCCAGCAGGCTCGGGGGAGGCGCGGTTATGGGAGACAAGGGGATAAAGGCCATAGCCGTCCGGGGGACAAAGGATGTCTACCTTGCCCGGGGGGCTGAGTTTATGGAGCATATGAATGATGTGACGGATTATATAAATTTCCGGAATTCAAATCCACTTCCGGGGGTAATGACCATTTTGTCCGGGATCGGGTCGCCCCAGGAGATGAAACACGTTGATGAGAGGTGGCACACTGAAAGCTTTGCCTGGGGAAATGCCCGGGTCCGGAGAAAAGACTTTTGGACCAAGGAAATAGAAAAGAGCTGGACCAGTACGCAATTAAGCGCTGTAAAGCGGTTCATAAGCTGCTTTAACTGTCCCCAGCAATGCGGGGGATTAATTTCCTATCAGGATGTTCCAAGATACATGATGAAATGCTTCTCGAAACTCACCTATGCAATGGGGGCTTACGTGGACAACCTGGATTTTGCCTTTAGAATAGCCAATACCGCTTTTGAGTATGGTGTGGACTCATTCTCAACCCCGCAAATTTTGGCCTTTGCTGTCGAGCTCCTGGAAGCCGGCATTTTGACCGACCAGGACTTTGAAGGATGTCCGCCCGATAAGGAAGGGAGATTTTTCTGGCTGCTGGACAGAATGGTCCGGCGGGAAGGAATAGGAGATATTCTGGCCGACGGCACTTATTGGGCGGCCCGAAGGATTGGCAAGGGCGCGGAGGCCTTTGATCACAATACCATCAAAAAACATGAGCAGATGAATATCAAGCTGGGAATGCTGGACCCCCTTTATTACCTTATGTTTTCCACCAACGAGAAGATAAGCATTACCCAAATTGAAGGAAACTGGCCCCAGGCGGCCTTTCCCTCCAGAGAGGACAGGGAGGCTTTTGTAAAGGACTGGCCCCAGCTTCCTGATGAAAAGTTTAAGCAATATTTCCTGGACTGGGAACCCCGGGGAGAAAACTCAAATCCATATTACCCCACTCCTGATATCTCCAGTGAAATTGTGGACTGGATGGAGATGGTGCACAACATTGATGACGCCCTGGGGCTGTGCGCCGGCATGGGCTCCTTTTGCCTGAAGCCGCCCTATCATATACACAATTACCCTAAATTAATCTCGGCAGCCACCGGGATGGACCTGGATGAAGGTAAATTAAAGAAAATAGTCAATAGGAGCCGGAATTTGCACAGGGCCTTTAATAACAGGCTGGGCATGAGAAGAGCCGATGAGAAGCCGCCGGAAGACCATTGGAGGCGTAGATTTCCCGAGATCGAAGAAAAGCTCTTAACCACGTATTACAAATACAAGGGATGGAATAATGACGGCATTCCCACCAAGGAAAGATTGCTGGAATTAGATCTGGATTATGTGGTCGAAGACCTGGAAAGGAGAGGGATATTGAAAGATGGCCAAAATTAAGAAGAAGATCAAGACCATCAAAGTTGATGCGGATAAGTGCAACGGCTGCCGGGCATGCGAGGTAATCTGCTCCGCCTTTCACGCCACACCGAAATACAGCAGCGTTAATCCGGCAAGATCCCGCATCCAGGTTATTACGCACCGGCTAAAGGACATATGGCTTCCGGTATTCGCTGGAGAGTACACCCCGGCCGAATGCATGGGCAGAGAAACCTATGTGATTGACGGCAAGGAATACGAAGAGTGCGGCTTTTGCAGGGCTGCCTGCCCGGCCAGGGACAGATTCATAGAGCCCGATTCCGGTCTCCCGTTAAGGTGCGATATGTGTGAAGACGATCCGCCTCAGGAAAAGCCGCTCTGCGTTCAAGTGTGCTTGAACGATGTGCTGATTTTCGAGGAAAGGGAAGAGGAAGTCGAAGAAGAGGAAAATCTGGACGTTTTGGAGGTCGGATTGAAATCGCTGGTGGATAAATATGGATTTGACAAGCTGGTGGATACCTTTGCCCGAATGTCACAGAAGGGGGAATAAGGAAAGGGGACACACCCGCTAAAGTCCGGGCAATGCTTTTGTGGACAGGAATGTCCCAACATAGGTCAGGGGACACACCTGCTGAAGCCTGGGCAATGCTTTTGTGGACAGGAATGTCCCGACATAGGTCAGGGGACACACCTGCTGAAGCTTGGGCGACGCTTTGTGGACAGGAATGTCCCGACATAGGTCAGGGGACACACCTGCTGAAGCCCGGGCAATGCTTTTGTGGACAGGAATGTCCCCAATTTATGTGAAGGAAGAGGGGAAATCGTGGAGACTGAAGCCCCAATCAAAGAGGTAATAGAAGAAATAAAAGAGAGCGGTGGAGACGCGGTCAAATTCTGCTATCAATGCGGAAAATGCGATACTGTTTGTCCCTGGAATAAAGTCAGAACTTTCAGTATGCGCAAACTGATCCGGCAGGCTACATTCGGCTTGACGGAGATAGAAAATGAAGAGATCTGGCGCTGCACCACCTGCGGAAAATGCGCTCAGAGATGTCCCAGGGACGTTAAGCAGATCCAAAACATGATAGCCCTGCGCAGGATGGCCACGGGATACGGTGTTTTTCCCGCCGCTGTCAAGCCTGTCCGCACCGCCAGCGCGGGTCTTGCCGGAGACGGCAACCCCTTTGGTGAGGAACGGGCAAAGAGGGCGGAGTGGGCAAAGGGACTCTCTGTAAAAACCTTCGAAGAAGGGATGGAAGTTTTGTATTTTCCCGGCTGCTATTTAAGCTATGACCCAAGATTAAAGAAGGTGGCCGCCGCCACAGCCAATATCCTCAATAAGGCGGGAGTGGATTTCGGGATACTGGGCACCCAGGAGAATTGCTGTGGAGAAAGCATCCGCAAGACAGGCAATGAGGAATTATTCAAACAATTGGCCAGGGAAAACATCAAAGCCTTTATCAATAACGGGGTAAAGAAAATACTTGTTTCTTCCCCGCATTGCTACCATACCTTCAAGAACGAATACCCTGAATTCATGGTTAACTTTGAAGTGGTTCATATCTCCCAGTATTTATTCCAGCTGATTAATGAGGGAAGGCTCCGGATCAGCAAGGAGTACGGGAAGAAAATTACCTATCACGACCCATGTTACCTGGGCCGGCATAACGGCATATATGACGAGCCCCGGGAGGTATTAAAGAAGATACCCGGTTTGGAACTGGTGGAGCTGGCTGAGTCCCGGGAAGACAGTCTTTGCTGCGGAATGGGAGGAGGCAGGATTTGGGCTGAAACGCCAAAGTCCGAAAGATTCGCCAACCTCAGATTGGAAGAAGCTGTCGGGGGTGGGGCTGAAGAGCTGGTTACAGCCTGCCCCTATTGCATCACCAATTTTGAGGATAGCAGGGTGGTCATGAATTATGATGACGTCATACAGGTTAAGGATATCACGGAGGTCCTCCAGGAGGTGATTTAGATTACAGAGAAGCTAAGCATGCTGGAAGCGATTGGCGTTTCGGATATGAAAGACGTGGCAGCGGAAGTAGCCTGCCATCGCTTTTCGAACGGGGAATGGGTCAGTACCCCGGTTTACGTGCCTAGCGAAATGGAGTTCACAATTTATGTGAATCAGAAAGCACTGGTCACCATCCTGTGCACTGCAGCCAAGCTGAATTACCTGGTCATCGGATATCTTTACGCGGAGGGAATCATCTCGGGCATCGGCGATGTGGCCAGCATGCGGGTGAGTGAGGAGGAAGCGCTGGCCGATGTGAGGCTGAAAAACCCCGGATATAAATTGCCGGCGCTGCGGAAACTTGGATGCAGCGGCAGTTCAGTTTTCAAAACCCGGGGAAAGAGGGTTGATTCCGAGCTTGTTGCCACACCGGAAGAAGTGCTGTCATTGATGAAGCGATTTTTAGAGCAAATGGAGCTGTACCGGCTTAGTGGGGGTGTGCATACCTCGGCTCTGTCCGATACCGGGAAACTGCTGATACTAGCGGAGGATATCGGACGGCATAACACCTTGAACAAGCTCCAGGGCGAATGTCTGCTGAGGGGAATAGCAACCAGGGATCGACTGCTGCTGATCACCGGCCGCATATCGTCCGAGATGCTGCTCAAGGCGGAAAAGATGCAAACCCCGATTGTTGTTTCGCGGCACGCGCCCACCAGGAACGCCATTTTGCTTGCCGGCGACATGGGCATTGCCCTGGTTGGCCAGGCCCGCTGCGACCATCTGGCAGTGTTTACCCATCCGGAACGGCTTGGCTGTTCAACATAAGGAGTAAAAATGAAAGGGGACACACCAAACAAGGAAAGGGGACACACAAACAAGGAAAGGGGACACACCTCTATTGGGAGCCTGTCTTTGGGGCTGGAGGAATGTCCCCAAATGGAGGAACTTGTCTTTG
Source organism: Desulfocucumis palustris (assembly GCF_002933875.1). GTDB lineage: Bacteria > Bacillota > Desulfotomaculia > Desulfotomaculales > Desulfocucumaceae > Desulfocucumis > Desulfocucumis palustris. The sequence goes on along the minus strand of NZ_BFAV01000149.1, from coordinate 10,250 downwards.
GAGTTGGAGGAATATCTTCAATTGCTGGTGAGGTGATAGAAAGTGGAAAAAGAACTTTTGCTGAAAGAAAAAATTCAACAACTTTGTAAAAGTCGTGGAGACAGTAATTTTGGAGACGTAATGGTTGTGGGGGGAGGAATCAGCGGTATTCAGGCCTCCCTTGATCTTGCCACCGCCGGTTTTAAGGTTTACCTGGTGGAAAAGGCGCCCAGCATCGGGGGGCATATGGCCCAACTGGACAAGACCTTTCCCACCAATGACTGCTCCATGTGAATACTCTCGCCAAAGCTGGTCGAGGTCGGCCGGCATCAAAATATAGAAGTCCTTACCTATACTGAGGTTGACAGTGTGGAGGGGGAAGCGGGAAACTTCAGGGTAAGGCTGAATAAAAAGCCCAAATATATTGACGAGAGCAAATGCACCGGTTGTACCGTCTGTGTGGAATACTGCCCGGTGAAATACCCTGATCAATATAACCAGGAAATATCCCTGAATAAAGCCGTCCACATCTACTTTCCCCAGGCAATTCCTCTGGTGGCGTATATTGATGAAAGCTGTCTTTACCTTAAAGAGAAGAAATGCCGTATTTGCGAAGGAGTATGCAAGAATAACGCCATAAATTTAAATCAAACGCCGGAGAAGCTGGAAGTGAAGGTAGGGGCGATAATTCTGTCTCCCGGTCTTGAGCCGTATGATCCCGGATTGCGGGAGGAATATCGCTACGGAGAGTTTGAGAATGTGGTAACCAGTATGGACTATGAACGGCTGTTATGCTCCACCGGTCCATACCAGGGTGAGATACTGCGCGCTTCAGACAGGAAGCATCCCCATAAAGTTGCCTGGATTCAATGCGTGGGTTCCAGGCAGGTGATTCCGGGAGGCAACAGCTATTGTTCGGCCGTATGCTGCACCTATGCCCAAAAACAGGTGATTTTGACAAAGGATCATGACGCTTTAGCCCAGTGTACCATATTCCATAACGATATTCGTTCCTATGGTAAGGATTTTGAGCGATTTTACGAAAGGACGGAGAAACTTCCAGGGGTTCGGTTTATCAGAAGCTACACATCAATAGTAAAAGAGAACCCGGAAACCAAGAATGTCACGGTACGATATTCCACCACCGGGGATGGAGTCAAAGAGGAAGAATTCGATATGGTGGTATTATCCGTGGGATTGAACCCTCCCGCCGGTGTGCAGGGCATGGCGGAGAAATTCGGCATCGAACTGGGGCCGCACCATTTTTGCAAGGTCAATACCGTCAATCCCATGGAGACCAGCAGGCCCGGAATCTTTGTAAGCGGAGCTTTCCAGGGTCCCACGGATATACCCGAGTCGGTTTTTAGCGCCAGCGGAGCAGGCTCCCAATGCGGAGAACTCCTTTCCTTCCGGAGGGGAAATCTTGCCAGGGAAAGGATCTATCCGCCGGAAAGGGATGTCTCCGGTGAAGAACCGAGGATAGGAGTCTTTGTGTGTCATTGCGGGGCTAATATAGGAAGGATAGTAAATGTTCCTTCCACGGTTGAATATGCCCTGACCCTGCCCAATGTTGTCTACGCCCAGGAACAGCTATTCTCCTGCGCTACTAATTCTGCCAAAGAAATTACGGACATGACAAAGGAAAAAGGACTCAACCGGGTGGTTGTGGCCGCCTGCTCCCCCAGGACCCTTGAACCGTTATTCCGGGACACCCTTCGGGAGGCGGGAATTAATCAATATTACTTCGAGATGGCTAATATCAGGGAGCATAACTCCTGGGTCCACGCTAAAGAAAAGGAAGAAGCCACACAGAAGGCAAAGGATATAATCCGGATGTCCGTGGCCCGGGCTTGCCATCTGGAGCCGCTGCAGGAATTTGATCTGCCGGTAAACAAAACGGCGCTGGTGGTTGGCGGGGGCATAGCCGGAATGAATTGCGCTCTCTCCATAGCCAACCAGAGACACGAGGTTCACCTGGTGGAAAAGGATACGGACCTTGGCGGAATGGCCCGAAAACTGCATTATACCCTGGAAGGTCTGGATGTTCAGGACTATTTGCGTGATCTTAAAAGAAAGGTATATCAGCATCCCCTGGTACATGTGCATACCGGCGCCACCATCATGGAGGCCACAGGTTATATTGGTAATTTTACAACCAGGGTAAAGTCCGAAAGAGGGCTCACAGAAATAAAACACGGCGCGGCAGTCATTGCCATAGGCGCCGATGTGTATACACCCGCCGAATACCTGTATGGAGAAGATGACAGGGTAATGACCCACCTGGAGCTGGAGGAGCAAATCGCCAGAGGAGACGAAGGGCTTGTCAACTCCGGGAGTCTGGTTATGATCCAATGCGTGGGCTGCAGAAATGAAGACAGAAATTACTGCAGCAGGATATGTTGCAGCGAGTCAATAAAAAACGCCCTGAAACTAAAGGAGATCAATCCCCGGATGGATATCTACATTCTCTTCCGGGATATGAGAACCTATGGGTTTAAAGAGGATTATTACCGGGAAGCGGCAGGCAAGGAGGTTAGATTCATCCGCTATGAGCCGGATGACAAACCTCAGGTGGAAGCCGGCGAGTCGGATGAGGGGCAGCCGGTACTAAAGGTTACCGTGACCGACCCTGTTTTAGGTAATAAGCTTGAAATAGATGCCGATAGAATTGCTTTGGCTGCCGCTGTTATTCCCTCCGCGGCAACCAGGGAAGTGGCCGAGTTATTCAAGGTGACCTTGAGCCCGGACGGCTTCTTCAAAGAAGCCCATGTTAAATTAAGGCCTGTTGAGTTTGGTACGGACGGGGTTTATCTTTGTGGAATGGCTCACTATCCCAAGCTTATGGCAGAAACGATTAATCAGGCCTATGGAGCCGCGGGCCGGGTCTTAACGCTTCTCTCCCGGGATACGGTGGTCGCCTCCGGCTCTGTCTGCCGGGTGGATGAAAGGAAATGTATGGGGTGCGGGGCCTGTGTTTCGGTCTGTACCTATGGCGCCATTGAGTTTAGTGAGACACGACAGGGCAAAAAGGCTGTAGTTAATCCCGTGCTCTGTAAAGGGGACGGTCTCTGTAACGCAAAGTGTCCAACAGGGGCCATTTCACTAAAGCACTTTACCGATAAAGAGCTTTTGAGCGAAATTGACGCTGTGGTTCCAGAGGAAGAGATCCTTAGGCAAATTGATGCGGCGGTTTGAGATGTGTGCAAGAAGCCGGGGGCACTAACAAAGGAGGTGGGAACGAATGAGTACGGGACTTAAATTTAAACCAAGAATATTAGGTTTTGTATGCCATTGGTGAGTGTACGGGGCTGCTGACCTGGCTGGCGTGTCCAGACTGCAATATACAACTGAAATGAGGCTTATTCGCGTCATGTGTTCCGGCAGAGTCGACCTGGCATATGTACTCAGGGCCTTCTCAAATGGAATAGACGGGGTATTTATTGGCGGCTGCCGTTTAAATGAATGCAATTATATTACCCATGGAAATTACCATGCGCTGAACATGGTGCTGCTATGCAGAAAAATAATGGAATACACAGGGCTGAACCCCGAAAGGTTAAGGATCGAATTCATGTCCGGCAGTGAAGGAAACCTTTTTGCCGAGGTTGTTAATGATTTTGTCAAGAAGGTGAAGGAGTTGGGACCGCTTGGCAAAGGTGAGGGAATAGACAAAGAAGATTTAAATTCCAAGCTTGCTGAAATTACAAAGCTGGTTCCCTACATCAAGGTGGTGAAACAGGAGAAGCTGGCGTCACGTATTGAGAACCCGGCAGAATATGACGAGCTTTTCACCATTGACGAGATAGAAAGATTATTTAGTGAAGTGGTCTCCTACTATATTGATCCGGGCAAATGCCAGGCCTGTATGATTTGCGCCAGGCGATGTCCCGCGGAGGCGATAATAAGCGCCAAAAATCAGATCCATGTAATTGACCAGGAGAAATGCATAAAATGCGGAACTTGCTTTGACGCTTGCCCAACCCGCTTTGGCGCGGTAACGAAGCTCTCCGGTGAGCCTGTTCCGCCTCCGGTCACTGAAAGTGAAAGAACTATAGTCAGAAAAAGCAAAGAACAGAGCAATCCTTGAGGTGTAATCTCCCGGGCAAAAATTACGGGAAATCATGATTTTATCCCGGGGCATTGAACCGGCAGGGCATTTGGAGAATTGCGACTGCTTCCTGTTCAGGAAAGGAGATGCCAAAGATAGCCGCGGCATGGGCTTTCATGCGCATCTTGCATGGAAGCCTTTTATTTATCGAAGAACGGTAAAACTGATTGGCCCTAAGGAGTGAGAGACATGAACAGGCCGGTATTAACGTCATTGGCGCAAACTGAACCGGGAAAGGGGTCCTGGAATAAAATGGGGGGCCAGGTGTCGGGAGCTTATCCCATGGTCGGGATTAACAATGTGGAGGAAGAATTACTAAAAACACCGGGCGGTCCGGAAAAGCCTTTTATAAATATCAATATCCCCAAGGATTATTACGCCATCCCTGCCAATGGCTGGAGAAGGAACTTATCTCTGGAGCAAGCCCGTGCTCTCCTGCTGCGGCACGTATTCATCCGCCCGGGGGAGCGGTTGCCTTTGCTGGAGGCTTTGGGGCGCGCGATCAGGGAAGACCTGACGGTTCAGGAAGATATACCGGGGTTTAATCGTTCTTTAGTTGACGGGTATGCCCTTCAGGGCCGGGATACCGAAAAGGCCGGGGAAAACGCCCCGGTCAGGCTCCGGGTGCTGGAAGAAGTGGCGGCCGGGAGTAACCCCCATTTTCAAGTCTCCACCCGGACGGCGGTTAAAGTGATGACAGGGGCGCCCCTTCCCGCGGGAGCCGACGCGGTGGTCAAGTATGAAGAGGTCCGGCGGGAGGGGGCGGAGGTGCTGGTTTATCGCCGGGTTCCGGCGGGAACCGGCATAGGTAAGGCCGGCCAGGAATTAACAGCCGGCGAAACCGTTGTTTCCAGGGGTTCGCCTGTTACCCCGTCCCTGCTTGGGCTGCTGGCCGCGGCCGGTTTTAAGGACCTGCCTGTTTATTCAGCAGTTAAAGCCGCTATTATCAGTACAGGCAGTGAACTGGCAGGGCTTGGCCAAACACTTGGCGCCGGCCGGATTTATAATAGCAATCAGTACTTCCTGACAGCCCTTCTCAGGATGAGCGGGGTGGAACCTGTCCCGCTGGGTATTGTGCCGGATGACGCGGCAAAAATAGCCGCTCTTGTGCAAACCGCCCTGGAAAGAGCGGATTTGGTCATTACCACCGGGGGAGTATCATCCGGGGATTATGACCTGGTTGAAGCCGCCCTGGCCCTGGCCGGGGTTGAGAGCCTGTTTTCAGGAATATCCGTAAGGCCCGGCAAGTCTTTTGTGGCGGGGAAAAAAGACGGCAAATTAATCCTGGGCCTATCCGGTCACCCGGGAGCCGCATTTGCGGCTTTTGAGTTTTTGGTTAAGCCTGTTCTGAAAAAAATGATGGGTTATAAAAATATCCTGCCCCGCAAGATAGAGGTCATTCTATCCCACGATTACAGGAAAACCGAGGCCAGAAGGATGAAAGCGGCCAGGCTTTCCATAGAGGAAGGAATCGCCAGGGCGACAATTCTTAACGGGCAGGGTGTTCTGAAAACACTGGCGGACTGCAACCTGTTCGTGGATATACCTCCCGGCAAAGGTTTGCTCAGGGCCGGAGAAAAAATTTCTGCATACGCTGTGGAATTATTTGATATGAAGTGAAAGGAAGACGGGGTGATAAAACTGTGAGAAGACCGACGGAACATGCCGGACAATTAAAAAGAATGTATTCCATTGAAGATGGAAGATTGAAGGGCGGAGACGATTGGGAAAAGCTTCCTTTCTTTTGGTTCATTTTATTTCTATCATACAGGTGCACAAGAAGGTGCGACTATTGTTACGCCTTTAATCAAGCCGGTGATAATAAAATGGAAATGGATGAAAATACATTTTCAAGATTACTGGAGTGGATTCCGGAAGTCTGGAAAGTTAATAACGTTAAAGTTAACTCCATTGGTTTTCTTGGCGGGGAACCGTTGCTGAGAACCGATAGAATTAAGAAAATAATGGATTCCGTCTATAAAAATACCGACGGCATGCAGGGAGCTCTTAATACAAACGGTGATTTGGTGGATTCCGTGAATTGGGATGATCTTGAAGATATCCAATGGATCACAACAAATGTTACAGATATAAGTATTGAAGAATTATCCAGAAGAATGAAGGTAATTGCTGAAAGGTCAAATGTTATCGGTCAAACAATAGTTGCCACTTTGGATGATTATAATTTGGAGAGAGTTCTTGATATAACAAGATTCGGATTGGAAAATGGTTATCGATTAAGATACCAGAAGAATATATACAGAGAATTGGATCCGGAATACAAAAAAATAATTTTAAAAAAATATCATGAATTATGCGATTTGCTGGAAAATTATATTATCAGGGGTTATGATGTACATACCACCTTCTTGCTGGATATGTTAATTCCCCTGTGGGAGCTTGAATATTCTCCATATCCTTGCGGGAAAAGAATTGCCGCGATATTTCCCGATGGAACCATTGGCCCGTGTATTAGAGAGCACTCATTTAAAACAGGGACGATATTTGACCCGGATCCTTTGAGTAAAATACAATGCGACATGTTTCATTATGATGTTGCAAGACCGGATCTGCCGGATGAATGCAGGGAGTGTGAAGCTAAAGCCACCTGCCAGGGCGGATGCCCCCATGATAAATTGTTGATGACCGGTGCCACATCGGGAAAATCTGTTGCATGTGATATACATAAAGAAATTATTCCAAGATTAAGATACCTGGATAAATTAAAAAACGACCCGGGTATGAGAGAGATACGAAATAAAGCGTTAACTGTTTGACCGGTCTGCTTAACCGGGAGAGAACCCGAAGATTTACGCAAGGAGGTTGAAAGATGAAAAAGGATAAGGAGTATATCTTTGAAGAGCCCTCGGCGGAAGTGCTCCAGGCCGTTAAGAATATTTCCGCTGAAGGCAGGCTGAACTGCCCGCAGGCCTGGGCTTTAGCCAAACAGTTGAGCGTCCCCGTGCCGGTGGTGGGCAGGGCCGCCGACATTCTTGGAGTAAGGATTATGAACTGTTCCTTGGGATGCTTCAAATAGGGCCGACCGAGGGCGGGAGAAATCCGGACGGTATGTCCTTAGATGCGCCGCCACGGCGGTCTGTACAGGTAAGAAGAGGCCCCCGCAGGTTTAACTGCGGGGGCCTTTGGCGTCGGTCAGCCGGGTTCCTCCGGGCATTCGGCGGTTCAGCATAATTGCGGATCGTCAACCCTTATAATAGATATCTTTATCATCAAAGCCCGGCATATCCAAACCCTAGCTCTCCTCTTCCTCGTCGGGCGGGTGATTGATGAAGTACTCGCGCTCAAGAAGCTGGTGAAACTCCTCCGGTACGGGCACGGAAAAACTGGCCGCGGTTTCATCGCGGCCGGCCAGTTTAAAGACCAGTTCATAACTGCCGTCCGGATTCTTGCGGGGCCGCCACTGTTTGAGCCTGGTTCCCCGGCTGTCAATATGGTCTTGCACGGCATTGTCACACCAGGTGAAAAAGCGTTCCTGCAGGTCATTGAGGTACTCTAGCATTATCGGCTCCTCCCTTGCGGTTCATTTCGCTGGTTACCACCATTATGCCATAATCCCCCTTCCGCTTTCAAAGGAGAAATACTTGCCGCCAGGTCCGGCCGGGACTGTCCGGTTTTCGGCCCCGATTAAATTAAACATGTCCTATTAACATACAATGTATGTCTTTCTTACACTATAAAGCACGCACCCCGGGAAGGAATATGCCGGCGGAGTATTGGCCGGCAATCCACGCCGGTAATCCCAAATGAATTTCTTTAGCCGGCAGGATAATTAGCATGAAAATTGCTGGTTGCATAATACAGGCGTTTTAAAAAACCGTAAGAATGCCGGGGGAGCCTCCCGCATAACGGAAACCGGTCCCTCATGAGCACCCGCGCAGCTTAAAAGCAGTGGCGGCGGAGTTATCCGGAGGGCCTGATAAGACGCATAGAGGGGTGTAAAAATGAGATACGCGGAGACAGGATATAACCTGGAAATTGATCTGGCCACAGGAAACATTGAAAAGGTGGAAACCGATCCGAAATTAATGGAACTTCATCTGGGAGGTCTTGGCACCGACGTCAAGCTTATGTGGGACAGGGTTCCCCCTGAAACCAAAGCCTTTGATCCTGAAAACCTGCTGATCTTCAGCAGCGGTCTTTTATGCGGCACACCGGCTTTCAGCGCCAACCGCACCCTGGTTACCACAATCTCTCCCCAGACGGATTTACTGGCCTATCCAATGATGGGTGGCTTCTGGTCGGCGGAACTGAAGTACGCCGGTTATGACAAGGTGATCATCCGCAACAAGTCCCCAAAACTGGTTTACATATGGATACACAACGACAGGGTGGAAATACGCGACGCCTCTCATTTGAAGGGCAAAGGCGCCCTTGAAACCCAGGACCTTATAAGGGCTGAGCTGAAGGAGCCCCGGGCCCAGGTGGCCGCCATCGGCCTGGCAGGTGAAAACCGGGTTTTCACGGCTTCCGTGGAGCAGTCCAGGTCCAGCGCCAGCAGGCTGGGCAGCGGCGCCGTTATGGGAGACAAGGGGGTAAAGGCCATAGCCGTCCGGGGCACAAAGGACATCTACCTTGCCCGGGGGGCTGAATTTATGCGGCATGTGAATGATTTGAAGGAATTTGTAAAACACCGCAACGCCAATCCCCTTCAGGGGGTAATGACCGTTTTGCATTCCGGTGTCGGGTCGCCCCAGGCCATGAAACACGCTGATGAATCGTGGCATACCACGGGTTTCGCCTGGGGAAATGCCCGGGCCCGGAGAAAAGACTTCTGGACCGGGGAAATAGAAAAGAGCTGGACGAAAACCCAGACCAGTGCCATAAAGCGCTTCATAAGCTGCTTTAACTGCCCGCAGCAATGCGGAGCGTTAATTGCCTACCAGGATGTTCCAAGGTATATGATGAAATGTTTCTCGAAACTCACTTATACACTGGCGGCTTATGTGGATGACCTGGGTTTTTCTTTTAGAATCTGCCAGCGCGCTTTTGAGTATGGATTGGACTCATTCTCAACCCCGCAAATTTTGGCCTTCGCTGTTGAGCTCTATGAAGCCGGCATTTTGACCGACGCGGATTTTGCAGGGTGCCCGTCCGATAAAGAGGGGAGATTTTTCTGGCTGCTGGACAAGGTTGCCCGGCGGGAAGGAATCGGAGATATTCTGGCCGACGGCACTTATTGGGCGGCCCGGAGGATTGGCAAGGGCGCGGAGGCCTTTGAGCATAATACCATTAAGAAGCATGAGCAGATGAATATCAAGCTGGGAATGCTGGATCCCCTTTATTACCTCATGTTTTCCACCAACGAGAAGGTAAGCATTACCCAAATTGAAGGAAATTGGCCCCAGGCGGCTTATCCCTCCAGGGAGAAAAGGGAAGAGTGGGTAAAGGACTGGCCCCAGCTTCCCGATGAAAAGTTCAAGCAATATTTCCTGGACTGGGAACCCAGGGGAGAAAGCTCAAATCCATATTACCCGACCCCGGAAATCTCCAGTGAAATTGTGGATTGGATGGAGATGGTGCACAATATTGACGACGCCCTGGGGCTGTGCGCCGGTATGGGCTCCTTTTGCTACAAGCCGGCTTATCATATACACAATTACCCCAAATTTATTTCCTCGGCCACCGGGATGGATATAGATGAAGCCGGACTAAAGAAAATAGTCAACAGGAGCCGGAATTTACACAGAGCCTTTAACAACAGGAGGGGCATGAGCAGGGCTGATGAGAAGCCGCCGGAAGACCATTGGAGGCATAGATTTCCCGAGCTTGAAGAAAAACTCTTATCCACCTATTACAAATTCAAAGGATGGAATTATGACGGTATTCCCACTAAAGAAAGATTACTGGAATTGGATTTGGGCTATGTTGCCGAGGACCTGAAAAAGAGGGGAATATTAAAAGACGGCCAGGATTGTGAAGAAGAGCAAAACTATCAAAGTTGATTAAGAATTCGCAGACAAATATGGAACGCAAAAGCCTGTGGATACCGTTGCCCTAATGTAACGGGCAGCTAGGAGAGTGTTGAAAAACACAATAAACATGTTGCTAAACTACCGCCCGAGGCCGTTCAAAAAGCTCCAGATGCAAGGCGCGGCAAGGCCTCAAGCGGAGGCGTACTCATAGTACGTCGAGCATTGAGGCC
>NZ_BFAV01000148.1 GCF_002933875.1 Desulfocucumis palustris | reverse complement strand
TGGTCGGATTTTGGACTCGTGTTACCGAACTAAACTTGTAATTTTTTCTAACACCTCCCTGGTTTTTTGAGGCGGGTTTACCCGTCCGGAGACACAAGGGGACGGTTCTTTTGTGTTCGGCTGATATTGGGAACCCATTTGGATTACCAATACCTCCCCAAAGGAGACAATCCCCCACAACTTTACAACGCTAAAGAGTTAAAGTAATAGAAAAGGAACAGCCTCCGAGGAAGCAATTTACAAGGGGCTGTTCTGTTAGCAGGAGGGGAGGTTTTTGGCAGAGGGGGCACAAGGGGACGGTTCTTCTGTGCTCGGGAGGAATTTTTGACACATAAAATGCATTATTGGTAAACAATTGCTGTCCTCATCTGATTACCCAAAATAAAGTTGAGAGATTTACTGTG
>NZ_BFAV01000147.1 GCF_002933875.1 Desulfocucumis palustris | reverse complement strand
ACGCAGCCAAATATGGCCACACGCCTTGCTTCTTCCAGAGTAACGTCGTCCTCTGCGAACCTGTCCATGGCCCTTTGTATGGCCACCGAAGTATTCATAAATTGAGGGTGCCCCACACCGGTCTTAACCACATCAACAGCCTTGAACAAGAAATCTTCTTTTATAGTGGGGTGCCAGAACAGGGCCAGGGGGGGCTGAATGTTTTTCAGGTCAATATGGGCATCGCAGACAATATAGTCCATTTCACAAGTGGCGTCTCTTCCATCCTCGGTGACACCGCCAATACACAGTGTCTGGCCCACGTGAGACGACCAGGCTTTGAAAAATTTAGGCCCGTGATAGTAGCCAACCTCCTGCAGCTTGATAAATATCAGCTTGGTAAGATAGAGCGCTTCCTCGCGGGTAATCTTTCCTTCGGCCATATCCTTTTGATAAAAAGGCTCCATGTACTGCCCCCAGTATCCGAGGGAATACCCGCAGCCGGTTACCTCCATCTCCAGGCAAAGGTGGATCAGGAGGAAGCTCTGCAAGGCCTCCTTGA
>NZ_BFAV01000146.1 GCF_002933875.1 Desulfocucumis palustris | reverse complement strand
GAACCATCGACCTCACGCTTATCAGGCGTGCGCTCTAACCAACTGAGCTATAGTCCCCCGGTCCCTCAAAACTAAACAGGTTTGCAAGATGGAGGTTAGAGTACCCGGCGGTTAGTTTAAACTCCTGTCGGTTACTATCGACCTCGGATATTTGAGCAGCTGTCGCTCCTCAAATTCTCCTTAGAAAGGAGGTGATCCAGCCGCACCTTCCGATACGGCTACCTTGTTACGACTTCACCCCAATCACCAACCCCACCTTCGACGGCTCTCCC
>NZ_BFAV01000145.1 GCF_002933875.1 Desulfocucumis palustris | reverse complement strand
AAACTGGCCATTAAAATTAAACGGCATGAGGAACTGATGGCGGTAAACGACACCAGTTTGGCCTGGATGAGGGTTGTGGGCATCTTCTTAAACGCGCTGCTGATACCGGCCTTTTTTGCCGTGCAGCTCATTGTGCCGGACGCGGAGGATTTTTTTATAAATGTGCCCATGGGAAAAGCGGTGGTGGCGGTGGCCTTTCTGTCCTATCCCGTGGGTATTATGCTGGACCGCCGGTTGCATGACGTTAAGTATTAAGGGAGGTATTGCCGGGTGCTTCAAATGATCGGGATCGAAGGGTTCTTACTGATAACATTTTCTTTTTCTGTCGGTATCTATTTTTTCATAGTAATCTCACAGCTCGCACAAAAAATTACTTACCGGTCGCCGCTTCAAAGGATAATCGGAAACAGGGAAAAAACAATAGTTCCCGCGTTATTCAAGGATAAGGGAAAAGAAAAATTGGATTTCGGAGTGTTTTCCGATCCTAAATTTATGCTTACCGGCTTTGCCACGGCATGTATTTTCACCTGGGCCTTCTGGACAACTCCGTTTAAGATTTATATGTTCCAGGCGGGGTTGATGGTGGGTTTTGGAGTGGCCAAATTTCTTGGCAACACCAAAAGAACAATTGACTACAGGACAAAAGTTAAGGAAATAAGTATTCTTTACGATTCCATCGATCTCTTTTCCGACAGCCACTCAATTCACCAGGCGCTGGCAAAGGCCGGTGAATTGACCCCGTCCATAAGGGATTCCGTGGAAAAATGCGTAAACCGTTGGCCGCAGGGCCCTGTAAAAGCCCTCCATCATTTTGCAAAGGAGGTGAACTTTCCGGAAGCTGAGATTCTGGCAGCCGTACTCCAGCACATCACGTTGTCGGGCAAGAGCGAAAAGTCCGGCCTATTAAGTGAAGAATCCGCAAAACTCGAAGAACGGCTGCGCCGCAACTATGAAAAAGAAATTGCGGCCCGGCCGTTATACCAAACTATCTATCTGGCTCTGCCCGGTTTTGCCCTGGTGGGTATCGTGCTATTTCCCATTGGTTATAAAGCCATAAAAATGATTGAAAGTCTTACTGCCTGGAACGGGCAGATGTGAAAAAACATATGGATCTGTTTGAAACGAGGTGATAAAAGGACATAAATATTCAATTCGTATCGAAAGTGATACAGGTGATTTATTAAAGAGGAGGAGTAACCAATTGAAACAAAGAGCGATAAAAATTTGCCGGTCGGTTAAAAACTTCATCCTGGACGAAACCGGAACGCCCACCGGCGAAATACTGCTTTGGCTGATTCTGGGGGTGTTGTCCTCCGGCAGTGTAGCCCTGTCCTACGTGGGGGCGTTGCGGGGCAAGATGGGCGATGTCTATGCAGACATGGAGGCAATCAGGCCTGTGAGCAGTGTCGTTGATGATGACACGGACTATGGGATAAACGTCAATTCAAACGGCAGAACTGGTATAATCACCGGCGCCACCGGCGCCACGCGTTAGCGGTGGTTTAAAATGAAAACATTGGTCAACATAAAAAGTGCTCTCCTGGGCACCAAAACCGGGGAGTACTTTTTGTGGTTTATTTTCGGCTCGGTGATGGTTTTTATTTTTGCGGTGGCCGTGGTTAATGCCTATAAAAGTAAAATGGATAATTACATCAGCCCATACATCCAAAATATTCAGGTTACTAAAACTGAAGGTGATTAATTGATTAAAAAGATCATTGACTTTTTGCGGGACGACAGGGGGATAACGACTGCCGAATGGGCGGTAATTCTTTTTTTGGCGGGGTTATCCTCCGTAAGTATAGGCTTTGGATTTTCCGGCGCTCTCCGGGGGCTTGCCGGCAGGAGCATAGAGAATATACAAAACAGTGCGCCTTGAGGAAAAGGGGAGCGCGGTAAAACGCGCCCCCCTTTTTTAAGGGGGTATTAATCAGGGATGGATAAAAAACAAAAAATTATCTCTTTAATTGTTGGCGGCTCCGTTATGGTTTTAGCAATTA
>NZ_BFAV01000144.1 GCF_002933875.1 Desulfocucumis palustris | reverse complement strand
TAACTACCGTGTTCGGGATGGGAACGGGTGTACCTCCTTCGCTATGGTCACCGGAAAATTCGATATTCAATGTTAGATGTTTGAGGTTCGAGCCTCACTTTTCTTTTAAGACCTTTAGACCTTTAGACCTTTAAGGCTTTTCCCCGGTCCGAATTCCGAATCTCGAACTTCGAACCTCGAGTATGCGCCTTCAAAACTTCACAGCGTAGAAATTTATCGCAAAAGCATTTAGCTTAAGATATATTTTTCAGGTCAAGCCCTCGACCTATTAGTACCGGTCAGCTGAATCCCTCACGGGACTTACACTCCCGGCCTATCTACCACGTAGTCTGCA
>NZ_BFAV01000143.1 GCF_002933875.1 Desulfocucumis palustris | reverse complement strand
AGGCTGGCGTACGGTTTCCGGCTTGGCCCCGGATGTGAAATTCGCAGGCTATACCTCAAACCAGACGGTGCAAATACAGTTCAGGGACGGTTCCGGCTTGGGCAACATCAGCACGGGTTTTATTGCGGATACGCGCTCAATACCGTCTGTCACTGGAACATCGCTATCCTCTACAATAGCAGGGGGGCTTACAGGGAGCCGGTTTCTGCATACGGAGCCGGGCTTCAACTGGTCAATCTGGGTGGATACCCACTACGATTCGGGGAACAGGCAGTATGCCTATCAAATACCCTTTTCCACCCGTACAGGCATGTCAGTAATGGATACGGGCATGGTGATCAGTTCCGGGCAATCTTATGTATATCCAAAGGCCGCCACCCCGGTAAGCCCGTCGGTATGGTGGAACTCCCGGGCCTGGCAGTACGGCTGGAGAATCAAGGTATGGGATGCGTGGGGTTTGGAGAGTCCCTGGTCTAACGGCCAGGACTTTGAGATTATCGCCCTGGAGAGACTGAGGGTGTCTAAAATAGGCAATCCGCCCAACGGACAGCCCGTGCCGGTTTTAAACGACCCTGCAACACATATCATGATTGATTACGGCACCAACCCTTTGCCGAAAATTAAAGCCAACGGCATGGTTGTTATACTGGTGGACTCCATAGGCCCGGTTAATACCCTGCCTTTAGGCATAAATTTCTATTATCACGACATATCAACAGGGGAAAAAACCACGGCGACGGTTCATAACCTGACGGCTCTACTCCCCTGGGGCTCGGCCACCAACAGGCTGTCCTGCGAGATATGGTCCAGGCCCGAGGTAATCATTGCCGGAGATGCGACGGTAATCAGGGCTCTTTTGGAGGGGACTACAAGTGTTGGTAATAACGCGCACTTAAGGGTTAGTGCACCCTATGATATTGATGTTGCACAGGTCTTGGGTACCTCGTATACGGATTGGTCTGTGGTGCTCAAGGGAAGAAAAAATTGAATAATATACGCAGGATTCTTGAAAACGATGAATATCTAATATGCACCATGGCTCCGGTTATATGCCGGGGCTATTTTATTTTAAGTGGATTTTTCGCATTTTCGATTATTCCACGTGGAATTTTTTCTCGGGCACGCTTATTTACATGTGGATGTATTTGGAGGTGGTGAGATGGCTTTTCCCAGGGAGTTTATTTTAAAAGCCAGGCAGGCCAACCTGGCTGAGTTTCTTCAGGCGAAAGGGTATGTGTTGAAGCGGGAGGGGAAGAACTGGCGGCTGCCGGGATATGGCGGGCTTGTGATTAAAGGTAACGGTTATTATCGCTTCAGTACTGAGGAAGACGGCAATGCTTTGGATTTTTGTATTAAGTTTTTGAATATGAGCTTTCGGGATGCGGTGCTCGGTTTGAACGGTACGGCTGTAGCTGATGTGCCCTTGCAGTTGTTTAAAGAGGAGAAAAAAGAGCTGGAGATGCCGGCGCGGCATAAGAATGAGCGCAGGGTTATCGCTTATTTGACCAAAACCCGGGGGCTGCCGGCGGAGCTGGTGGTGGAACTGATCCGGGCCGGTCTTTTGTATCAAGACGAAAAGGGGAATTGTGTTTTCGTTTGTAATGATTCCGCCGGCAGGGCCCAGGGCGCGATCCTGGCCGGCACGGTGTCCAATGTCAGTTGGAAGGGGCTTGCTGTCGGCAGCGATACTACCTTTGGCTGGTGGTGGCTGCCTTCCGGAACTGATATATCAAATACTGTGACAGTGATTGAAGCGCCTATAGACGCCATGAGCCTGGCGGTTATTCAGCCCACCAGTGTGAGGCTTGGCCATGTCCTTGCCCTTGGGGGACTGCACCGGGAGGCTCTGGAGGGGTTTGTGGGCCGTGTGGATGTGAAGAAGGTTGTCCTGGCTCTTGACGGTGATATATGGGGCCGTAAGGCTGCGGCTGAATGGAGGGATTGGCTTATACAAGGCTATGAGGTTGAGAATCTGGTGCCGGCGGAAAAGGATTGGAACGAGGTGCTTAAACGTAATTAGCGGGGTTTTTAGGTTTTTTCTTTCTGGGCATTTCTTTAAGGCAGGAACCGGTCCGGTATCCCTCCCGGCCTGCCCGGGGACCTTCTTAAAAAACAGAGAAAGAGATCAAGTTAACCCATCGGTTGACTTTATTTTTTTGTCTGGTATAATGGAGGTGTTGATATGGAAAATGATATTTTGCAGGAAATTACAAGGATTACAAGGGAAAATGGTTTCAGGCTTACTGGTCATGCCAGGGATCAGATGACTGCCCGTAAGCTGAATACTTCACTGGTAAAGGATATTTTGCTTAACCCGCGCAGGTTGATCAGGGTTGATTGCAGGGAAAATGATACTTATTATAAAATCCAGGGCGGCAGGTTTAACCGCAAGCTGGCAGTTGTGATAAAAGATAAGGTGATAGTGGTCACGGTTATGTAGCCACTGCTCACCTTGTCATTCCAGTTTGAGGGAGGTTTTACCTTGAAGTGTTATAATTGCGGTGGCGGCAGTGTTGTTTCCAAGAAGCGTAACTGGGTCAGTTATGTTAACGGAATTAAGGTGGTTACTCCCGATGTCAATGTGGATGAGTGTCAGGATTGCGGTGAAGTGGTGCTGGATTCTTCGGAATCCGAGAAGATTGATCATGATGTGGCCAAATATTTTGATAAGGTACTGGTGCTGGATAACAGGCTGAAAGAGGTTAGGAAAGGTTTGGATCTTACCCAGGAGGAAGTGGCCAAAAGGATGGGTTGGTCCAAGCAGCGCTATAATACGGTGGAAAAGAATAAAAAGGTGCCGAGTATTTTGCTCGCTTTAAAGCTGGCCAGCGCTCTTGAGTGTGATGTTAACGATATATATAAGTTGAAGATTGAGAAGAAGCCAGGAATGAGTATTAATCTGGCCCGAAGCTGAATGTTTGATAAAGAATGGTCCCGGATGTATGTCCGGGGCTTTTTTTTATTTAATTCTTACCTATTATATACCGTGATTTTCGGTAATTTTTATTTATTTTTTATTTATGAAAGGTTGGTGTAATTGATGAAGACGATTTCCATCTTAAACAGCAAGGGTGGGGTGGGCAAATCCACCATCAGCGTACATTTGGGGCATGCCCTGGCGCTGGCCGGCAAGCGGACGCTGATTGTTGACACGGATATGCAAGACAATATCAGAATATGGTTTTCTTCCGAGCAGAGGAGAACCACTTTGTTTGAGGTTTTGATGGAGGGAAGAAGGCCTGGCGATGCGGTTGTTAATGTCCGGGAGAGGCTGGATATTATTTCTTCCGGGGGTGACAGCCTGGGGGCGGTTCCTTTTTTGTTGAATATGGGGTTTTTATTTTCCGACCTTTCCGGTAGTGATGCCACGGAGTTGAAAAGGATTCTTCATAAGATAGGGCTTCAATGGCTTTTTGATCTTAAGAATACTTCTCCGGATGTTTTGAAAACATCCCTGGATTCTTTTAAGAATGTTTATGATTATGTTTTGATTGATTGCTCACCTTCCAGGACAATCCTGCACACTATTGTTATGGTGGCTTCCGATTATATTATGGTGCCGGTTAGTATGGAGTGGCTGAGTGTTGTGGGCAGCGCCCAGGTGGGTTCCGCCATTGCCGAAGTCAATGAGAAGTATGATATTTCGGTTGATGTGGGTTTTGTGGTGCCCACTTTTTTTGACCGGCGAAGGAATCGTGTTTGTCAGGAGGTTATGGCGGATCTGGCTAAGATGTATGGTGAAAAGGTTACTAATGAAATACGTATTAATGGGCGGTTGTCCGAGGCTCCCAGCTGGGGGAAGACGGTTTTCGATTTGAAGGACAGGCGGGGGATTGAGGATTTCGAGGCTCTGGCCAAAAGGGTGATGGGGGTTGAATAAGAAGAGGTCCGCCCTGGATGCGCTGATGCCTGGCGGTGTGAAGGGTAAGGCCGGTAGTTCTTCGGGGGTTTTTACCGATGTCTTACCGAATGATTCGGTTGTTATTACCGATGGTGATGAAAACAAGGTTCGGAAATATCGGAACAGGCCCAGGAAGGAGAAGGCCGTTAAGAAAACATATAGCTTTAATACCAGTACAGTTAGGGCGCTGGAGGAGTATGCGGAGGATAACGGTATGAGTTACAGCCAGGTTATCAATTTGGCTTTGCGGCAGTTGATTCCCAGGCATTATTTTGAGGATAGGGATTGAGATTGCTTTTTTAGAAAACGGTAACTCTTCGGTTGTTTTTACTGCTTTTTTACTGTTTTCTTCGGTATTCTTTACCGACTTATATAATATGCATGGCGGTTTGGGATTCCTGGTATAATCATGGGTCTTTTAAGTGGTTAGACAGGGCCGGCTAATGCCCGCCCTGTCTTCTATTGAACTGTGCTTGCCTGGCTTTGGTGGTCCTGCTGGGGTCGGGGCAGACAGCCGGCCATGGCATTTTAGGTAGGCTTATACTGCTGGCCATGGCCGGCAGACTGCCCCAGCTAATGAGCCCCATTGTTGCTGGATTTTAGGGATTGGGCGATATTTTTTGGTTTGGAGTGATTTTTATGGCAATGTGTGATGTGTGTTTTGGGTTGTTGAAATATCAAGGCAAAACGTGCGTTGCCTGCAACGGCAGTGGAGTATTGGAATATCATATGGTAAATGGTGAACGTAATATTTATTATGAAATGTATCTTAATAAATATCAGCATTTGGTGGATGAAAATGAGTATTTGTCAAATATTCAAAAAGAAATAATAAGGATTATACTTGCCAGTGAAGTGTTTTTTGTTCCTTTTGCATTTGATGGTGATTGGGATTATGTTTACACTGAAGGAAAGGTTGTTTTAGTATCAAAATTATTAGATGGCAAATGGGATGTAAATATTATGCAGTCTGTCATGGAAGATGATATTTATATAATCGAAATATCTTTTCAGGATAGACGCTTAATTGCTGATTTTTGTTGTAAATACTGCGATGATCAAAGGAGTATGGCAGAAGGAATTGAAATTTATGTTCCTTACTCTGATTACCTTAAAATCTATAAGAAACAATTGTTCTCATTACCAGATCAGTTTTGGCGAAACGTAATTCGAGAAGAAGACCTCTAATTAAATTATGTGGATTTTCTATGGGCGGTATTTACTCGGTCTTTTTTACCGATGTTTTACTTAATTTTTCGGTATTTTTTATTGGTTTTTTTATTTTTCATGGGTGTGTTTTAACAGGTATTGATTATGTTGGGGGCTGATATTTTGAAGGTTGTTGATGAGAAAATCATTGATAAAATTCGTAAGGTTCTGGCATTGACGGGTAGTGTTTTTCAGGAGGAAGCCCAGGCTGCTATGTTGAAGGCTCAAAAGCTTTTGGCCCTGCATGGGTTGTCTATGTCTGAAATAGATTGTAAGGATCAGGTTCAGGAAAAAGTTGTGGCTGATTCTTGTGTTTATGAGAAAAACAGGGTTTCATGGTATGAAAAAAGGTTGGGTTCGATTATTGGAGAAAATTTTCGTTGCTTTTCTTATAATCATGTTGGGCAGGGTATTCGCTTTGTGGGGTTGCGGGAGGATGTTGAGATTGCTGCGGAGGTTTTTTTATATGCTCATAGAACCATGTTGTATTTCGCCGAGGAGTTTGTTAAAAATTATAGGCTGCGGGTAAGTAGAATTAAGGGTTTAAAAAATGATTATTTCGTTGGTTTTATTAGCGGTTTGGAGGATAAGTTTAAGGAGCAGGTTGCGTCTAATAATTATGCTTTGGTTTTGGTTAAGGATTCTTTGGTTGTCAAGGCGTTTAATGATTTGGATTTATATGATTTGAAAACTAGGTTCGTTACAAGTGACTCAGTTGTGGCCAAGGAAACTGGATATCGTGATGGTAGGAGTTTTGATGAAAAGAGGAAGATGATTAGATGAGGTAATGATTAAGTGCATGTAATTTATATGGGGCGGGTTTTATGATTTAGCCGGTATTCCTTTTGGGATTGCCGGCTTCTTTTTTTGGGCGCTAATTCCCGCCACCCTCTTTCGCTACCGAGCCCGCCTTTTAGGTTTTTCTTTGGGGTCTTGCGGTCTCGGCTTAACGCTCATGGCCAGCCTTTTGGGTTTGAATCTCTGGGGTCGGTGCTGGCCACCGTGGGTACCCGGCGGAGCGCGGCTTTGTGGTTTGGTGCTGGGGTCTGTTGGGGCTTTTCTTTTGGGCTTTTGTTTGGGCAGGAAAGCCGCCTGACCGTCTTGTTATGGGGTATTCCTTTGGGGTGGCAAGACCGTCAGGCTCGTTTTTGGGGCACACTCCGCCCTTGTTTTGGGGTTTTGCTTTTTTGCCAGTCGGAGAGTGCCCGCTTATTCTGTTTTAATTTGGGGTCTTTTAATAGGTGACGCTGCTTAGGCAGCGTTTTTATTCGCTTTTTTGCCTTTTCAACAGGCTTTATTGTAACACAGGCTCTAAAGGC
>NZ_BFAV01000142.1 GCF_002933875.1 Desulfocucumis palustris | reverse complement strand
ATGAAGGCCTATCGCCATTGACGTTAATTCCAAGGCCATTGCTAAACGTCATTGGCGGGTATTAGTTTACCGCCAGGGAGCGCAAACCGCTACAGGTTTACTTAAGGATGAAGGCTAAGCCCTTATAGTATATATGCCCTTGATTAAGCCAGACTGGGCATTTAAGAGGTAAATGGTAATTACACATGGTCTAAAATTCTGACCAGTAAACGGCGTAATATTAACACAAGGATACATAGGTAAGCAAGCGGTATTGGCTCAGAACATCGGTGAAAAAAGTAGAAATCAACACTTAAATACCTGTTTTTTAAGATCATTATACGTAAAGATGTGTACAATTTTATCACAACCCATTTGCTTAAGAACAGTTTGGCTAAATTTAACATCATATCGCACTGTTGCAAAAGCCAGAACCAAATGTTTACTATCAGATAGTGTCTCACTTACACCTCTAATATAATCTAACTTTTCACTTCCGGCTTTACTCATTTTTATATTCAATGGATTAGAGGGTTCCTCAAGTAAAAAATTATTCAAGTCCAACTTACTCTCTATGAATTCAGCAGACAGTTCAGTTAAACATGTATACTTACAAAAAAAAGCCACATCAAAATTTTTATTACCACCGACCTTATTCTTGTACTCATCCTCAATTGAACATTCTCTCAAAATTTCAACATCATGAGTCTGAAAACTAAAAGGGCCAATTTTTGTTATTAAACATTCAACCACTTTGCCTCTAGTTTTTCCATTATCCGCATCTTCTTTTTCGTAGAACTCTTGTAAGAGCTTATTAAAATCGTCTAACATTTCTTTTCTAATCGTTCCTTTAAGAAGTTCAGCTTCAATAATGGAATCTTTCATTATTACCCTACGGCTTCCTTTTGCCCTTATTAATATATTACAAAAGCAACCAAAATAATCGGGATTATCCAATATAAAATTACTCATTCTTGAAACAATACTTTTTGGATCAATCCTCACGTGTTTTCCTACTATAATAAAATCCATATCTTATCACCTAGCTACTTTAAACATACCAATTATTAAAGCTGGGTAACCTAACCTTATAGAAACAGAACTTATCAATTCGCGGGCATAGGGCCAGCTATTTATGGGCACATTAGTTTTAATAAACCTATCTATAACTTCATCAGAAATTTCCACCATATTCGCAACATTATAGTTTAAAATAAATTTAGCACGCAATGTAAACATTTCGTTTTCATTATTATCCTTTAAATCTTTAGCAACCAAATCAAACGCTGCTGCTGCTTCTAATTTGTTAATATTTTTTTCAATTAGAAAAAAATTAGGAGTTAAATCTACCGACCATTTTCCATCCTCTGGGGGAGAAAACCTTTTAGCTTCTAGTTCTGAAAGCACTACTTCATCCAATTCAACATTCTTAATAAACTGATTATAAGTATCAATATCTTTGCTCATGTTAACCTCCCTTTATATTCTAAGGTTTTCTTGGAATATCTCCTTAAATCTTAGATTTTCGCATTTTCAATAATGAGCCTTATGGGCGGAATTTGAATTATTGCATTATTATGGATGTTCATGGTTATCCCAATGAAACTGCGTCATTTTTTTGTATTGCGGCCATCGGAATCCACATTTCTCCGGTAGCGTATCCTCCCATGTCTCACAGGGGCATAAAGCCCTAAATTCCTTCGTCCTGCCTGCCCAGGAGGTGGATGTCAGTCATGCTCCCAAACGGGGTCTTTTTAGCCCTCCTAATAATAAAAAGATGTTGGTGGTAACACCAACATCTTCTCTAAAATAGAATACCTTTCCTTCCAAAAATTAAAAAAACATTTTGTTGATATTTTAACAGTTTCAAAAACTACTTCCTGCTTAGACTCAAGTTCCTCTATAGTCTCAAGAACCTGATAGGGCAAGTCTTGTAAGAAATCTACAACAGTTTTAAATTCCCAATATTCCGAGCTACCATTTATTAATATTTGAAATTGTTCTTCAAATTTTTCTATAACTTTTGTTAGAATATCTAATGAATTAATATTTAAGGCTAATAAATGTTTTTCAAAAATTTCTTTTTCTGAGGCAATATTATTTTTGCTAACCCAATTACACCAATCACTTATATCTTTAGTAAAATCATGTTGCAAAGATTTTTCAGCTAAAATAGAAATCTTTGTTAGCCATGATTGATAAAATGATTCCCATCCAAAACCCTTGTATGTAAAGTTTGTTTGAATAAATGGTATTTCCGTTAAAAAACTACTGAACATATGTTCATCTCCTTTCGTTTGGGCAGAAACCCATTTCCAAGGAGTGATTGAAGTAAAGATCAATAACTTTTGGTTCCTCATTTTACCATAGTCTCCCTTTTTAGTCTAGACTTATTATTAACTACATTGGTATTTTTTAGTATTTTTACCTAGAACAAAACTTAATTACAATACATTAATATGTCAGAGGTGGTCATTATTATTAGTTATAAATATAGTAATATTGTCGAAACCGTTATCTGCTAATCATCACAAAAATTTCTTTATCTACAGAAGATCCCCAATGCTGTCACCGTTTCCACTCCAACAGGAAAACCATTTAGCCATATTATAGAAAAAACTAACCAAGACATCTTCAAAGAAAACCACTGACCCAGGTTGTTTTATTAAAAAGGCGCTGAAAAAAAGCGTCCCTACAGGAAGGGTAGTGTGTTGAGATTAAGGCTAAATAAATACTAGCGTTATTCATTTTTGTATAGAATATTGCAGGAATATTTTGCAATAACACAGAAATATAAAATATAAGGAAAAATAATAACTCAAAAAGAAAACCCGCGCCGGGAGGCGTGGGTTTTGTGGTGTTCTAGGGGTTCGACATAATCCCCCATTTTTTAATAACCAAAAATATGCGAGGAGGTAATGACTATGTGGGAATTTATTAACTCAGTTGGTTTACTGGCCGCCTTAATTGCCGCCATTTTCGTTGTTTACCCGGCAATTAAGAAAAACACCCCCTGGAAAAAGTCGCTTTTGGCGGCCATCGCTGTCCTCATCTGTATTGTTTTTACCGCCTGCGGATCAACCGACCAAAAGACCACAAATGACACCCCGACAACCACCCAACAACAACAAGAGCAGACGCAACCCGAACAACCTTCCCAAGCCCAACCGGCACAACCTCAAACGCAGCCAACAAAGCAGCCCCAGCCAGAACAGCCCAAAACCAATGAAAGCCAGGTTCAAGTTCAGCCCAAACAACAGCCAGTAACGAGGGCCGCAGCCACACCCCCACCCCAAACCGCCGCGCCGACTGCAGTGAAGACCCCAGCTCCCCAGGCACAAAAGCAGGAAGTACTGTGTACGTTACGAAAACCGGCGAAAAGTATCACTCCGCCGGGTGCCAATATCTTAGGAAAAGTCAAATACCCATGAGCCTGTCGGATGCCAAAGCTGCAGGGTATACTCCTTGCAGTAAGTGTGGGCCGCCGCGGTAGCGGAAATAAAAGTCAATTAACACTGCTATTCATGAGAAAAAACTGTTCAGAGAAGCCCCCCCTGGAAATGTGGGTTTTGTGGTGCTTATGGAACTTTACATTGTACTGCAATTAATCTAATACAGCAACTCTATAATATCTACTTTAAAATCTCGTTATTCAAAGAATAGAACAATTAAGTTTTTAAAAGGTGTGGAAATATTGAAAAACATTCCATATTGTTTTTTAATGTATTGGCAAGCCTTAAACAAAAAATTTCAAAAACACCCTTATCTAGTCATTGCAATTGGAATCATATTAATTTTTTCTTACAAATTAACACACATATATATAAAAAATTCCATACCTCTTATCATAGATTCTTTAATATTCTGTCTTGGGATACTCCTGTTGTCATCGGGACTAACTATTAAATTAAGAGAAAAATACCCAAGATATCAATTATCATTATCAATTTTATTCACTAACTCATTTTGGATAATTTATTGCATATTAACAAAACATCCGCCAATTAATTACGTGCATTCAGATTCTTACTTAGACATAATATTAAACGAGAGCGGCATTATTTCTTTTATTTTAATTATTTTTTCATTTTTTTACTCAATAATAATATTTACTAAAGGTAAAATATTGATTAGATTGATGGCAATTTCAATTTTCGTTTATGTTTTTGTCTGGTATGGATGTGCTAACGCTTATCTAATTGCCGCAAATATTACTGCTGGCAGAGCATTTTATTTTAACGAAGACCTGTCACTGGACAGAAAGTTGTTCGCTTTTAAGGAAAAAATGAAACTGCCCTCAACCTATTACACCGAATCAAATTCTGAAATGCATATAAAAGTGCCAGCAGAACCTGATATTATTATCGGAGAAAGAGACAAAGCCTTTATAGAAAATCTACCATGGAAAGGCTCATCAAAAGAGTTAGATGATTCTATTAGACAACTACTAATTAAACAAGAATACAAAAGAAATTTTAATAACGCCCTCTATGTTAGTAGCTTGAAATTTAATACTGACAAAAGGATAGGCTATTTTAAAGATGGCGTGATGGGAGATGCTTGGGCATACTATTATACACAATGGTGCATTGCCAATAAATATAAACAATTTCTTGTTAAAGAAATGAAAGACGATTTTCTAATCCATGTTGTCACAGGAGATAAAGGTTACGCATATATTTTAGATTTCTTCTCAGATAATGATAATTGTGAATATTCCACATACATTATCACCAGTAAAGCTATTGATTTCAGTAAAACCATATATTTTGAACTTGTTAACCCAGGAGAACATATAGTAGAGACAAAAGAACTATATTGGATTATTAAGGATTCATTTGTTGCCTTAGATGAAAATAGTCCTATCATACTAGAAAAAGTAGCAAGGGGAAGTTATTCCTATTCATTTTGGGATTTTGCCTATTTTAGTGCAATAACCATAACAACACTTGGCTATGGTGATATATTACCTAACAATACAATAGTTAGAACAATAGTAATAATTGAACTACTTTTTGGCTTAGCAATGTCTGGTTTGTTTTTATCTTCATGCTTTTCTTGGATAGTAGATTCTAGAAACAAGAAAAAAATCTTAAAAACAGCAGCAACACATTGTAATTTAGATGAAAATCTAAACAAAACTTTAGATAAGGAAAATTAAATTTACAGTACCTTTATTGTGAGCATCTCAAAATTAAAAGAATCGGAATAAAATACAATTATTGATAATCCCCTAGGAGGCTGTCTGAATATTAACAGAAACCAGGGTATTTGCCATTAGATGGCGAGATATACCCTATTATGAAAAAAGGATATAAAATGTACGACCCTAACCAAATATATCTATTTCCGCCTTCGCCGAATGAGTGGCTACCCAAAGATCACCTGGTTTATTTTATCAGCGATCTTGTGGATAACCTGGATTTAAGCTCAATCCATAAGGTTTACGAAAAGGAAACCAGGGGACAGCCACCCTTTAATCCCTCGTTGATGACGAAGGTATTGTTCTATTCATACAGCCGGGGAGTGTTTTCCTCCAGGAAGATAGCAACCAAGTTATATGAAGATGTGCCATTTATTGTACTGGCAGGCGGCAACAAACCGGACTTTCGAACCATTAATGAGTTTCGTAGGCGGCATATTAAAACACTCCCGGGCATTTTTGTGCAAATTATCAAGCTGTGCGAGAAAGCTGGCCTGGTTGGATTAAAGCATGTGTCCTTAGACGGGACTAAAATAAACGCAAATGCCTCCAAACATAAAGCCATGAGCTATGGCCGCATGAAGACCGAGGAAGAAAGACTTGAGAAAGAAATTAAAAAACTACTTGAAAAAGCAAATCACCTTGATTTAAAAGAAGACCAGCAGTTTGGCCGTGACCTTAGGGGCGATGAAATCCCCACAGAGCTCGCCTTCCGGGAAAGCAGACTATCTAAAATCAAGGAAGCCATGGCCGCCCTGGAAGCAGAAGCCGAATTGGCCCGGGAAGAAGATAAAAAGAAGCACAATGATAAAAATGATCCCCCGGCCCCACAGCCGCCTAAGGGGAAAGCCAAATATAACAAGAAAACAGGTACCCCTAAAGACAAGGCACAGATTAGCTTTACCGACCCTGAATCAAAAATTATGAGGAATGCCGATAAAGCTTTTGTCCAGGCCTATAACGCCCAAGCAGTGGTGGATGTCAAAAACCAAATCATTGTGGCTGCAGTCTTAACCAACCAGGCGGCAGATAGCCAGCACCTTCCGGCAGCTATTGAGGAAGTCAAGGAAAATACTGGCCGCTACCCCAAAGAGCTATCAGCTGATGCCGGTTATTTTAGTGAAACAAACCTAAAATGGTTAAAAAACAAAGTTGACGCATATATCCCAGGGGAAAAAATATCTCATAGCCATAAACCGGAACCCGCTCCCCGGGGTAGAACTCCTGTAGACTTGTCATTGTCCGATTTAATGAAGCGCAAACTTAGGACCAAAGCTGGTCGTTCCAAATATGGCTTAAGAAAGCAAACGGTTGAGCCTGTATTTGGCCAAATTAAAGAGGCCCGAGGATTCCGCAGATTTCTTCTCCGTGGACTTGAATTGGTTCGCGGGGAGTGGCTACTTCTATGCCTTACACACAACATTTTGAAGATGTTTGTTAACAAGGACAAGGTGGCACTGGCAATGAGATAAGGCCTGCCCCTTTTTTGTGTATTTTTCATTTTCAAAGACTGAGTATGGGGCGCGTTGATCACTATTCTCAATCAAACTTTTAAAGCTAATTCATAGACAGCCTCCTAGCAACCTTCCCACAAATTACATTTTGACATGCAAGCCCCACAATATATTAAGGCTTTGCAAAACAATACTACCATCATGCAGTTAAAATTGGGATTAGCTGTTAATAAATGTTTAGACTGCTGCTACCACCGCCATGGCATACCCCAGGCAGTCCTCGATGGCCACCCCCTCACCTTCTATGTCCCCCACCGTTGAAAACGACCGCACCCTGGTACCCCTACGGGCGATCTTCGAGGTATTCCGTAATTTTCACTAATAACCCCTACCCCGCTCACCAAATCTTGCTATATAATAAACCCAAACATCTGATCCCTCCAGGAGGCGCCTCACATGCGTATCGCCATTTATGCCAGAGTCTCGTCAGACGATCAGGCTGAAAGAGGAACAATAGAAAACCAACTGGAGTTCGCCCATAAATACTGCGACCTTCACCAGCTTAACATTCAGGATTGGCACAAGGATGACGGTGTCACCGGCACCATTCCCCTGGAAGAACGGCCGGATGGAAAACGGCTTCTTGATAACGCCCAAGCCGGTCGCTTTGACCTCCTTCTCACCTACACGCTGGACACGGAAGGTTCGCCAGGATTATTTTAAACGCCGCCTACGACCTGGAGAAGCATGGGGTAAGGATTCGGACCGGAGAACCCTCTGGACGCCTTCTATTGACCATTTTAACGGGGGTAGCAGACCTGGAAAGGGAACCTATCCCGGAAAGACTCTGTCTTCTAACAGAGCATCAAAGTCGGTAAATTGCTTTTCCTAACCTTTCTCGGCGTCCATACCACTTCAGGGTATTCACCATTTAAAAAGAGGATTAGAGAAATATTTTATCGAACAAACCTAAAAAGAAAAGAATAAAAATCCCCATTACAAAGGCATGGAATCACGCCTGATATAACGCCTCTTGCGCTTTATTTTTATGGCTTTTTTAATTATTATTTATGAAACAAAAAACCCTGGCTAATCAGTTACCAGGGTTTTTGCTTCAAAAGCACCTTTTTTCTTGCGTTTTCTTTTTTTCTTTTTCTCCAGTTTAACGGCCTCAGTTATTAGTGGTTTGAATGGTGCCGGAGACCGGACTTGAACCGGTACGTCCTAAAAGAACGAGGGATTTTAAGTCCCTTGCGTCTGCCTATTCCGCCACTCCGGCATGTATTAAACTGAAAAACCGCCTGTAAAGGAAATTATACTATTTAGGAAGCTTAAAAGCAAGTGGCAGGTTATTACTTCTCCGGGGACGGAAGGCCCGCACCAAAAGAAGACTGCCCCTTTACAAACATGTCTATAATTATTATATATAAGCAGGCTGATCAATAGCAACAGAATCCCGTTGTTTAAAGTCCGCAAGGCATATTTGTTTTTGGAAAAACGGTCATATATGGTATTATATAGGTTGTGAACCGATGCATTTAAGGAGGAAAACCGGAAAAATGGACAACACCAGACTGCAAAAAACAGTTGTGGTAAGCATACAGGGATGGGAACTGGAGGTATTCGAAGGACCCCGCAAGGTTAACGCCGACCTGCTGGGGGAGATGCTTGAATTCAAGGGTATCTGGCTTACCGAGCCCGAAAGGGGTCTGGTAACTGTTCTATGCTACCCTGACAAAATATTTTACCTGGAAATAACGGAATCGGAGATACCCACCCAGAGGCCCGGAAGAAGAAACAAGGTTACGCCTATAAGAAGAATTGACAGCCTTACGCAGCCGCCGGAAACCACCGAGGACTAAAGGTAACGCCATGCAGTCGAAATCCCTTGCCAAACAAACCCTGGTACAAGGTGCCGTCATACTAACCCTGGCCGCTATCGTGGTCAGGGTTTTAGGCGCTGTTTACCGTATTCCCCTGGGCAGGATGCTGGGCGCCGAAGGCCTGGGTATTTACGGAATTCCAAACCAGTTTTACCTGCTTTTTTTTACCATTTCTTCCGCAGGCATACCGGTGGGTGTGGCCCGGCTTGTTTCCTCCAAAATAGCCGCGGGCATGTATCGCGACGCCTACCGCACCTTTCAGCTGGCCCTCTACACAATGCTGGGGGCCGGGCTGTTCTTTTCCCTGGCTCTTTTTTTCGGGGCCGAGTGGCTGATAAAAGTGGGCATTGTTAAAAACCCGGACAGTTTTTGGGGACTGCGGGCGGTGGCCCCGGTGGTTTTCTTTGCCGCTGTAACCTCCGCGTTCCGGGGGCTTTTCCAGGGCATGCAAAATATGTCGGCGGTGGCGGCCTCCCAGATAGCAGACCAGATTATGCTGGTAACCAGTACACTGCTGTTCAGTTACCTGCTGCTTCCCAGGGGGCTGTCCCTGGCCGCCGCCGGGGCCAATTTCGGCGCCGTGCCCGGAGCCATGGCCGCCACCCTGATAATGATTTTCTTTTATTTCAGGCACCGCCAGGGACTGTTGCACCTTGTGGGCGAGGACCGCTCAGCCCGGCAGGAAAGGGCCTGGTCCTTGATGAAAAAAGTATTTACAGTTTCCATACCCATATCCTTTGCCAGCGTTGCCATGGCCATAACAGGAATTGTGGACAACATACTGATAATCGACCGCCTGCAGCTTGCCGGATATACAGTCCAGGAAGCCACCGCCCGGTATGGGCAGCTCACCCAGATGGCCATGTCCTTTATCAATTTCAGCATAGCCTTTTCCTTTTCCATGGGCACCAGCATGGTCCCCTCAGTGGCCGAAGCCTATGCCCATAAGGATTATTCAACCATAAAAACCAGGCTTTCCCAGGGTGTCCGTCTCTCCGTGCTGACTTCCCTGCCCGCCGCCGCCGGTCTTTTGGTGCTGGCTCCCCAATTAACCACGCTGGTGTACGCCGACAGGGAGGCCGGCATTCCCCTGGCAGTAATAGCCCCGGCCATAGTATTCTGGGGAACCAACCTGGTGCTGAACGGCACCCTGCAGGGACTGGGCAGGGCTGACATACCGGTTAAAAATTTACTGGTGGGACTGGCGGTTAAAATTGCCATTACTTACTTTCTTACTCCGACCTCCCTGGAAATAAGGGCGGCGGCCATGGGAACCGTAACAATGTTTATCGTTGCCTCCACATTAAATATTCTTGCCATAAGACGCCTGGTGGGCTTTTCTTTCAATATTGCGGACGGCCTGCTGCGCCCCGGCCTGGCCACCGCCGTCATGGCGCTGGGGGTCCGGCAAATTTACGGCCTTGCCCATTCAATTACCGGTCACAATGCCCCGGCCAGCCTGCTGGCAATTCTGGCCGGCATGGTGATATACGCGGGAGTGATAGTGATTATAGGTGGAGTAAATGCCGAAGATGTCAGGAGGCTTCCCAAAATAGGACGCCGGACCGCCCTTCTGCTGGAAGCCTACGAAAATAAAAAGAACAGCATAATAAACAAAAAACGAAAATAATAACAGGCCGGGGCGATTAATCGCACCCGGCCTGTTTACCATCCCGGTACCCTGTTGTTACATTCTAAACCTTAAACCTTTATTCCGCGAGGGGTTCAGCTTGCTGCTGCTCCAGAGAAGCAGCAGCAAACCGGCAATTACGTAAAATAGTATGTAAACAGCCCAATAGGGCAGCCCAATATTTCTTTCAGGGCCAAAACCGTTTTCCCCTAAAATACGCATCATTACCACTACGGGGTTGATATCCAGCAGAAACTGTGTAATTAAAGGGGTTTGATAGGGTCCAGGTCCCGGTACCCTGAGTACCTCGTAAATAAACCCTCCCAGCAATAGCGTCCCCAGCCCCAGGATGAACACTATGCCGTAGCTGGTAACGGTGCTTACCCCGGTGCGCTTGAAGTAAGTGGAGCAGGCCACTCCCACGGCGGCAAAAAGAAAGACGGTGACCATGTAAAACCCGAATACCCCCAGCACCTGGGAAGGGGAAATCCCCCCGTAGAGAAAAACTATATTGTATAGAGGCAGTGTGGCCAGCACCAGCAGCACCATAAAGGAAATGGAGGACAGCATTTTGCTCACAATAATTCCCCGGGTGGTAAGCCTGGTGGTCAACAGCACGTTTAATGTCTGCCTCTCCCTTTCCCCGCTGATGGCCCCCGCTGTCAATCCCGGGGTTACGAATCCCACCAGGAACAGCTGGACCATGGAAAGAATTATAAATATCTCCCGGCTGGTGTCCGGGCGGTAATATCCCGGCATGTCACGCCAGCGCAGGTAAATAAATCCCAGCACCAGCGCCCCGATCACCAGCAGGTAGAGGGAAACCAGGAGCGGGGACTTGACGGTCCTGAATCTCTGGCGCAGCTCTTTCAGCAATACCGGATTAACGCTCATTTTAAAACCCCCTCCCCGGTTACGGCCATGAAGGCTTCCTCAAGGTTTCGCCTTACCTCGGCAAATTCGGTAACCACCCAGCCGCCTTCAATGATGTCACGTAAAAGTTTCCCCCGGGACTGCGGGTCGCCCCGGAAAATCACCCGTAGAGCGCCCTCGTCCTGCTCCACCGAAACCACATTATCCCTGGGCTTTATGAAATCGGCAAGTCCGCTCACTTTATCCAGCACCTGAATCCGCAGCAGGGAAGCCCCCCGGCCGGCGGCGGTTATTTCCTCCACCGGGCCGCTGGAAATCAGCCTGCCCTTCTCCATTATACCCACCTGATCGCATATCTCCCCCAACTCCGGCAGAATGTGGGAACTTATCAGCACGGTTTTGTCCAGCTGCTTAAGATGCTTTATTATTTCCTTCAGTTCCGCCCTGGCCCTGGGGTCCAGCCCGGAGGCCGGTTCGTCCAGTATCAGCACCTTGGGATCGTGAACCAGGCAGCGTGCCAGGGCCAGCCTCTGTTTCATGCCCCTGGACAGCAAATCCACGTAGCTGTCATATTTATCCGACAGGTTTACCAGCTCCAGCAGCTCACCAATCAGCGTTTTCCTCCTGGATTGGGGAACGTAGTAGGCGTCGGCGAAAAAATCAAGATATTCGCAAGTTTTAAGCCCGTCATAAACCCCGAAGAAGTCCGGCATATAACCGATAACCCCCCGTACAGCCATGGGCTCCGACAATACGTCATGGCCGTCCACCGCGGCGCTGCCGCCGTCGGGCAGCATGAGTGTGGCCAGTATGGACATGGCGGTGGTCTTGCCCGCCCCATTAGGTCCAATCAGACCATATATGCTGCCCCGGGGCACTTCCATATCCAGGGCGTCCAGGGCGGTGGTCTTGCCGAACCTCTTATACATCCCTTGCACTTTAATCACTATTCCGCCACCCCTTCCACTTCAATACCCCTGAAGGGAACAATTTTCAAAGCCTCGTTTCCGTTAAATCCACCGGATATTCTGATCTTCACGGTTCCCTGGGGGGAAATGCAGCCGGCTGCCTCCTGGCCCTCCAGCACCCTTTGCCCGTCTTTAAGTTCCACCCAGTTCTGCTTGTTATGGCTGTAAACTTCCAGGGTTTGAATGTGTCCTTCCACGGAGCCGGGGAAGGCAATTCGTGAAACGGTATATTTCCTGCCCCCCATTATGTCGGCCAAATCGTAGCTTAAAACCGCCTTGCCATTATGCATGATTATTCCGTCAGCCCTTTTTTCCAGGCCGCCTTCCACCTGGTTCTCCCTGGCCCCCAACAACCCCGCGGGAATTTTAAACTCCCCGGCGGGAATATTGATATCTATCTTCTGCCGGATAAGCATTAAACCGTAATTCCTTCCCCTGGCCGAAGGCTCCACAACACTGAACAGTTCCGTTGGATTATCCCCCCAGGCTAAAAACATCACTCCGTCCTGCTCCTGGGAGTTCTGGTTGATCAGCTCGTCCAGCAGCCTTTTTTCCCGGACGTCGTCATCCATCCGTGTATCCCCCGGTGAGCCCGCCAGTGCCTCCCGGCTTCCCACCAGTTGCCACCTGTCCGGCATTTCGTTTATATCCCGGGTCTGACCGGCGCCCAGGCTCCCCAGTTCGATCAGGTGTCCGCCGGCCAGCAGCTTGCAGTCCCTCAGATTTATGCCTGTATTATTGGTAATCTCGCCCATCAGGGTGTCCTTTCTGAAATAAACCGCGCCCTCCAGGGTTCCCGCCTCCCTCCACAGGCCGTAGGCGGCCACCTGGCGCATGGAGCCGTACTCCACACCCTGGAAATTAATACTGGAAACCTGGCCGTTGTTGACTATTTCCAATCTATTGTCCCCTTGCCCGGAGTTATAATAGTTCACAGGCTCCACCATCATATCCTTAACCGCCTGCAGCTTTAAATTTCCACCCCGGGGTAATACCAGGGTTTCCGCCGAGCGGACTTCGGCCAGTCCGGGCCCCAGTATGTCAACCGCGGTAAGCGTTTGCTCCAGGTATCCCTGCAAGCGGTTGACCGGGGAAAAGAGATAAAAACCTCCCGCCGTGGCAACCGCCAGGACGGGAACCGTAATCCAGGCCAGATCCCTCCTGTCGTACCGTTTCAGCAGATAATATATTCCCGGGCCGGCTGCCGCCAGGTAAACAACCCATATCAGCATGACCGCGGGCACCGGGGGCAAATCCAGCTGGGGAAGGTACGAGCTGGCGTTGGCCAGCATGTCCCTCATGACCTGGGGCTCCTTGATTCTACGCTGGGAAAAAACCCCCAGTCCGTCGGGGTCGTCCAGGGCCAGCCATAATTTTTCATTGTTGCCGCCCAGTTCCTCCAGGGCCACCGCGCTGTAAACAACCTTGCCCCGGCCCAGATCGCCGTAGACCATTAAAGGATTCCCGGCTTCGGAAGCAACTACCCTGCCGGATACAAGTTTGCCCGAGGCGGCGTTAAGGCTGCCCCCGTCCGGGCGAAGGCCCCCCATGGCGCCGCTTGCCCTGGTGTTTCCCTGCACCGCCACAGGGCTTATAGCGGAGAATTTGCCCCCCTGCTCCGCCCCGGCTCCGCCGGAGAGCAGCAGGGTCCCGCCCAGCCTGGTCCATTCCATTATCGCCTGGCACTGTTCTCCGTTGAGCGCTTTAACAGCATCCCTGTCCACCACCAGCAAGTCGGCGCCCTGCAGCAGAACGGCGTTGTCGGGAAGTTCCTCCGGGTTCATGTATTTGGCATTGAACTGATTGCCCAGCCTTTTGTCCAGCCAGGTAAACAAATCGCTGCGGTATGCCTTCTCGCTGAGCACCAGGCCTATCAGGCCGCCGCTGACGTTGGTCCCCTGAACCGGCGTCCTGGCCAGCACCCTTTCGCCGGAAACCAGTTTTACCTCCGGGGGCAGCCCCATCACATTTCCGGGCACCAGCATAATTGTGGAGGTTTTTCCGGACTGGACATCGATTTCCCGGGAATACAGCACTTTATTACCGCCCTGTTCCGGCTGGCCGGGGATTTTTTCCCGATCCACCACCAGCTTGCCCTTGAAGGGTTCGCCGCTGTTTATCAGTTCCAACTTTATCTGAACAGCCTGGTCCATTTTGTACAGCCCCGACAGGCCGGGCCAGGCCTTTATATCCACCCCGGCAGCCGAAGCCGGCCGGACCGGCAGGGCAGAGGCCAGCATTAAAACCGCCAACGCCGGAACAACCAGCATTAATTTTAGAATGCGGTTAGCCGGCCTGTACCGGTTACTTGTCAATTTCAACTCTATTCAACCCCCTTTAGCGGCCGTTCGTCCACAAACACCCGGCTCAATATCACCGTGTCGCCTTCCCGCCGGCAGGTGGCCAGCCACCTGGCATCCGGACCGAAGCCGATGTATTCAAAGGTATTGGTTTGACCCGGGTACAGAGTTCTGGGCTCCCGGACGCCGTTCAGCTCCAGGCGCCTCATCCACTCCAGTTCCACCGCTCCGGGAGAAGTATCCGCAGTGGCCAGCAGCTGCCCGCCTTTCAGAAGGGTCTCAGCCTCCCCGGATTTTACCGGGGGCTTCACCTCCGAAGCTTTTTTGCCCAGATACACTGCCCTGGCGGTACCGGTAAGCTGCTGCACCGTGAATTGCGGGGACCCGTCGGGCAGGTAGCTGAGCACTCTTTCCTTCAATTTCAAGTCCACATAGGCCAGGTAGCCGTTTGAGCCCCAGGAGGGCAGGCTCCCCTCTCCCAGCAGCCTCTCCCGGCCGGTCTCCCTGTCCACCAGCCATAAACGGGATATCTCCTTGTTTTCCGCCGGCCCTGAAGCGCCGGCGACCGGTGCGGGATAGTCCCTTTGCACCACCAGGGCCGAAACGTCCGGCGACCAGGTGGGGTGCCGTCCGGGTCCAAGGCTGTACGTCTTTTCCTGGCCAGGAGATTTTGCCTCTTTTCCCCCGGTCTCCAGAATATATACCTCTTCTCCGCCGCCCCTTTGCCCCGCGGTATATGCCAGGGCGGTTCCATCCGGGGACCAGGTCAGGCTGCTGACATTCATTCCCGGAGCAATCTCCTGCAGCACCTTCGCCCCGGCCAGGGCTGCGCGTAATATGCCGTTTAAATTTCCCCAGTTATAATCGGCGGGCAGGGACACAAGGATAATTTCCTGGCTTCCGCCCTCTTTTTGCCTGGCCAGGGCCAGTTGTTTACCATCCGGGGACCAGGCCGGGCAAAGATATTTTTCCCCCGGGGGCGGGATGACGGGCTCCGACTGCCCGCCGGTTTCATCCAGCAGCAGCAGCGACCCTCTCAGGGTCAGCATCATTATGGAGCCGGCGGGATCAAATGTGGGGGCGGGCACTGTGTCATCGGCCCTGAAACGGCTCAATATCCTGGTCTCCCCGGCTTCCAGCGCCATGGGAACACTATTCTTAAGTACCACAAAAATTAGCGCAATCAACACCGCGGCACAGACAATTCCCGAAAACAGCCATTTTCTCCGGGGCATTGCCCCGGGCCGGGGTTGTTCAACAGCGGTCTCCGCCGCTCCCGCCGCGGCGCTTCCGGCCATCCGGCTGCGCCTGGCCAGTTCCCTGCGAAGTTCTTCACGCAAAACATTGTTTACCGGAACAGTATCCCTGACCTTTCGCATATGCTGCAGCAATAAGGGAAGGTATCCCTCTTCGTCGTTTTTTTCCCCTTTTGCTTTCTTCCAACCTTCAATGTCGGTCACTTTGTCTTTATTATCCGTCACGGCTGCACTCCCCCCTGTCCCTGTCCATAAGCGACCTGAGCAGCCTCAGCGCCCGGTAGTGGATCATTCTCACCGCGGATTCCGTTTTGCCCAGCACCTGGGCAATCTGCCTGAATTTTAAATCTCCCATGTAGCGCAGTGATATAACATCCCTGTAATCCAGCGGTATGCTTTCAAGCTGTTTTCTAAGCTGCGCCAGTTCCTCCAGGTGCAGGTAGGCCTCCTCCGGCTGGTCGCTGCCGCTGTCCGCGGCCACCGCCACTTCGCTGATATCCACCGTTTTGCGGCGGGAGCGCATGTAGTCCACATATGTATTGTGGCAGATGCGAAAGAGCCATACGGCCACGGGAGCTTCCCCCCGGAAGCTGTGAAATTTTTCCATGGCCTTGATAAACACCGCCGCGGTAAGATCGTCGGCGTCCCACACATCCGGCACCCGGTAGCGCAGATAGCGGTTTACGGCATCAAATTGCCGGTCGTAAAGCTCTTCGAAGCTCAATATTTCCTTTTCGGTATCCATCTGAGCGGAGGGCATTGAATTACCCCTTTCTTCTCATCCCCCGCGGCGCCTGGCGGGAGAATGGAATCTGTCATTATAGACGCTGCCCGGGGGCAAAATGTAACATATTTTATATTCTACAAAAAATTTTATTTCCCTGAAACGAGACAAGGGGACGGTTCCCCTGACTCACTTTTCAAGTGAGTCAGGGGAACCGTCCCCTTGTCTCGCTATTAGCTTCTGTCCTAATCCAGCCCGTGGGCCCAGGTAACCAGGGGCATTTCAAATTTATGGGTGAAGTCCGGACTGCTGGGTCTGACCCTGACGGTGTACCCCAGGGAGCCCGGAGGAAGCAGCAGTTTGCCGGCAAAAAGATAAGTGCCTTCCTCCAGCTGTTTTTCCATCTCCATGGGAACGGTTTTTATTCCCGTGATACTGTTGTTGAGAGCTTCGCCATAGGCTATTTCCACCACCACGTCTTTATGCCATATGCTCCCCAGGTACACCCTGGCATGAACCTCCAGGCTGTCCCCGGCGCTCAATCCCGAATAGTTGCCTGTTTCCACGGAGGTCACCGATACCTGGTGCCAGTTATTTTTCAAAAACTCCTTGAAAGCTTCCAGACGGGCGGCCACGGTAAAATTTTCCCGGCGAAAGTGCACCCCCCTGGCTATGCCCGGAATATAGTAGCGTTCCGCATATTCCCTGACCATGCGGTGGGTGCTGAAATATGGGACGATGGTTTTTATGGAATTTTTCATATATTTTACCCACTGGACCGGTATACCGGCTTCCCTCTGATAATAGAGGGGAATAATTTTTTCTTCCAGCATGGAGTAGAGAGAAAGGCTGTCCTCCAGATCCTGGATTTCCTCATTGCAGCAATCTTTGCCCTCCCCGATGGCAAAGCCGTTTCTTCCATTGTAGGCCTCCGGCCACCAGCCGTCCAGCACGCTGAAATTAAGCCCCCCGTTCAGCGCCGCCTTCATGCCGCTGGTACCGCTGGCTTCCTGGGGCCGGCGGGGGTTATTGAGCCAAACGTCCACCCCCTGGACCAGGTGCCGGGCAACATTGATATCATAGTTTTCCAGGAATATTATCTTTCCTTTAAAAGGTTCTTCCCTGGTGATATCATTAATTCTTTTGATCAATTCCTGGCCGGGATGGTCGGCGGGATGGGCCTTGCCGGAAAAAATTATCTGCAATGGCCTGCCGCTGCTGTTGACCAGCTTTACCAACCTCTCGTAGTCCCTGAATATCAGTGTGGCCCGCTTATAGGTGGCAAACCGGCGGGCAAAACCGATGGTCAGTATTTCCGGGTCGAGGAATTTATCCACCTCTTCCACCCGGTGGGTGGGCTCGTAATTCCTGATGCGCTGCATTTTCAGCCGGTGCCGGATAAAATCAATGGTTTTCCTTTTTAAGCTCATATGCACGGCCCAGAGCGTATCATCAGGAATGTTTTCCACCCGCTCCCACATATCCGCCTGGCTGATTTTATCGTACCAGTCGGGCGCCAGGTACCGGGAGAAAAGCTCTTTCATATCGCCTGCCATCATGGTTTGGGAGTGCACACCGTTGGTTATGTGAAAAATGGGAACCTCCTCAGGGGGTATGGAGCCGAAAAACTTGCTAAACATGCACCTGGAGACATGGCCGTGAAGTTCGCTGACACCATTTACAAAATCCGCGAAATTCATGGCCAGAAAGGTCATATTAAATACGGCCCGGTCATGATCCCAGCCCAGGCAGATAAATTCATCCCTGCTCATTCCCAGTTCGCTGTAATAGTGGCCGAAATAATGATCCATCATTTCCGCCGAATAGGTGTCATGACCCGCGGGAACGGGAGTGTGGGTGGTAAACAGGGTATTGGCCTGAACGGCTTCGGCGGCCACCTGGGGACTTATTCCATTTTGGACCTTCTCCCTGAGGCGCTCCAGGCAGAGAAAGGCGGCGTGCCCCTCATTGATGTGCCACATGTGCGGATTTATTTTCAATTCCCGCAGCGCCCTGACGCCACCGATTCCCAGCACAATTTCCTGGGCCATCCTCACGTCTTTGTTGCCCCCGTAAAGCTGGGCGGTAATGTCCCGGTCCTCCCGGCAATTCCGGCCCATGTCGGTGTCCAGCAGGTAGAGTTTTACCCGGCCCACCTTTACCTCCCAGACCCTCACATAAACCTTGCGCCCGGGCAGCGCCACCCGCACCAGCACTTCCTTGCCGTCCTCGCCGGTGACTGGAGACATGGGCATTTCATGGAAGCTCAGGTAGGGATATTCAACCTCCTGGCGGCCTTCGGAGTTTATTCGCTGGGTAAAATAGCCGTGTTTGTATAATAGCCCGATCCCCACCAGGGGCACTCCAAGATCGCTGGCGGATTTCAGGTGATCCCCGGCCAGCAGGCCGAGTCCTCCGGAATAAATGGGATGGGACTCATGAAGTCCGAATTCCGCCGAAAAATAGGCAATCCCCTGCCCGGCCTGGCCGGGGTAGCGGGACTGATACCACTTTTCCTCCGTCATGTAGCGGTCGAAACGTTCCATGACCTGCCTGTACAGGCTGATGTATTCCGGGTCCCCGGCCGCTGCCTGAAGCTGGTCCTGCTTCACCCGGAGAAGAAATTTAACCGGGTTATGGTAAACATCTTCCCACAATTGCCGGTTTATGCGAAAGAAAAGCTCCCTGGCCGGCCGGTCCCAGCTGAACCAGAAGTTATAGGCTATTTCATTAAGCCTGGATATGTTGTCCGGCAGCCTGGGTATCACCGAAAGCGTACAAAAAGAATACATAGCATCACCTTTTTTGTGAATTCAAATAAAATGTGCCCCAAAACAGTCAGATAAATTCACCGGATAGAGGTATAATTTAGAAAGCGGCCAGAATTTAAAGGCGGTATGCCATTAACCGGGTTAAACTTTTAACAGCGACCTCCCCTGCTTAAATATTCAAGGCGGTGACTTAAATGGTTAAAGAGCAAATAAAAATGCGGGTTTTGCCCCACCTGGACAATATGGAAATATTACAGGCAACCTATGTCACCCAGTCCTTCTCCCGGCATACCCACGACGGATTTGCCATGGGCGTTATCGAAAGGGGCGCGCTGAAATTTTATTACCGGGGTGAAAATATAGTTGCCCCTCACGGCCAGATCAACCTGGCCATTCCCGGCGAGGCCCATAACGGACACGCCGCCTCGAATGAGGGCTGGACATACCGCATGTTTTACCTTGAGCCGGCAATGCTCCGGCAGGCAGCTTCAGAAATAAAAGGCAAACCGGGAGACATACCTTTTTTCCGGGCCGGGGTACTCCGGGACGATGCTATGGCCGCTGTCCTTCGCCGGCTCCATATACTGCTGGAAAAACCGGAAACACCGGTAATTGAACAGGAATCCCTGCTGTTGTGGACACTGTCGCAGTTTATTATGCGCCACGCCGATGGCTTTTACCAATTGCGGCCCGCCGGCAGGGAACAGCAGGCCGTCAGGAAAGTCCGGGAATATATTGAAGACAATTTTAATGAGGATATTTCCATCAAACAGCTGTCGGCAATGGCCAATTTGAGCCCCTTTCATTTGATCCGGGTTTTCCGCAAGGAGGTGGGAATCCCGCCCCACGCCTACCTGAAACAGGCCAGGATAAAAAAGGCCAAGGCTCTGATTGCCTCGGGACTGCCCATCGCCAGGGTTTCCATGGAAACGGGATTCACGGATCAGAGCCACCTCACCAGGCATTTCAAGGGCATCACCGGAATCACCCCGGGCCAATACAGCAATTTCATACAAGACCTTCACTAATTTAATTTATAGAATTTAACTGCTTAAAAAATTAAATTTGGAGGGTCCGGTATGATCAGAAAGTGTGCAGAAGGGGATTTTGACTCCATTCATTTCATTATTAACGAGGCCTCCCGGGCATATAAGGGTGTGATTCCGGAGGACCGCTGGAAAGAGCCCTATATGGACAGGCACGAACTACGCCGGGAAATCGGCCATGGGGTGCTATTCTGGGGCTATGAGGAGGGGGGCCGCCTGGCAGGGGTAATGGGTATACAGCATGTTGAGGATGTAACCCTTATCAGGCACGCCTACGTAATAACCGCAAACCGCAGAAAGGGCATTGGGGGAAAATTGCTTTCCTTTTTGCTGGCGCGAACGGAAAAACCCGTATTAATAGGCACCTGGGCGGATGCGGATTGGGCCGTTAATTTTTACCAAAAATACGGCTTCCGGCTGGTCACCCCGGAGGAGAAGGATATGCTGTTAAAAAAATACTGGTCGGTGCCGGAAAGACAAGTGGAAACTTCTGTGGTTTTAGCGGAGGAAAAGTATTTTAAGCCACGGTAGAATTTATATCAATCAGGCCCCGGGGAAATTAAACCCCCGGGGCCTCCGTTCGTCCGTTAAAAAGTTTTGCTTAAAAGACAATACGCAAATATGATAGAATATTAAGGAATGTTTTGTGGAGCTCGATCTAATTTGCCGGATGTTAACGATAGTCAATTCAAAATCAGAAAGGTGAAAAGTGCCATGAGTGTAAATGCAGTCAAAAAACCTATATTTGTCGGCGAACTGGTGGTATATATGGACACCCCGGAAGAAGCCAGGGTGATTGAAATAGACTGCCGCTACGAGCTGAACACCACCGCCAATTCCTGCACCTGCTGCACATACCGGTTCGGCTCCCGGCGGGACCCGAAATTCCAGTGCCGCCACATGGCGGCGGTGCGCAAAGTCATGAACGGTGAGGTTACCGTAGAGTCCGAGTAAATTATAGCCGCCGCCCGGTTTCTAAATATAGAAGCACAGGCGGCGGCTGTTTTCAATCCACTCCGGGAAAATTCCACAGTCCGGCAAAACCGGAACCCGGACCTACTGGCGGAGCCGCACGGCGCGGCTGGCACCGGCAGGCCGGAGGCCGGAGGCCGGACGAAGTATTGGAAACGACTCCGGTTAAATCCCCAAAAAATCTAACACAGCCCGGGGCATCTCCTCTCCGGCCACCACCCTTTGGTGCAGAACCGGCCTGCGCTCCAGGCCCCTTAGCCCCGCGGGTATTTCCATTAAACTCACCTGGGCCAAAACCTTAAGCAACTCAAATTCGTTCTTTCCGGCCACAGCCTCTTCGCCCAGCAGGGCCTTTACCACGCTGGCATTGAATTTAAAGGGACTGGCTGTGGACACAATAACGGTTTTGGTGCGGTCACCGGTCTGTTCCACGTACTTTTTGTAGACATCCAGCCCCACGGCGGTATGGGTGTCCGCCACGTATCCGGTACTCTCATAGGTGTCCCTGATGGCAGCCATGGTTTCCCGGTCATCACTGAAATCGGACCAGAACAGCGACTGCAGCCGGGAATATATCTCCCTGCCCACCCGGTAGACGCCATTCTCCTTCAGATCCTGCATCCAGCCCCTGACCGAGGCTGTATCCCTGCCGGTAAGCTCATAAAGCAGTCTTTCCAGGTTGCTGGAAATCAGTATATCCATGGAAGGCGATATGGTTTTGACAAACCGCCGGTTGCGGTCGTAAACCCCTGTGCGGATAAAATCGGTAAGCACATTGTTCTCGTTGGCCGCGCAGATCAGCCTGTTTACCGGCAGGCCGGCCTCACTGGCGTAAAACCCGGCCAGTATATTGCCGAAATTGCCCGTGGGCACCACAAAATTAACCGGCTCGCCCCCGGAAAGCTTGCCTTCCTTCAAAAGGTCCAGGTAAGCGCTGAAATAATACACAATCTGCGGCGCCAGGCGGCCCCAGTTGATGGAATTGGCGGATGAGAAGCGAAAACCCTTCTCCCCCACCATTCTGTTCATTTCCGGGTCGGTGAAGATGGCCTTGACACCGCTCTGGGCGTCGTCAAAATTCCCCCTCACCGAAGCCACACCCACGTTGCCGCCCTCCTGGGTGATCATCTGCAGCCTCTGCACCTGGCTGACTCCCTGGTCCGGAAAAAACACAAAGATCCTGGTTCCGGGAACATCCTTGAACCCCTCCAGGGCAGCCTTGCCGGTATCCCCGGAGGTTGCCACCAGAATTACTATTTCGCCCTTTTCACCGGTTTTGGCAGCCGCCCTGGGCAAAAACCGCGGCAGTATCTGCAAAGCCATATCCTTGAAGGCGCAGGTGGGACCGTGCCACAGCTCCAGCACGTAGGTTCCGGATTCCAGTTCCTTTACCGGGGCTATTTCCTCCACATCGTAATTGGTGGTATTGTATGCCCCGCCGGTGCATTCCTCCAACTCGGCGGCGGTGAAATCAGTAAGGTACAGGCGCAAAATTTCCGCCGCCCTGTCCCGGTAAGTCATGTCTTTCATTTTCCGCATAACATCCGGACCCACCGTAACCGGCGCATCCGGCACAAAAAGC
The DNA here is from genome assembly GCF_002933875.1 of Desulfocucumis palustris. Lineage (GTDB taxonomy): Bacteria > Bacillota > Desulfotomaculia > Desulfotomaculales > Desulfocucumaceae > Desulfocucumis > Desulfocucumis palustris. Next base: position 16,965 of record NZ_BFAV01000142.1, on the reverse strand, counting down.
CCTCCGTCGGGGGATATACCCATTTTTATGGCCTCGGCGGAAGACACCGCCGGCTGATTTCCCCTGGTGCTGACGTAAAACATTTTAAGGTTTCCTCCTGAAATAATATTAAATTTTTATTCTATCTCCCCGCCGCAAATCCCTTCAAAGTTGCTTTAGGGAAAAGAGCTGGCAAGGGGGCGTGAGCTGGCAAGGGGACGTTTCGTTTGCCATCACCAGTGATGGCAAACGAAACGTCCCCTTGCCAGCTCTTAGAACTAATTTAATCCTTTCATTGACAGGGCGACTCTTTGACGCGCGGTATCCACTTCCAACACCCGCACGGTTACCACGTCTCCCACCGCCACGGCATCCATGGGATGCCTCACAAACCCGTCGCTGAGCTGGGAGCGGTGCACCAGGCCGTCAACCTTAACCCCTATATCCACAAAGGCGCCAAAATCCACCACGTTTCGCACCGTGCCCCGCAGTTCCATACCCGGTTGCAGATCCTCCATTGAAAGCACGTCGCTGCGGAACAGGGGGCCGGGTAAATCCTCCCGGGGGTCTCTGCCGGGCCGGCTCAGGCTTTCCAGGATATCCCTGACCGTGGGAAGCCCTGCCCCCAGATCGGCCGCCACCTTTTCCGGGGCATTTTGTTTTAGCCTGGAGCGGAGTTCGGGAGTTCCCGCCTGATTGGGGGCACAACCGCACAGTTCCAGAATTTTAAGCGCCAGTTCATAGGATTCGGGGTGTATTGATGTTCCGTCCAGGGGGTTCCCGCCACCCGGGATGCGCAAAAAACCCACGCACTGCTCAAAGGTTTTGGGACCCAGGCGGGGCACCTTCTTAAGCTGACCCCTGTCTGTAAAACGCCCTTTTTCTTCCCGGAATTTTACTATGTTTCCGGCAAGGGTCGCGCTGATACCGGAAATATATGAAAGAAGCGGGGCGGAGGCGGTATTTAAATCACAGCCGACGTGATTCACCACGGACTCCACCACCGTGGTCAGGCTTTCCTCCAGCCGTTTGGGGGCGACGTCGTGCTGGTACTGGCCCACCCCCACCGAGCGGGGCTCTATTTTAACCAGCTCCGCCAGGGGGTCCTGCAGGCGGCGGGCTATGGAAACAGCGCTGCGGCCGGTAACGTCCAGTTCGGGAAACTCCCTGGCGGCCAGTTCCGAGGCTGAGTATACGCTGGCCCCGGCTTCGTTGACGATAATGTACTGCAAATTCTTTTTTCCATAGCCCCCGATAAAGGAGACCACAAATTGCTCCGTTTCCCGGGAGGCGGTGCCGTTACCTATGGCGATAATATCTATGCCGTATTTATCCGCCAGGCGCCGGAACTCCAGCAGGGCTTCCTCCACCCGTTTTTGCGGCGGGGTGGGGTAAACCACACCCACCTCCAGCATTTTGCCCGTATCGTCAACCACCGCCCATTTGCAGCCGGTACGGTAGGCCGGATCCACCCCCAGCACGGTCTTTCCCTTGACCGGGGGCTGAAGCAAAAGCTGCCGCAAATTTTTGGAGAATATCAATATGGCCTGCTCATCAGCCCTGTCGGTTAGTTCATTGCGCACATCCCGCTCCACCGCCGGGGCAATGAGCCTGCGGTAGCTGTCTTTAACCGCCGATAAAACAATCTGGGAGGTCACGGACGGGGTTTTCACCCGCATCCGGGCCATGTATTCAAGTATTCGCTCCTCGTCCACCTCCACGGCGACCTTCAGGAACTCCTCCCGCTCACCCCGGTTGACCGCCAGCACCCGGTGAGGGGCTATTCTGCTCACCGGCTCCCGGTAATCGTAATACATTTCATACACGGAAGGCGCTGCCGCCTCCCTGGCGGCGGAACGGAACACACCGCTTTTAAAGGTAAAATTTCTTATCCAGCTTCTGATATCCGGATCATCGGATATTTCTTCCGCCACTATATCCATGGCCCCCTGAAGGGCCTCCTCCGGAAGGGCGACACCCTTTTCCGGGTTTAAATATTGGGCTGCCTCCTCCAAGGGCTGGCCCAGGCGGGGAAAGGAAAGAAGATACCGGGCCAGCGGCTCCAGTCCTTTTTCCCTGGCCACCGACGCCCTGGTTTTCCTTTTCTGCCGGTAGGGGCGGTAAAGGTCTTCCACCTGGGTGGGCTTTTGAGCGCTCAATATCCTTTCCTTTAATTCCGGAGTCAGTTTTCCCTGCTCCTCAATGAGGCGGATTACCTCTTCCTTCCGGAGGTTTAGATTCCGGTAAAATTTGAGCCTTTCCTCAATCAGCCTTATCTTCACCTCGTCCAACTCCCCGGTTACCTCCTTGCGGTAACGGGCGATGAAGGGCACCGTATTGCCGTCGTCCAGAAGGGCCGCGGTTTTTTCCACCTGGCCCGGAGTTACCTCCGACTCACCGGCGATTATTTGAAAAAGTTCCCGGTCATCCATGCAAAACCTCTCGCTTTTTATTCCTCGGTTACCGCCAATTTGTTCATTTTGTCCCCGGGCGCTATTTTATCCACCACGTCCATACCTTCCAGCACCTTTCCAAAAACGGTGTGCACCCCGTCCAGGTGAGGAAAATCTCCCAGGCAGATAAAGAACTGGCTGCCCCCGGTGTCCCTGCCCGCATGCGCCATGGAAAGAGCGCCCCGCAGGTGTTTGTTGGGGTTTATTTCGCACTTGATCTGGTAACCCGGCCCGCCGGTGCCGGTGCCGTGGGGGCAGCCCCCCTGGATAACAAACCCGGGCACCACCCGGTGGAAGGTTAAACCGTCATAAAAACCTTTGTTTATAAGGGATTCGAAATTGGCAACGGTGTTTGGAGCATCCTTATCGAACATTTCCAGCACAATATTTCCCTTGTCGGTCTGAATGGTAGTCTTTTTCAAAAAAATCATCTCCCAATATTATATTCTTCCACATTATGCCCCGGCTGGCGGTTAAATAGCAACAGGGGCTTCCTGTATTTTCAATTGCCGGTAAATTTCCCAGGCTGTATCCATGTTTTGAGCCAGCACGTCCATTACTTCGCCGTCGATATGGTTTTTTTCCACTTCCCGCCACATTATTTCCTTTATCTTTTGGGGCGGCATCCCCTGCCGGTAGGGACGGTCCTCCACCAGGGCGCTGAAAATGTCCGCCACCGCCATTATCCTTGCGCCGTGGGATAATTGCCCTCCCCTGAGATGGAACGGATATCCGCTGCCGTCCAGCTTTTCGTGGTGGTATCCGGCCCATTCCCTGATTTCCTCAAATCCGCTGATCATTCCCAATATCCTGTAAGAGTAATATGTATGCTGTTTAATCAAATCGTGCTCCCCGGCAGTCAGCGGCCCCGGCTTTTCCAATATGCTTTCCGGTATGGTCAGTTTACCCAGATCGTGCATCAGGCCGGCCAGCAGCATCATATCACATTTTTCCGGGCCGTAGCCCATTTTACCCGCCAGCATCCCCGCAATGGCCGATACCAGCCTGGAGTGACGGTGGGTGAAGGCGCTTTTGCCGTCGATGATTCCCGCAAAAATGTTCCCCAGGTTTAGCAAATCCTCCATTCCCAGGCTTACGAAATCCGTGGCCGCCTCTTCTTCCAGCTGGTATTGAAGAAATTTTGACAGCAAATCAAACCAGAAGCTCTCCTTCACCGCCACCTGTTCCATTACTTCCACCAGTACCGGGTCAAAAAGAGCCCCGGACAGGCTTTTCAGCTTGGCCATTATTTCTTTCCGCTGCTCCAGAACCCAGCGGTCATAACCCACCAGCACGTCTACCCGGTCGGCCAGGTGGATTATCCTGCTCTCCAGGGGTATGGACTCCCCGGCCAGGAAGGATTCACCGGAGCCGTCCCAGCGATCGTGGTGGTGCAGAATAATATTCGAAACCGGCACAATGCCGTCCAGGCCCCTGAACAATTTTGACCCGCTCCTGCAGTGCCCCCACGGATTTATCACATCAAATTCATGCAGCAGGGATTTTTCCCTCCAGGTGCTGACCCCGGCGTCATGAACCAGAGCCGCCCTGATCATCCTTTGTTTGCTGGCCGGAGAAATCCCAAGTTCCTCGGCAATTCTCAGAGAGATAAAGGCCACCCTTTGATGGTGGCGCATCAAACCGTGCCTGGAAAAATCCATGGCCAGGGATAGCGTCAGCAATAGCTTGTTTAAATCTGTTTTCTGTTTCAATTAGCCAGACCACCCCGGTAAATTTTACATGTTTTTGTTTATTGTTTCTTCATATATGATTTTTTTCCTCCAAATTTTTCAGCAATTGTTATGGTTGGAAGACGGAAAAGCAAGAACTGCCCTTTATAGGGGCAGTTCTTGCTTTTCCGCCGGATCCTCAGGTTTAACTCCTTGCAAGAAAGAGGCAATCACTCTTTCCAGAATGAAAGTCAGTCCCGATGCGCCCAGCACACCGGCCACGTCTTTCATTCCCAGGGGCACGGTTTTTAATATTCTCCTTCCATAAGGAAGATAAATGGCGCCACCGAGCAATGCCGCCGAGAGCGCCACCGAGCCCGCAAGATAGCGATTGTTGCCATCCTTTTTCTCTCCGCACTCCAGGGCGAACAACAGTTTACCGGCCGCAAAGGTGGCCATGGCCACTGTCCTGGCCCTGGCCAAATCACCCTGTTTTAACAGCCTGTGATAGGCTTCCAAACCCACCAGGCCGGTGGCCAGCCCCCTGCTGATGATCTGGCTGCCCAGGCTGTGGGCAAAAAATTTTTCTTCAACAGGCCTGGGCGGCCTGTCCATCAGATCCCTGGCCGGCGGCTCCACCCCCAGGGCCAAAGCCGGAAGGCCGTCCCCCAGTACATTCAGAAACAGCAGCTGAAGGGGTATCAGTGGAACGGGCAACCCCAGCAGTACAGCCGTAAAAACCAGAAATACCAGGCCCACATTGGTGGATAAAAGATACCGCACGGATCGCCTGATGTTGTTGTAAATCCCCCTGCCCTGTTCCACGGCGGGAAGCAGAGTGGCAAAGTTATCATCGGTTATTATTATATCGGCAGCCTGTTTGGTTACGTCGGTTCCGGACTCGCCCATGGCCACCCCGATATCCGCTTCCCTTACCGCGGGCGCGTCATTAATTCCGTCTCCTATCATGGCCACAACTTCCCCCTGCTGCCGGAAGGTTTTCACCAGCCTCAGCTTCTGCCCGGGCAGAACCCGGGCAAACACCCTTACCTCCCGGAGCGCTTCGGCCAGCTCCAGGTCGTTTAAGCGGTCAATGTCCTGCCCGGTTAAAACTTTATCGCCGGAGGAGATGCCCACCTTTTTGGCCACCGCCAGGGCTGTGTAAGGGTGGTCTCCGGTGATCATGGCCACATGGATGCCGGCGCGCCTGCTGACGTCCACAGCCCGGGCAACTTCCGGCCGCACCGGATCAACCATACCCACAAGGCCTAACAAGGTCAGGGAATCTTCCGGGTCGCCCGCATCGGGATTATCCAGGCTCCGGTGGGCTATGGCCAGCACCCTCATGGCCTCACGGGTCATTTCACCATTGATGTTCAGTATTTGCCGCCGCTTTAATTTATCCAGCGGCTCTTTTTCACCTTTAACCAGAATATGCGAGCAAAGCTCCAGCACCACCTCGGGGGCGCCTTTGACAAAAGCCGCGCAACCATGGTCAGGGTGCCTGCAAATGACTGTCATCATCAAACGCCCGGCATCAAAGGGTATTTCTTTGATATGGGTCCATTTTTCCCGTACCTCTTTATAATTTGTTTTATTTCCCAGGGCGGCCAATAAAAGCGCACCCTCGGTGGGATCTCCCTCCACCCGCCATTTTTGCCCGGCGCTTTTTGGCCCTTTGCCGTCACACCGCCTTAACTCCGCATGGTTGCACAATATCCCGGCTGTGACAAGTGACTCCAAATCCTCCGGGCGGCATCCGCCGCTGTGGGGCTTTAAGGTGTTATCCCCGCCTGCTCCGGCCTGCCAGAAGCCGCTGCCGGTATATACCCTCTGCAAAATCTGCCTGTTGCGGGTTAAGGTGCCTGTTTTGTCGGTGCAGATTAAGGTAACGTTGCCCAGTGTCTCCACCGCGGGCAGGTTTTTCACCACCGCGTTTTCCTTTGCCATCCGCCTCACCCCCGAGGCCAGGGCTATGGTTACCACCGCGGGCAGGCCTTCTGGAATCGCAGCAACCGCCAGGCTCACACCGGTTAAAAACATTCCAAAGGGCGAGCCGCCCCTTAAAAGACCCGCCAGTACGACCATGGCGCTGACCGCCAGGCAATATTTTAAAATAACTCCGCCCGCTTCGGCCATACGCCTTTGCAGCGGCGTGGGAGGGCTCTCCTGCCTGTGGATCATTGCGGCGATTTTACCTACCTCGGTGTTCATCCCGGTTGCCGTGACAATCCCGGCGCCGCGCCCCCTGGTAACGTTGGTACCCATAAAGACAAGATTGGAACAATTCAGCAAGGGTATGCAGTCCGCGATATGGCCGGCGCTTTTGGCCACGGGGTAGGGCTCGCCTGTGAGGGCAGATTCCTCCAATTCCAGGCAACTGGCCTCAATTATTCTTAAATCGGCGGGAACACCGTCTCCCTGCTCAAGAAGAACAATATCCCCGGGCACCAATTGCTCCGCGGGAACCCTGTCAACCTTTCCGGCTCTTCTCACCCTGGCGGTGGGCGCCGTAATTTCAGACAGGGCCTGTAAGGCCCCCTCCGCTTTATGTTCCTGCAGGGCTCCCAGCAGGGCGTTGACCACGAGAATGGCAACGATAGCCAGAGCGTCGGTAAATTCGCCCAAAACCGCGCACACCAGGGCCGACACCATTAGAGCCTTGACCAAGAAATCTTTAAACTGCCCGCGCATCCTTGCCAGCAGGCCAACCGGCCGCTCTTCATTAATCTTGTTCCGGCCGAATACCTTCAGGCGGTACTGAACCTGTTCTTTATCCAGTCCCCTGGTCAGGTCTGATTTCAGCCTGCTCAGCACCCCGTCAAGGGTCATGGAGTGCCAATTGCCTTTCAGGACGGTATCCATACCGCACTGGCCCGTGGCTAAGGGAGCTGCAGCGGCGCTGTCAAGGGCCGCTGCAATCTCGCGCTCCACTTCCCTCAGGGTTTTTACATTCCGGTGCCCCTTGGACGACAGCAGCCTGAAGGAGTTTACCCCCACGGCCATTGATATGAAATTGTTATATACTTTTGCCATCATTGGAGGCAGTTTTCCGGGCGGAACATCCCCCACCTCGCGGGATTCTTCGGGAAGCGCTCCTCTTCCGTCAAAAATAATGGTATCCACCTTTGATAAAATCTCCAGGGTCCTGGAATCCCCGCAGTAAATTCCCATTCTTCCGGATTTAACCATGGCGGTGGGGGAGGTAGTCTGATGGTTAACAGCCGCAGCCGGCCTGCTATATACCGGGACAATTTTTTCCAGCAGTTTTTTTTCGCTTAATCGCCTGACGTCGTATTCCACCAGCAAACTCCCTGTCAACGGGTTTGCCTTGATACGGCGGACATGGTCAATTAGCTTTATTCCGGCCGCCAGTGTATCAGCCATGGAACTGCTGCCCTTCAGGCCGGGCACATTAAGCCTGACCCTCCCGGGCAGGCTGTGGATGACGGTGATATTCGGGACCCCAGTTAATGTTTGGTTGCAATTATGGCTCATTGTTCACCTCCTTTCATCTTAAAATGTCAAATTTTCACTCTCATCCCATCGGCGGCAGCCGATAAGAATTTTACAATTCCCGGCTGGAGGAATATTAGTGGTTATTTTTCTCCAATTTTTAATTACATTATCCCCTTCATCCGGAGAACAAAGTTGACTCGTGGCAGTATAAAATCCCGTGCCGGATAATGCCATACAGGTTGATTTACTATAATTCAAAAAAATCACTGCAAAATCCCTTATTCCGGTTATCGGCAGCTGCACCTGCAATACCTGGGGAAAGCTGCCTGATGTAAAACATTACCCGGCGGCTGTTCCAGCAGTTATGAATAAAAAGGCTGCTGCCCGAGGACAAGGTACAAATGGTGTACCACAGACTGAAACAGGGCGGGATAGTTATTTTATTTCAAACCACATCTCTTTTTTATAAAACCTTTAAGAATTAGAAAATTAAATATATTACACATTTTGGGCAATAGCCCGATAAAATTACAGCCGGTATTTACTTCGCCCGGCTTTTTTGTTCGCAATGGACAGCTTTTTTACCATAAATAATGTTTATCTCAAAAATTAATTTAAAAGCCGGTTTGACAAACAAGTTAAAATTAATAATAATATAATAGTAAAATTTATTGAGGAGGGGCTACGTTTGGCTTTTGAGGTTTATAAACCGCGGGGAGATAAAAAAGAAAAGGACGCTATAGTTTCCTTTTCTAAAACATCAATTGTCTTCAATAATGTTGTAAGAGAAAAGCTGGCCAGCAAAAGAATTGAGCTGGCTTACGACCAGGAAAAAAATATTCTCAGAATACGGCCCGCTGAGAATGGTAGCGGCATGGAGATTAAGAAAACCAAAGTATTTGGTAAGGGCTTCTTCAATCACTTCGATATTAATAAAAAGGGCAAATTCGCCGCGGAATATAATGAAAGTGAAAATGCTTTTTACGTGAAGCTTTAATAATAAAGCCTTGACCTGCCGGGTTGGGGCTTTCTATTTTGTTATAAAATGCCCAGGTATACCAGCCGGGCAATTATTGCCGCCTGTATCAAAAAAATAATGGGTACTCCCACGGAAAATTTTAAATGCCTGGTTTTGTGGCGAAATATTTTCAGCCCCGCATAAATGCCCGGGGAACCGCCAGCCAGGGCTATCAGCATGAGACTGTTTTCCGGAATCCGCCAGGCACCGGCCCGGGCCTTCATTTTATCCAGGCCCATGCTCAAAACCCCCGCAATGTTAACCGCAATGATGTAATAAATAAGCCAGCTCATTTTTCCTTCCCCTCCCGCGCCATAATCTCATCTTTTGGCATAATAGCACTTTTTATAAAAAATGCGCAAGCTACTGTTTCTTTTTTAAAAAAGGAGGCTGCCCCTGTTTTCAGGGGCAGCCTCCTTTTTTATTAATATCCGGCGGCACCTTTTGCCTCCGGGCCGGTTTGTGCCGCCTTGGTTAAATTTTCTCTTCTTCCTGAATTGTGACCTTCTCACTCCAATTTTCCTCGAAGCTGTTAAACGGGCTTTCAAATATCTGCTCCGGGGGAATTTCGCAGAAGTTTCCCCCGGAGGATATCCTTACCCGGATCTCGGGAAAGAAATTGTCGGTTCCGCCCACAACCCCGTATATCCGTGTTTCCAGTTCGTCCTTATCATCTTCACGGCCGAAATGGGCTGAAAAATAGTTATGGCTGTGCAGGTCGAGAACCAGAAGGTGTTCTTGTTCCGGGCCGTCGCGCTCCGCGTCAATGCTGAGGGCGGTAACCCTTTGCTCGGGGCAATGTATGAAATACTCCCTTTTTTGTCGATCCCAAAAGAACTGAACCATACTTTCGTAATATGTGCTTTTGAAAAAGGCAATGGCCCGGGCCAGAAGGCTGAAGGGAATCGGGGGCAGGAACGGTTTAAACCCGGATTCCCAGAGGTCCAGATCGGCAACCTTGTCCGTCATGGCGCTGAATATGCCTATTTCGTTTTTTCTGATCTCGTAATAACCGTGCCGGGCCGCAAGTATATTTACCACCCGTGCCGGGCTTTCGGCCATCTCCCGCACCGACAGGAAGTGCTTCCTGCCGTTTCCCTTTTTTATCGACTTTATCCGGGGAAAAATAATGCCTGTTTTCATGTCATACTCCATGACAGTACGTTCCCTGGCAAGTTCGGGATAATAACGTTTTTGGAGATCCTTGCGGATATCTTCCAGGGTCATTTTTCCGTCATCATAAATATGTTTATTACCATAGATACAAACAACCCTGGGGTTGCCGGCGGACTTTCCGTTACGTCCTTTTGCTTTCCCGGTTTTTTTCTCATTGCCGTCTCCGGCAGTTTCCAAAAGGGCAATGACTTCACCGTTATTTTCTTTTTCGGGGCCTCCCAGTATGTCTAAATAACTTTGTTGATTTAAGTTACTCATTTTAATTTACCTCCCTTATTATTTTGGTTTAATGCTATAACCTGCGGCTTTTGGCAACAGGCCGGTTTTCTTTGAATTTCCCTTTCCCGGAAATATACAGCCACTGCCGGCACGGCAATCAGTTTTAACCGTTTCCTTTTCTCTCCTTTCCCGTCTCCCGCCCTGTGCGGGAGATTATTATCACCCGCACAGGCAGTGGACAGGGAAAAAGCCTTCAAGAAACAAAAAAACCCTTGCCGCTTGATAATCACGGTAAGGGTTTTAGTTGGGATTGAGGCTCAGCAGTTCTGCCAGAAGCCGTTTTACCTCAAAGTATTCTTCCTCCGGCAAGGAGCCTATTTTTTTAAGCAGCGCGCCGGATATGGTCAGGAGCTGCCCCGCCCTTACCATGGACGGGGCCCTTAATCCTGACGTCTTCCAGCCTTCCACCTTGTAATCGTACCGGTTTTTGGCCGGCCGGCTTGATATGGCGGCTACCACAGCGTTCCTGGTAGTGATATTCTGGTCCTCGCTGCTTACCACCAGCACCGGCCGCCGTTTTGCTCCGGTTTGGTCAGGGAAGTTGAACAGGGCGGTTGCAATTTCACCTTGTTTCAGCATAGGCCTTGTCCACCTCCTCGTCGTCCCAGTCGTCAAAAATTTGACGAGGGTTCTGGAGAGGTATGGACAACTTCTTCTCCAGTATCCGTAATAATTCCACCTGCTGCTCCAGGGTCAGCGCTTCCACCTGTTTTAAAATATCCTCCACCTCTTTGGTCATTGCAGTCACCCCTTCTTGATTATACCACAGGGACAGTCCTGCCATGATGTATCAGCCTCCTTTTGATTATAATATAAAAAGCCCCGGTTACGTCCTGATGACATGCGGGGCAATTTTTTGGGTTTATTGACGGCTGGATTAACGCCGGCTTTTTTTACGCGCTGCATTACTGCATTCTTAGGGTATGCCAATACTCCGCCTTCACCCTTCCAGTGGCGCTCCTGCAAGCATCCTCCACGGGGGCCCTGCGGTTTACACGCTTCAAGCGGTCTACAGGCGCCTGAAGCAGAACTACCGCACCCTTGCCCTTCTCTTCCACGGTCCTGGTATCAATGGGGCTAGGTGCCATTAAAGTTATATTATTCATAATATAGCATAAATTTTCATCATTAACAATAATTTATTTAAAAAATAACAGGTTTTTATAACTAATTTCATGAAACGGCTGCCACTTCCGCCAGGCAGGGGTTTAATTAATCCGGCCGCCTCTCCCACTGTGGATTGCTGTAGCGCTGTTTGCCGGCTTCCCACAACATTGTTACGGTACCTTTTAATTCTTCCTTGCCCGCTATGCCGGCGGGATATAATTCCACCCATTTTACATATCCGGGCAAGATCCCCAGCTCTTCAAAGAAAAGTTTTGCCACATTGGTGGCAATAAATTCAAAGTTGTTGGTTATGCTGCCTTTGCCGATATTATCCTGGATAACAGTTATAACGGTTTCGTAGGGGTTTTTTAACTCGATTTTTATTTTACACAAGCCTATACTGTAGGCCGGCAGCAAAAATGGCATGGGGAATTCATAAGTTCCGGGATGAAACCAAATCCTCTCTATATCATTTCTCCTATTGAAAGGATTTTTAAATATATCAAACCCTCCTTCCGCTGGAAAAACTAAAAATTATGGGCCACCCGATATTGGAATACCGGGTGACCTTTGGGGTTGAAACAGTACATTTTTTGTTATTAAGTTAATTTTCTGGTTATCCAAAATAAAAAGCCCTAGTATTATCCACCGGGACATACTAAGGCTTTTGGTTTAAGTTATGCGGTTCGCCAATACAGGCTTGCCGTTTATACGCCGCCACACCTTTTTGGCATGCGCGTATCCCGCCCTCACCCTTCTCGGTGTGCCAACTGACTGCATAATCACCGGGGGCCTTACGGTTTACACACCTCTGTGCAGCGGTCAGAGTGCACAGGGTAGAACTCTTGCGCCCGTGCCCTTCTCTTTCCTGCTTTATGGCAGGCGGGGGCTTGACACTATGTTTATGGAACTAAAATATGTAAACATTATAATGGCTTCCGCAACATTTTGTAAATATTTTTTGGTTGATATTTAAAAATATTTCCAATTGCCCGGGTGGGTTGGAACTAACCGAATATATCAACAGTTTCTTTTTCAACAGTGTCGGCCTCCCTGTTATAACTGTAGAAGGCTTCGTTTAAGGACTTGAAACAAAGCTCATAGTCCGTGGTAAACCTTGCGGGAATGTTAATATTAAGTGCTATTTTCTCTATTTGCTCATGCTCCTCGCATATTACCATTGCCCTGTTTAAATCCGCCCAGCGCACCTCCCTTGCTATTTCCCCAATGTCGCCCCTTACAACCAGCACCGGAAATTCCCTGTTGTTGATTATTATCACTGAAGTTAAGGGATAAGGGGCCTGCAGCGCCTTACTGTCCATGGAATGGTGTATTCGCAGATACAACTGGTTAAAAACCAGTATTTTTAATATCTCCTTCAACTCAACCCGCGCCCACCAGTTGGGCTGGTAAGGCTTGTTCAACAATTTACAGCCCGCAGGGCCAAGGGTATATATTACCATTGTTTTGTTTTTGTTTTTAAGCACATGCCTCAGTAAATAACCTTTCTTTCCCAGCTTCTTTAACGATTTGTCGCCGTTTTCCATGTTATTCGACCAGAATCTGGCGCTGAGCTGCTTGGCTGTGACTATCCTTAACTGGTCGGTGACTTTTAAAAGAGCCATCAGCCTGTCCGGCAGGGAGCTAATGGTATTAGCTCCCTGCCATCTGGGATCGACTTTATTCCAGGCAACTTCATAGTTCTGCTTAAATGAAAAAGGCGATAAAAAAGCAGCACTCTTTTTTTCGTAAGGTAAACCTATTTTAAACCCTCCCTTGATCAGAAAATTAACACGCCCGCAAACTTGACAGCGGCTTGAGATTACAGTTTTTTGGCAAAAAATTAACGGAATTTAAACCTCTTTTTTATAAATCCCTCTATATGCCGCTTTTGAGGGTCTATTTTTGTTATTACAACCGTAACTTTCTCACCAATACCCGGGCGTATTTCCTCCCTGCGCTGTTTGGCCAGAAGATCAACGCCGGGCTCGAGATTGACAAATATTCCGTAGTCCGGCAGACCTGTAACCACCCCCAGGACTTCCATATCCTTTGAGTATCTCTTGGTGGCGTCGGGCCACGGGCAGGGCAAGAGATCCCTTAACGATACCTCGACCCTTTGCTTTTCCCTGTCAATGACTATTATCTTCACGTCGAAGCTGTCGCCGACTTCCACCAGTTCCCGCACATCGTTAACCCAGCCCCAGGACATGTACCTTGCCGGCAAATCCGCAAGTATTCCTCCTATATCGACCTTGACCCCCCTAAGATTAACTTCCCTTACAACCGCTGTGCGGGTGTCGTTTTCTTTGACGCTTTCCCAGGTTGCCTTGGACATTCTCTCCAGGGCGTACTGGCGGCTGCCGATAAAAAGATTGCTCTCCTTTTCAATGCCGATAACTTTAAAGGCTATGATCTGGCCCATCAGCTTTCTCAGTTGCTCCTTGCCGGCGCAGCCGGAAAAGGCCAGGGGGATTATTCCCTTGACGTACTCCTTCATTACCACTGCGCAGGGCATCTTCTTTTCTTTTTCCTCTACTCTTATGGTGTGCTCTTCAATAGCCATAACGATACCCTGGAGCAGCGTGTTCCGGTTTTGCCTGGATGCCTGGATATCCGGCCAGGGGTCCTTCACGAAGGATTTTTTTTCACCGGTAAAGCCTTCAGCCTGAGTAATGTTTACCACTTTCAATGCCATTTTTTATTACCTCCCGTTTTTTTAATTAAAAAACAGCCCTGTAAACGGCTGCTTGGCTGCCCTGGACCTTGCTACTTCCAGAATCCGTCTTTTTTTGTTTCAGGTGGCCGGTTTTGAATGGCGTTGCCGCCATTTGTCTTTGAAGCCGGCCCGCCGGCATTGCCGCTGCTTTGCTTTGGCGATGGCGCCGGCGTATTGCCGGAACCTTCCCGTTCTAAAAAATTTGAGTCCCGCTCCCCGGGCGGCATAAATCTGATTGTTCCCTTTTCCGCCTGCTGTTTTTGGGGCGGCAGGACGAAGGAGGGCGGCTTTAATTTTTCCACATCCACAAGCTTGCCCGTTCCCTCCCCGGGCGGCTGCAGACGGGCGTTTTTAACGATACGGTAAATAAATTGGTATCCCTCCAGTTCCATAAGCTCCGTATAGGTATACCTTTTTTCAAGGGTCCTGGTTGTCCGGTAACTTTTAGCCCAGGGTGACGGAACAATTATTTTGTTTTCATAGGTTGACTGTTTCATTTCTACTTCCTTTTCCCCGAATTCATCTGAAAAAAGTTTTGCATCGGTTGCATCCATGCCCCCGAACACTACCTTGTTTCTAAATAGGGTCAGGTATGTCTTTGTGTGTTCAATCTTTCCCAGCCTCAGTGTCAGCTGAGAAGTGGATTGTATGCCCGCGGTGGTCATGTTTCCGTATTTACGTCCAATTGCCAGCAGGTCCTCAAAACCGATATCGGGGTTTAAGTATTTGGGCAGTTCGTCAATGTACAGGGCGTGGGAAACCTGCCAGGTCTCCCTGGGCTTCCGGTATATTGCGGCTATCAGGTGCATCAATATGTACTGGCCCCACACCTCACTGAGCTTTTTCATTAATTCGCCCATGGCGGTATTGACTATCAATACCCCGCCGTTTCTTAAATGGGTGTCCAGGTTAATATCGCTGTTGCCGGAAAGCACCCTTTTCAGCAGCCGGTTGCCCCCTATATCCTCCAACTGCTGGCGCAGGCCGGCGGCGAACTGGTGGTATTTATCCTTCATGGAGCCCAGAAGTTCAAACTCAAAATACTGAACCAGATCCGCTTCACCTTGCCTGCTTTTCAATTGGTTAACGGTTGCCTGCAGTTTCCCTGCGTCCCTGAGGGTGCGGAGCACATCCATAATATCCAGGTTGTCCCCCCGCAGCTCCTTTAATAAAAGAACCGTGTTTCTGGCGGCGGTCTGCTGTACCTGTCCGAAGAAAGATTCCTGTTTCCCGAACAAGGCGGCAAGAACACTTCTGGTGGCCTCGGCGGCTATTATCTTATCACCCTGCAATACATTGAATTTTTTTGTATTTTCGTTGGTCGGGTCCACATAGACATAGGGAACACCCGCCTTATCACAGATAAGGGCGGCTTCATCGGTAAGATCCTTTGTGGGCTCAATCACCGTCAGAGCCATTATGTTACCCCGGGCTATCCGGCTAATGTCCTGCTCTATCAAGGGGACAAACATGCTCCTGGTTTTGCCTGTCCCGGTGGTGCCGAATATCGCCGTATTCAGGAACCGGCTTTTGGCCTGCAGGGTTACTGGCTTTTTAGTTTTCCTGTCATAGCATAAAACCGTGTCGAGGCAGTCCGGCTTTTCACCCTTTTTTGCCTCTTTAAGCCGGAACAGAAAAGAAGGGACGGGACTTTCCCCGCTTCCCAGGGCTTTCATATCCCTGCTGTTTTTAATCGCCCTAAAACCCAGCAATAAAAAAACCATCACCAGGATGATTTCCATAAACAGCATTATTTTTAGATATTTAACCGGCTCCGGTATCAGCTTGTCCGGCATGTTTCGCAGATACCTGTAAAGCGGCCCGGATGTGTACTGGACAATGGCCCAGGCGGACATTGCAAATACCGAAACAATATATGGCAGGCCGGCTCCGGCCAGGCCGCCCGCCAGGCCGGCGGCGATTAAAACCGCGCTTATCAGGGCGGGTACCGTGGGTGGATTGGGCAGGGCAGCCAGGCTGCAGGCAAAACCCAGGATCCCTATCGCCGACAAAACCACCCCCATGAAATTAAAGCGACTCACACAGGCACCACCCCTATCTTTAAAATTAATACACCGGCAACGCTATAACATCTAAGCCGGTGATATAAAAGGACTCTAATTTTTTCTTCCTTTCAGGACTACGTTCCAATCCGTATAGGAGGTGCCCGCGACCTCCGCAATATCAATATCATATGGTTGCTCAACCCTTAAGTGCGCGCCATTGCCAACATCTGTAATCCCCTCCAAAAGAGTCCTGATTACCGTCGCGTCTCCGGCGATGAGCACTTCCGGCCTTGACCATATCTCGCAGGATATCCTGTTTGTCGCCGAGCCCCAGGGAAACAGGGTTGTCAGGTTATGGACCGTTGCCGTGGTCTTTTCCCCTGTTGAACTGCTGTGGTAATAAAAATTCGCGCCCAGGGGCAGGGTATTAACCGGGCCGATGGAGTCCACCAGTATAACAACCATGCCGTTGGCTTTAATTTTCGGCAATGGGTTGGTGCCGTAATCAATCATGACATGTGTTGCAGGGTTGTTTAAAACCGGCACGGGCTGTCCGTTGGGCGGATTCCCTATCTTAGACACCCTCAGTCTCTCCAGGGCTATAATCTCAAAGTCCTGGCCGTTGACCCAGGGGCTCTCCAGTCCCCACGCATCCCATACCTTGATTCTCCAGCCGTACTGCCAGGCCCGGGAGTTCCACCATACCGACGGGCTTACCGGGGTGGCGGCCTTTGGATAGAAATACAATTGTCCGGAACTGATCACCATGCCTGTATCCATTACTGACGTGCCTGTACGGGTGGTAAAGGGTATTTGATAGGCATACTGCCTGTTCCCCGAATCATAGTGGGTATCCACCCAGATTAACCAGCTAAAGCCCGGCTCCGTATGCAGGAACCGGCCGCCCGTGAGACCCCCGGAGATCATTGAGGTCAGCGATGTTCCCGTGATAGACGGTATTGAGCGCGTATCCGCAATAAAACCCGTGCTGATGTTGCCCGAACCGGAACCGTCCCTGAACTGTATTTGCACCGTCTGGTTTGAGGTATAGCCTGCGAATTTCACATCCGGGGCCAAGCCGGAAACCGTACGCCAGCCT
>NZ_BFAV01000141.1 GCF_002933875.1 Desulfocucumis palustris | reverse complement strand
TGAAAAACACATTGAAAAAACAATAAACATGTTGCTAAACTACCGCCCGAGGCCGTTCAAAAAGCTCCAGATGCAAGGCGTGGCAAGGCCTCAAGCTTAAGTGTACTCATAGTACGTCGAGCATTGAGGCCGCAGCCGCAACGCAGCAGATGGACTTTTTCAACGGCCTCCTAGTCGACCTCCCGCCAGGACTCAAGAACACTGTTGTTACGGGCAACGGCGCCGGTGTAAAGCCTGTTGATGTGCCAGCCTTCCTGGTCCGGCACATATGCCACATATTTGTTGTCAAAAATTGATTCTGGGTTATAGTATATCAAGTTGGAGTAACCCAGAACAACCAGCACTTTTTCACCGGGGTGAGACTTTGAAGCCCACAGAGCCACGTTGTTTGTAAATTCTTTGACGGCTTCAGGTTTCGTGCCGAAATCCGCTTCCGAGAAGGTGAAATATTTTAGCGGGTCAATCCTGGCGAAAATGTATATCATTCTATCACTTCCGCCGTCAACATCCAGCTTCCCGGCGAAAAACTCCACCTTTACCGGGCTGTGGTTAACCGCGATGCTGCCGAAATTGCTGTTCATTTCCTTAGTCAGGGGCTGGTAATCTTTCTCCGTTTCCGCCAGTGGCTTTATAACTCCGTTGCTAATCCAGGATTCAAGGGACGGTGAATATAAAAATGCACGGTAAATAAGGGAGGCTGCTTCCGCCCTGGTGAGGGGCAAACGGGGTTTGAAACTTCCGTCCTGATAGCCCAGGATCAGTTTGCTTTTTACGGCGGGGAGAATATCCGGCCTGTATTTGGGTGAAATCTGATTGTAATCGGAAAATAAACCGGCCATTGCCTGTTCGTCGTCCAGCCGTGACAGTCCCTTGGCCCTGGACAGCGCGGCGGCTGCCTCCTCCCGCAGAACCGGTTCCTCCGGACGGAATTTGAGGCCGCCGGGTGAAGTATCGGTGTTGAAAAATTTCTTTGCCGTTTCAACCGTGGGCAGGTACCAGCTACCCTCGGCAACATCAGCAAAGCTGGACTTGTCCGCCGCCTGGGTATTTATTCCTGCGGCCTTGATCAGTATAGCCGCGAATTCCGCCCGGCTTACCTGTTTCTCCGGCCGGAAAGTACCGTCCGGGTAACCGGAGAGCAATTCTTTTTCCACCATGGTTTTAATTGTTCCGGCTGCCCAATGTTGCTGCGGCACATCGGAAAAGCTTACGGCTTCCGCGGTATTCCGGGATAACAGGCAAAGGCAAAGAAAAGCTGTTAATAATAAAAATTTTTTTAATTTCATTGATACCCTCCTGTTTATACCTAAATTTTAATTAAGATATAGTGTTTTTCTCATAAGTCAACGAAGGAGAACTGAACAATATAATAAGGCGCGTCCCCTTTCTTTATAAGACGATTTATGGTGGATAATTGTTTCCAAAAAAAACCGGGGAATTAAAAAATTAAACTATATCTCTTCATTTAAAATGTTTTTATATTATTGGGTTAAATGTAAAAAAATGGATACAATACGTGATTTTGAAAATCTCCAATGAATTATCCTAAAGGGTTTGACAGGTATAATTTTGATGTAAAAATTTTTATGTTAAAAATAAAAGTAGCTCCGTTAATAATATATTAAAGTTGCTTTAATGCCAATTTAAACCATCTTTTGTATTTTATTATTAACTGTGATAAAAATACGAAAGAAGTGGTTTTATGAGAAAGTTTAAATTTATACATATTGAAAAAAAGCATTTGTTTGAAAAGGTTAAAAAAATTTTTAATAAACTTATGTTTATCTCAAATATCCCGGGCCGCCGTAAATCAACGGATATTTCCCCGGAAAACGACGGCCCCGGCACCCGGGGAAAATTTTCAGGGAGGAATTCTTTTTTCAGTATCAAGAAAAAATTAATGGCCGGATTTTTTTTGTTACTGCTTTTTAATCTGGTATTAGGCTCAACCTGCTATTATCAAATGGTCAGTTTAAGATCGTCATATAACGACCTCTTAAACAAGGAATCTAAAATTATCAAAACCACCCAGGAAGCCCTTATGGTATTTGATGAACAAACCGTTGAGTTCCAAATGTATTTAATTAATTTTAACAGCCTTAATTTGGAAAAGTCGGAGAAATTAATCACCAGCTTTAATGAAAAGATATCAAATGTTAAAAGCCTGGTTAGAACGGATGAGGAAAAGAAGCTGCTGGCCCAGATATTGAGCCAGTATAATTATTATATAGTGTATGCGGATAAGCTGAAGGCCTATAAGGTCAACGCCATGAAACAAAAGCAGGGAGGCGTCTGGCCGGAAACGTTGGACTACCAGGCCAGAATGGAGGAACTGCTTAAAACCAATGACCAGGTTATCCGTTCTGTAATTGATCCGGCGCAAAAAGTTATTGAAATTCAGGACAAACATCTGGTAACGGTACAAAACGCCAATGAGTTAAAGGTAAAGAGAGCCCAGCTGACAATTACCCTTATGGTCCTGGCCATGTGTTTTATTGGTTTCGGGCTGGCGATTTATATTGCCGGAAAGATGGCCGGCCCAATTGTTTTAATGGAAAGGGAAACGGCCAGGATTGCCGCCGGCGACCTGAGGGGTGAAAAACTGACAATTGAGAGCAAGGATGAACTGGGACTCCTGGCCTCTTCCTTTAATATAATGTTGACCAGCCTCAGGGAAATAGCCGTACAGCTAAAGGACAAGTCCCAACTGGTGGCTGTTACCGCTAAAAATATTAGCACCGGGCTGCAGGATACGGCCGGCGCCTTCACCAACACCGCCGCTGTTACCGGTATGCTGTCCGCCAACGCGGAGAAGGTCGGCCATAAAACCCGGGCAATATCCCTGGCCGCCAGGGAGGCCGCCGGCTTTGCCGACAAAGGAAGTGAAGGTATTAAAGAGATAACCCGGCAGATGGAGGTTATAAATACCTGCACCAACGAGGTGTCCGTTAATATTCGGGAATTATCGCAGCTGTCCAGGGCCATTACGGATATCGTTGATTTTATCAGCGACATTGCCGCCCAAACCCAGTTGCTCTCCCTGAACGCCGCCATAGAGGCCGCCAGGGCGGGAGAGCAGGGAAGGGGGTTCGGGGTGGTGGCGGAAGAAGTGAGAAATCTGGCAAACAAATCCACCACCGCCGCCAAGGACATTTACAGAATGATCAATTCCATCCAGCATCAGACGGGCAGGGCGGTGGAGGCCATGAACCAGGGGGTTGAAGTGGTGGATGCCGGGACCGTGGTGGTAAATGAAGTGGGAGAGTTGTTTTCCCTGATAATAAAAAGGGTGCAGAACCTGGTTGCGGAAATAGAGGAAATGGCGGGAACCGCAGGGGAAATAGCCCTGGCGGTAAAAGACATGGCCGCGGTTGCGGAGAAGCAGGCCGGGTCCATGGCGGGAGCGTCGGAGTCCACGGAAACCTTTTCCCGGTTGGCCGGGGAGTTGGATGTCATGGCCGGGAGGTTCAGAACCACATGATTGTATACAAATTGCCCCCTGCCTTTATCCGGCAGGGGGCGTCAATGGCTAAAAGTGGCGAAGGCGCCTATTCATTGGTCAGTCCCAATACGTCCAGGGTTTTAAGCACCAGGGCCAGCAATATTGAAACAATGGTGGCCAGGCCCATGCCTTTTAAGCTGATGGCTCCCATTTGCAATTGCGCGCCACTGATCCCTATAACAAGCACCACCGAGGTCAGAATCAGGTTGCGGGCTTTGCTGTAATCCACCTTTGCTTCCACCAGCATGCGAATACCTGATGAGGCGATAACTCCGAAAAGCAGTAGCGATACCCCGCCCATCACGGGGGTGGGAATACTCTGAATGGCGGCGGAAAGTTTACCCACGAAGGAAAGAATAATCGCAATGATGGCGGCCCCGCCGATAACCCAAACGCTGTAGACCTTTGTAATGGCCATAACGCCTATGTTTTCGCCATAAGTGGTGTTGGGGGTGGAGCCCACAAATCCCGAAAGCATGGTGGAAAGGCCATTGCCCATCAGTGAGCGGCTTAAGCCCGGGTCTCTGGCCAGGTCTTTTCCCACAATGTTGCTGGTGACGAAGAGGTGTCCCACATGTTCCGCTATTACCACCAGCGCCGCAGGGGCTATGATGGCTATGGCAGCGGGGTTGAAGGACGGTGTGTAGAAGTGGGGCAAGGCCAGCCAGGAGGCCCCGGACACCGTCCCGGTTTGCACCAGGCCCATGAACAGGGAAAGGGCGTACCCGCAGAGTATACCGAGAAGTATTGGTATGATGGCCAGAAAACCTCTCAGCACCACCGAACCCAGCACAGTTATCCCCAGGGTGAACAGCGACACTGTTATAACCCTGGGATCGGGATGCCAGTTGGCGGCGTTGTCAGGGGGAATTAAACCGGCCATTTGAGCGGCCACCGGCACCAGTTCCAGGCCGATAACCGCAACAATGGCGCCCATGGCGGCGGGGGGAAATACCACGTCTATCCATTTGGTGCCGGCGGCGCCCACAATCAGAGCCACCAGTGTGAATATCAGGCCGGTCACGATAAAACCGCCCAGGGCTTCACTGTAGCCATATTTGCTTAAAACCGCCATCACCGGAGAAATAAATGCGAAACTTGAGCCCAGATAAGCGGGAATACGCCCCCTGCAGATGAATATATAAAGAAGGGTGCCTATACCGTTCATTAGAAGTATCGTGGCGGGATCCACCTTGAATAAGATAGGTACCAGCACCGTGGAGCCGAACATGGCGAACAGGTGCTGCAAGCTTAAAGGCAAAGTCTGCAGCAGCGGAAGTTTGTCTTCCACCTGTATTACTCGTTTGCTCAAAATCAATAACCTCCCCGTTTTTCATTTTTTAATTAGATCCAGCATGTCCCCTAAAATGGCCCCGTTTTTTTCTCCCGGGCAAAAAAAAACCGGCCCATTGTTTTTAGACGGAGAATTTAACCGTGCCGGGTCTGGAGGGTTCAGTAGTGACGGCCTGTTTGAATTGCGCTCAACGCTGCACCCCCGTTCCGGCATGGTAAAATATATCAAGCTACTGATATTCGACATAATATGTTAATATCCTTTGGGGTTTTGCTTTTAAAATGTCCTGAATTGTTTGGCCTGAGCATTACAGCAGGACGCTTCTTCCAGGATGGAAGGTAAATTATTATCTTTATAGTATATATTAAATTAAATGCTGCGGTTGGAGGTTGTTTATTTATGGAAGGAAAAATTAAAACCGCCCTGGAAATGGCCATGGAGAGAATGAAAAGTTTCAAGGAAGTTGAGCCGGAGGAGATTGAAAAGCTTGAGTACATTCCCCGGGGGAAAGGGCTGGGGGCGGCCTTTCTAAAGGATGTAAACTTTACCCTGGACAGTGCCCTGGCAGAGTATGACGGAAATAAACGCAAATTTATTATTGCAGGATTTGAAGAGGCTTTGCTCTCAAATCTGGTACTGCCGTTAAACGATGAAACCATGGAGGGCAACAGGCGGTCCTTCGAAGGAATTATCGGAATAAAATCAAATAAGCGGGAAATTACAGCCTTCCTAAACGAGCTGGAGTATCTCTTTAATCAGTACCGCCAGGCCCTGGAGCAGGCAAAGGAAACCCTAAGGCAGGAAATGGCCGTTAATGCCAGGATGGGCCACCACAGGCAGGGAGCTCATCCCGGGGCGGGTTATGAGGAAAGGCAGATGGGCTACCGGGAGGAATGGGCCAGGGTTCAGTCCCAGCTCAATCAAAGATACGAGGTTGCCCTGGCGGAGGCTAAAAACAAAATAAAAAGCATCAAATAAAAAACGGGGGGTTATCCTTACGCATAACCCCCCGTTTTTTATTTCTCAAATCTGGACGGCTTCGCCGTATTTACTCATGAAACGCATGGACTCAAAAAGAAGTATATCCTGTTTGGACACCCCTGGTCCTATTTTGGCCATCAGCACATTGCACGGGTGCTCTAAAATATCCGGGTCATCCGTGGATACTTTACTCAAGCCCGCCCGGGAAAACATGCCGGTCAGCATTTTCTGGTATTTCCATACATCCAGCCCGCTGCTCCTCAAGTCCCAGTGCCAGGCGTATTCCATGGTGATTACTATAAAATCCTCCAGGGGTTTGGCAGAAAAAGCAACCTTAAGCAAATTAAGCCCTATTTTGTACTTTCGCCATTCGGGACTTATTTCTATCCCACCCATTTCCAAAATCCGGGGATGCTTGCTCCAGCGGGTATATTCGTCAGGCTGGTGAAAAGTGACATAACCTATTATTTCCTTCTGGTGTCTGGCTATGTAAATCATTCCCTGGGGTATTTTGGAGATGTTGATGAGAGCTTCTTTTTGTTTGCCGGCGGGCCGGAAGTTATTCAGCTGCTGGTTCATGCTGAGTGATTCCAGATATTCTCCGGGCGCCGGACCTTCGATATATACAGTACCCTTTTCGGTTTGCAGTTCCAGTATGTCAGCCAGCATAAATTCATCACCCTCTCGCAGCAGTGACCGCCTAACCACAAAAAATTGCAATTCACCTATCATATTTGCTGCTAAACCATATTATAGATTCAGAGAAGACACATTACAATAGCGCCTGAAGTATTACCCTAATTAAAAATTTTCAAAATAGTTATTATTATTATTGACAAATAAAGCTGTTTGCCTTAATGGAAAGAAATATGGTATGATTACATAAATTGGGGGAGCTGTGACATTATTTAAGACGTAATGAGCCCGGATAGAGGATGGTATGTTTTTTTACAAAGTTGGACGCATTCCTTTGTGGGTATATTGTAAAAAAATCAAGGTAACCTTACCTTAATACGAGGTGATGCCACGTGTCGGCAGAGAATTTTGATTTGGCGGAACAAAGGCTGGAAAAAGCGCTGGCTGAAGTTTATGATATGCAGATGAGGCATTTTTTCGCGGACGATCTAATGCCGGAATTGATGGAAAAAATGGGTATCGACGAGAATGAGGCCATCGAATTGATAGGCTGCCTGCTGGAAAGAGGCTGGGTGAAATGCGTCGGCGGCAAGCAAAGGTTTTTTTTGCGCCCGGGGTATATAGGCGGCATGCCGGTGGTGCTGACGTCTTCCGGTATATCAAAGCTGAAGAATTAAATCTCGGGGCTCCCGGAGGATAAAGGTTTTGGTAGAATGAGGAGGTGTATGTCATGGAACTGTTCCAAAAGCTGGGTGAAAAGGCCAAGGAAATAGGCGGAAAGGCCAGGGACATCGGGGAAAATATCGGTGAAAAGGCCAAGGGTGTGGGCGGTAAGGCGATGGAAATCACAAAGCGTTCGGGTGAGCTGATTGAGGTCACCAAGTTGAAATTTGAGCTGTCCAAATTGGAAAAAGAAATGGAGAACAACCTCAGGGGGCTGGGATTGCTGGTATTTCAAAAATACCGCGGTGCTGACGGACTTGACGAGGAAATAGAAAGGCTTTGCCAGAGTACGGCCAAAGTGGAAGAGGAAATCAAGGACGCGGAGGTGGAAATAGAAAAACTGTCTCCCAAACCCCCCACCTGCCCGGACTGTAATCTGGAGCTTCCCCAGGGCGGCAGATTTTGCAGCTATTGCGGTAAGGAATTATTAAAGGATGATGAACTGAAAGACGAGGTTAAAGAATAATGTACAAAACCGCAGCGTTAGCTGCGGTTTTAAGGTTAGGGGACACACCTCACTTTATGGGCAATTCTTAAGGGTCGGAGGAATGTCCCCAACTTATGTAAGGGGACACACCTCTCTTTGGGGCAATTTTTAGGGGTCGGAGGAATGTCCCCAACGTATTTTCCTCCTTTTGTAGAATTTCTTAAGGGTTTGAGGAATTTCCCCGGGGTATGCTACCTGGCTGCTTTCAGCATGTTCTTAATAATTTCGGGATCAGTGCCGGTGTACAGTGCTTTGGCGGGACCGTAGCCTTTGGAGCGGGCCTCGTTTTTGTTGATGGCCTTGAGGCCGCTGGCGTTCATTTCCCTGGCCAAATGGTTGGCCCCGGAAAAAAGGAAAATCGTTTTGGTGGGCTGGCCTGTTTTGCACACGTCGATTATTTTCTTTTCACCCAGGTAATAGTATACATTTAGACCCTGTTCCTTTTTCCTTATATTCAAAACTTCCCCTACCGAAATCATGCGGTCTATTTCATCAACTATTTTTTTGTAGTCGTTGTCCTTTTTAGGCGCCGGCCGGCGGACTTCAGCGGTGTCGGCGGCGGCAGCCACCTCACTGTTACCTTTAAATTTCCCAATTATGGAGTTAAATAAGCTTTTTACCATGTAAAACACTCCTTGTATAATAAATATACAGGTTATGAAAAACCTGCGGTTATAACCGTTTATATTCAACGGAGGCAAACCTTAAACCTTTATCCAAAGCTTAGAGTATGTATATTTTTAACTGTAACATATTGGCATTTATTTTTACTGTAATTGATTGTTCGCAATCCCGGGAAAGGGCTTCCCCGCCATGACAGCCGTACAGCCGGCGGTGCCTGCCGGGGCTTTTTTAATAAATAGTGATAAGAGGGGTGATGCTTTTTGGAATATAAAGAGCGCATAGTCCAACTAGCCCTCATGCTTAAAACACACAGGCCGGCCTTTGCCCTGACCGGGGCCGGGGTTAGCACCGAAAGCGGCATTCCTGATTTTCGCAGTCCGGGCACCGGTTTGTGGACAAAAATAGACCCGGCCAAAGCCGCCAGCCTTAGCGCCCTGAAAAGAGATCCCGCCAGGTTTTACGATATAAATCTTGACCGCTGGCTGGGGTGCGCCGGCGCGAAACCCAATTCCGCGCATCAGGCTCTGGCGCTTCTGGAAAAGGAAGGGTACCTGGTGGGGGTTATCACCCAGAATATTGACGGGCTGCACAGGCAGGCCGGATCAAAGAGGGTATGGGAGGTCCACGGGCACCTGCGCACTTGCCGCTGTATGGATTGCAAGGAGAGCCAGCCCTTCGGGGAGCTGGTGAACAAGGTCAGGACAGGTGAAAACCCGCCGCTTTGTCCGTCCTGCTCGGGGGTGCTGAGGCCGGAGGTTGTATTGTTCGAGGATGCCATGAGCCGGGACTTTTACAACGCCACAGAGGTTTTGAAGGGGTCACAGCTTTTGCTTGTGGTGGGCAGCAGCCTGCAGGTATATCCGGCGGCCGGACTGCCCGGGCTGGCCCGGCGGGTGGTAATTATTAACCGGGAGCCCACCCAGTGGGATGAACAGGCGGACCTGGTGATTCACCGGTCTGCCGGAGAGGTTTTTCAGGACTTGCTGAAGGAAATGGGAAAAACCGGGTAGTTGTCACAGCTTCCGGTGTGTCCGTCACTTCCCCGGATTCTTTTCACCCCAGTAACATTTCAGACATTACCGGCAGGTGGTCCGAAGCGCCGCTGGGGATAATCCGGCAGGATATCACCCGCCAGTGCCGGGATGTGAAAATGTAATCCAGGCCGTGACCGGGCCTGTAGGAGGGAAATGTGGCGTACCTTCCAGGCGCTTTCAGCATAGTTGCCTGCATGCATTCCCCAAGGGCGGATAATTCCCCGGAGCCCGGTTCGGTATTGAAATCCCCCGCAAGTATATAAGGCCTGTCCAGGGTGTTTGCTATTTCCATAATACTTTTAATCTGTTCCCTGCGCTCTGCCCGGGAAAGCCCCAGGTGGACGCAGAGAAAATAAAACTCGGTGTTTTCCCGGGGGCGGATTAACGCTTTTAAAAGCCCCCTTTTCTCGGTTTTGCCCGGTAAGGGTATATTGGCCCGGGCCACAATTGGAAAGCGGCTCAACAGGGCGTTGCCGTACCGGAACATTGCCAGCCACTTCATATTTGCCCCGAAGGCATATTTCATATCCAATTTTTGGGCCAGGCGCCGGGCCTGGTGGGAGAAGAAGGTCCGGGGCATCAGGCAGTCCACTTCCTGCAGGCCGGCCAGGTGCGCGCCGGAGTTTCCTATTGTCTCCCCTATGCTGTTGATGCTTCTGCGGCCCGCGGCGTCGGCGCCGTGGTGTATATTATAAGTAAGAACTTTCACGGCGAGGGTCATAGGCAATACCCTCCTTGTACAGGAAATGTTGAAAAGAGAATGCTCCGCATTTATACATACTATGTGCATTAAGGCCGGCCTGCCCGGGTATTTGGTCCGGCCGGAAAAAGGAGAGGGGCGTGCCTGACGGGCTTGCCGGAAAGCTCTCCTTTTTTGCAGTTGCGGCGGGCGGGTATCCCCGGGCCGGGGCAGTAAATCCAAGGGAACAGTGCCCGGGCTTTTAAGGGGTAACCTTTTTAGACGCTTCTTCGGCTCTGTGATATAATATTTTTCATGCAGCAGGTAATATTATGTTCGGGTGGGTTGATATGGCTCGTTTGGTTTTAGCCCTGGAAACGTCCTGTGATGAAACTTCGGCGGCGGTGCTCCGGGACGGCACGGATATTCTGTCCAATATTATTTCATCCCAAATAGACGTTCATAAAAAGTTCGGCGGAGTGGTTCCCGAAGTGGCGTCCCGCAAACACCTGGAAATGATCAACGGAGTTGTGCAGGAGGCCCTGGACCAGGCAGGGGTTGATTTCTCCATGCTGTCCGCGGTGGCGGTTACCTATGGCCCGGGACTGGTGGGCGCGCTTCTGGTTGGGGTGGCGGCGGCAAAGGCCATTGCCTTTGCCCTGGATATTCCCCTGCTGGGAGTAAATCACCTGGAGGGACACCTATACGCCAATTTTTTGGTGGAGCCGGAGCTGGATTTTCCTTTGCTCTGCCTGGTGGTAAGCGGAGGGCATACGGATTTGGTGGTAATGTCCGGCCACGGCAGCTACCGGGTGGTGGGCAGAACCAGGGATGACGCCGCGGGGGAGGCTTTTGACAAGGTTGCCCGCACCTTGGAACTGGGGTATCCCGGAGGACCTTTAATTGACAAACTTGCCCCTGAGGGGAATGAAACAGCCGTGCCTTTGCCCCGGGCATACCTGGAGGAGGGCAGTTTGGATTTCAGTTTTAGCGGCTTAAAATCGGCGGTTATTAATTACCGCCACCGTTCCCGGCTCAGGGGCGAGGCTGTTAACAGGGCGGACCTGGCCGCAAGTTTTCAGCGGGCGGTGGTGGACGTGCTGGTGGACAAAACCGTCAAAGCCGCCGGCAGGTTTGGCGCCGGTACGGTATTGCTGGCCGGCGGGGTGGCTGCAAACCGCTGCCTGAGAGAAACCCTGGCCGGGGAATGCAACAACAGGGGGATCCGGCTGGTGACCCCGCCCCCTGTGTTATGCACCGACAATGCCGCCATGATTGCCTGTGCCGCTTATTATAAATTTTTACGGGGGGATTTTGCCCCACTGACATTAAACGCCGTTCCCGGGTTAAAACTGGGAGAGGAAAGGTATTAGAATTTGGCTATAATTCACGGTATTTGACGGCGTTATCCACAATATGAAATACCAAAAATTTACAGATAGTAGCTATTGATATGGTTTTTTCCAACTAAACCGGGCCTTTGCAGGCATTTTTGCACTCCCTATATTCTTTTAAGAAAGTCTGTTCTGTGGAATTTAACTTGTGGATAATGTTAATAAGTCTGTTAATAACTTATTTATGGTGCTATAGATCTGTGGGTGAAACTGTGAGGCAAAATATGTCGAAAACCAGCCTTTACGATTTGTTGTTGTATAGTGCGGCACGAAATAACATATTGGCCATAACTTCGACTTGCAATGTGCGCTGCATTTTCTGCAGCCATCGACAAAATCCGCCGGGAATTGATTCCCGGAACCTGCCTCCGGTTTCCCCGGGCCAGGTGGATGAAATGCTGGACTATATTGATCCTTCTTTTCCCCTGGTCATCGGTGAATCGGTAACCAGGATAATGGAGGGGGAGCCTTTTACACATCCTGATATTAAAGAGATTTTATCCCGGATAAGGCGCAGGTTTCCGGAAACAGTGATTAAAATAACCACCAACGGAAACCTGCTGGACCCGGATAATATTATATTTTTATCCTCCCTGGGCGGTATGGTGGTTAATCTTTCACTCAACAGCGCCTCGGAACGCAACCGCAAGGTATTAATGAACGACTCCAGGGCCGCTGTGGCGGTCAGGGCGCCCGGATTGCTGAGGGAATACGGTTTGGAATATCATGGCAGCATAGTGGCCATGCCGCATATCACCGGCTGGGAGGATATTGCGGAAACTGTCCGGCTCTTTGACCGGCAGGGGGCAAGGACCGTAAGGATATTCATGCCCGGCTACACCCGCTTTGCGCCGGAGGGACTGCCGGTGCCCGGGTTTCTTCCGGGAGAGCTGGCCGGGTTTGTGGAGAATATTAAATGTGAGGTTAAAATACCTGTCATTGCCGAACCTCCCAACCTGTCTGATCTTGCGGCCCGGCTGGCGGGGGTTGTGGGGCCGTCTCCGGCGGGAAAGGCCGGATTGAAAACTGGAGATGAGATCATTTTTGTTAACGGCCTGCCGGTGTTAAGCCGGGTGGACGCCTTTAAGAGGGTATTGAAAGCCGTAAACCCGGAGCTTAATATTTTGAGGGACGGGGAGGAGTTATCCGTCAGACTTGTTAAAGGAAAAGACCAAACCTCCGGGCTGGTAATGGATTGCGATTTGGAGCCGGATACCCTGGAGCGGATACGGCGGGCGGTCCGGAGGAACCGGAGCGGGAGGGCGCTGGCGCTTTCGTCGGAATTCGGCTTCCCGGTGTTGAGGGCAGGCCTTCAAAAATTTTTGCCCGGGGAGAAAATAACCGTAATTCCGGTAAAAAACCGTTATTTCGGGGGCTCCATCGGATGTGCCGGTCTTTTAACGGTGGAGGATATGTCCCGGGCTGTGGGGTTGGCGGAAAATTCTCCGGATCTGGTAATACTGCCGGCCATAGCCTTCGATCACAGGGGCCGGGATATTACCGGCAGAAATTACATGGAGGCTGTGGGTGAGTATTCCCTCGCCGTTGAAACAATTTGATTAAAATTGATGCTTTACTGCAGGAATAATCAAATGTTTTATGGAATTTTTACTTAAATTGGGGATATTTCTTGATAAAGCTGCTTGTTCTCACCTCTAACCTGAAATTGTGAACTGAAAGAAAGGGATTAATATGTATTGGGACAAGAAACACGAAACCATGCCAAAGGAGCAATTGCGGGAACTTCAGCTGGCCAGGCTGAAGGCTACGGTGAAAAGGGTTTATGAAAACGTGCCTTTCTACCGTAAAAAATTTGATGAACGGGGAATGGCCCCGGAGGATATAAAAGCTCTGGACGATATTAAAAATTTGCCCTTTACGGTGAAACAGGATCTGAGGGATAATTACCCTTTCGGGCTTTTTGCAGTGCCCAGTGAGGAAGTGGTCCGGGTGCACGCCTCCTCCGGCACCACCGGCAAACCCATCGTGGTGGGGTATACCAGGAACGACATTAACATGTGGTCCGAGCTGATAGCCAGGGCTATTGTCATGGCAGGCGGTGGTCCCCGGGAGGTAATACAGAACGGCTACGGTTACGGCCTTTTTACCGGGGGGCTGGGAGTTCATTACGGGGCTGAGAAACTTGGGGCCACGGTTGTGCCTGTTTCCGGCGGCAATACCGACAGGCAGCTGATGCTAATGCAGGATTTCGGAACGACCATTCTCACATGCACACCTTCTTACGCTTTGTTTCTTGCCGAAGAGGGCAAAAACGCGGGAATAGATTTTACAAAGCTTCCACTGAAGGCGGGCATTTTCGGTGCTGAGCCGTGGTCCGAGCGGATGCGGGCCCAGCTGGAGGAAAAGCTGGCTATTTCAGCCCATGATATATATGGGCTCAGCGAGGTCCTGGGACCCGGGGTATCCATGGAGTGCCAGGAGAAAAAGGGCATGCATATATTCGAGGATCACTTTATTGCGGAAGTTATTGATCCGGAAACCGGAGAACAGCTACCCTTCGGGCAACAGGGGGAACTGGTATTCACCTCCCTCACCAAGGAGGCTTTTCCCATAATTCGTTACCGCACCCGGGACATAACCACCCTCACAGAGGAAACCTGCAGTTGCGGGCGTACCCACATAAGGATGAAGAGGGTGACCGGCCGCTCCGACGATATGCTGATCATCAGGGGAGTCAATGTGTTTCCCTCGCAGATTGAAAGCGTATTGCTGGAATTTGGCGATACGGAGCCTCATTATCTGCTGGTGGTGGACCGCAAGGGCAACCTGGATGAACTGGAAATATGGGTGGAGCTTTCGGACCGGTTTTTCAGCGACAAGGTTCGTTTCATTGAGGAACTGGAAGGACGCCTGCGCTCCCGCATAGGAAGCGTGCTGGGCATCAACGCCAGGATAAAACTGGTTGAGCCCCGCACCATACCCCGCAGCGAGGGCAAGGCCAAGAGGGTAGTGGACAAAAGAGAAATATAACTGCCGGTATAATAGGCCACCCTTGAAAATAATAATTAAGGAGGCAGGAAGTTTTGAGAATAAAGCAAATTTCCATTTTCCTTGAAAATAAGTCCGGACGTTTGGCCAAGGTCACCAGTGTGCTGGGAGAAAACAGCATTAATATCCGGGCGCTGTCCATAGCCGACACCACCGACTTCGGCATACTCCGCCTGATTGTAAACGATCCGGACAAGGCCTTTAACGCATTAAAGGAAGCGGGATTTACGGTGACTTCCACGGACGTAATAGCCGTTGAAGTGCCGGACCGTCCCGGCGGGCTGGCGGGCGCGCTCACGGTGCTGCAAGAGGCCGGCATTAATATAGAATACCTTTACGCTTTTCTTCAAAAGGCCACCAATGCCGCCCTGGTGGTGTTCCGGGTGGAGCAGCTGGACGAGGCCATAAACGCGCTTCAAAATAACGGGATCAGGACTCTGGAAGAGAAAGAAGTGTATTCGCTGTAAGCGCAACAAAAGCATGGTGATGTTTAAAAATATAAGCCGGTGCCATTGCACCGGCTTATAGCAGTTTTGGCGGGTTTTTATGCCTCGGCTTTTTTGGGGGACTTGCTGGTGGATATACCCAGGCCGTCAAAGAGGTAGTAGAGTCCAAAACCGTACCATAATGTATAGATAAGGTAGAATATCAGCATGAATGAGACAGTGGCCTTGTTTTCCTTAACGTGTTTTATTTCAATGCCGTAGTAGTTGTAGGCGGGCTCCACGCCCTTTTTCATGACATTGTTAAGCACGCTGGATTCCGGGAACATTTCCTTGTTCTTTAACTGGTCATCCATCTTTTTAAAGGAGTTATACCAGTTGTAGGTGGCTTCTCTGGAGTCATAACCGTATTTGGCCGTTATGGTGTCTCCCTGGTTGTTGTACATGGAGTCGCAGTCCGTCAGGGCGGAGGTCAGTATTTTGCCGAAATCCCCCTTGATGTTCACACTGTTTCCATCCAGTTTTACCTCGGCCCCCGCAGCTTCATATAATTTTGCCCAGTTTGCAGCTTCCTCTTCACTTTTCGCCGTTATGGCCAGGTCTATGGCCTTGCCGTTTTCTTTTTCCGCTTTTTCCATTTGCTCGCCAATAAAGTAAGCGGAGCCCTTGGACAGGGAATTGAACATATCGTCAGCGAATTCCAGGCCGTTTCTGCCGTTGCCGAAGCTGGGAGACATTATTCCGATGTAGACCACACAGAAGCTTATTAACATGGCCAGCCCGATGAAAAAGGTCTTCTTGTTTCTAATCATTGGGTGACACCCCCTTCAGAATATGCCTGGCCGGCTGATTCCGCCCTTAGCCTGGGTATGTTGCGGATAAAGGTTGCTAAAATCCAAATTGCGAAGAATGATACCAGTGCGAAGAAAATCACCACGCCGATATTGGCAATCAGCTTACCGGCTTCCGCGGATAGTTGAATGTAGCCCATCTGGGCCATTTTTTCCGGCAGGGCGAAGAGCCTGTTGGTGAAGCCCGCCAGTATGGCCAGGGCGTAAAAGGCTCTGATTTGAATACCGGGAACCACCTTGGTGGTGATGGCGCCCAGCTGAATGCCGAACAGGGACCCGATCAGCATGCCCATGGCCAGGGTGTAGAACACGTATCCATAAACGGCGTACTGGGCAATGGAGCCGTAACCGGCTGTAAAGATGATTTGCAGAATATCGGTGCCCACCGTGGTGAAGGAGGAAACTCCCAGGCCGTATACAAACATCGGGAAGGTGAGGAAGCCCCCGCCGACTCCCAGTATTGCGGCTGTAAAACCGACCACCGTGCCGCATACGGCAACGAACACACCGGAGATTTTCTTTCCGCCGGGAGTGATTTCCTCGTCAAATGTAATCATCGGGGGAAGGTTTATTCCCTGCAGTTTTACCGCCAGGGGGGTCAGTCCCGAGGGACCTCCATGGGCGTCGTCCGAAGCCGTGGCGGTTTTTCTGCTCCTGAGGTAGTCGCCCAGGGCGTAAAAGCCAAGGAACCCCAGCATTATCACATATATTCCGCTGATCACAAAGTCGCTCATTACAGGGTTGTAGTTGAATAGCGCCCTGTTAATCAATCCGCCTCCGGTAACCCCCAGGCCGGAGCCCACCAGGAAGGCAATGGCCAGACCCACATGCACGTTACCGAGTTTTTTGTGGATTGTGGTGCCCATAATTGCCTTGGCAAAAATATGGAACATGTCGGTTCCTACAGCCAGGATACCCTTTACTCCCAGGCTCATCAGCGCCGGTGTGATGACAAAGCCTCCCCCGGCTCCTATGCATCCGGTGATTAATCCCGCAATTACGCCCACCGCTATGGAGCCGTAAAAGGTTGTGGGATTGAAGTAAGACGGCCCGTAGGAAGATTTGCCGCCGATGAAATCGGGCAGGGCGCCTGCCGCGTGGGCCATCGCGGGTATAAGAATGGGAAGCGACAGCAGCAATAGTATTAACATTGATTTGCGGTTTCTAATTATGGACAGGGAGGTTTCTATCTCCCATTTGGCGTGGGCTCTTGAAGCCGCCATCAGCGCCTCATAATAATTTCTCATTTTTTTAACCCTCCTGCTTTACATTTCTTCCTGGGATTAATTGCCCCCGGCGGAGGAGTGTACCCAACCGGCTTTTTTCCCTGTTTCGATAAATCTGTTAAGGGCGTAAACCTCAGCTTCATCTTTTGCCACCAGGCCGGAAATTTCCTGGAACAGCTCCCGGCTGCGAACCATGCCGGTAATCAGGCCGTCTTCTTTTACCGGCAGTATGTTAACGGAATATCTGGCCATGCCGTAAACAGCCTTTATCATCGGATCGTCCGCTTCAACTTCGTATTCCAGGGGATGCATAATATCCCTGGCCGTCTTGCCGTCCATGACTTCCCTGACACGTTCCGTAAAAAGGCCCTCCCAGAAAACGGGAATTGACCATTCGTTGCCGGCTGTCCAGCCGCGGTATGTTTTGCCCTGCAAATACTGGGGCTCAATGGCTTCAATCAGATCATTAATTCTTATAATTCCTATTATTGCGTTATTTTCGTAAACCAGTAAAATTGCGCTATCAATGGCTGGCGTATCCCCGGTCCGCAGAAATTTATTCAGTTCATTTACTG
The DNA here is from genome assembly GCF_002933875.1 of Desulfocucumis palustris. Taxonomy (GTDB): domain Bacteria; phylum Bacillota; class Desulfotomaculia; order Desulfotomaculales; family Desulfocucumaceae; genus Desulfocucumis; species Desulfocucumis palustris. The sequence goes on along the minus strand of NZ_BFAV01000141.1, from coordinate 111,146 downwards.
TTTTTTCAAAGCTGTCCCGGGGTGACACTCCCGGGAAATTGCCAAGGGGCAGCATGATATCCCGAATTTTTCTCTCGCCCATGATTTTAGCCTCCTTTGAGTTTTTTTGAGCGGTACTTTGGGGTACATTTAAATCTGCCGGGAGTTTTGATTTTATATCACCTCCAAATCCCTTGTTTGGGAATGTGAAATAAATAACATTAATTGATTAGTCCGTGGGTATCTTTTAAAAATCCTTTAAGAGTACGGTTTTTTGCGATTGTCATTACATTTTGACACATTGTTTCGGTACATTAATCACCTCCCGGAAGCCGCTGTGTAGGCCGGATTGAGGTTGTTTTTGACAGTCGGCCTTTTTAGGGTTTCTGTCACCACAGATTGTGATTAAAGGTACAAACGTCATTAAAAATAAAAAGCTCTTTATTCTCGGGCTTTAGCGGATAAAACAAAGATGATTTTTATTTGTTTCTGTCAATGGGTTTAGATCGGTCTTTTTGCGTTAAATTTTTTAAGTGCTTTTGGGGACTGGCCCGACCCTTGCCGCTTCTGTATTGTACCAGTATTCACATTCTGTTTGGTCACTGCTTTTGTTGTTTTTGATTATAACTATTCACATTAATAAGTGCAATAGTTCACATGTATGTTGTTAAATTAAAATAATTCAGACAATTGGGACTGGACCGGCAATGTAGCATATAAAAGGTCTTTTGTCATTATGCTTAATTGACATCACAGGGGTTAAAGGATATATTTCTTTTAGATGATGACCGGCCCGGGGGGACAGGTATTTTCCTGAAACCTCCGGGCCGGGAATGACGCTTTAAAGTTATTGATGCAGGGTTGTTTCATATATTACCAAAAGTTAAGGGTAAATAGTCTGACTTTTTGGAGGAATTACATTGACAAAAGGCGAATTAAGAAAGGATGTTTTAAAACGAAGGGCAGCCATGATACCGGAGGAAGTGGCGGAAAAAAGCAGCACCATAGTAAATAAGTTAATATCTCTGGAAGAGTGGCGGCGGGCGGGCACAATAATGGCCTACGTGGATTTCCGCAACGAGGTCCGGATGGGAGAGCTCATTCGCCATTGCCTGGCCGTCGGGAAGAGGATTGCCGTCCCCATTACCGATATAGCCGGCAAGGTTCTTACCCCTTCGGAGATACTTCATTATCCGGAGGATCTGGTTCCCGGCGCCTGGGGAATATTGGAGCCGGCTCCCGGCTGCGTGCGTCCGCTGGAACCGGGGGAGCTGGATATGGTGGTTGTGCCCGGAGTTGCCTTTGATTTGAACGGGGACCGGCTGGGCTACGGCGGGGGTTTTTATGATCGCTTTTTACCCAGGACCAAACCGGGAACAGTGTTCCTGGCCCCGGCTTTTGAGCTGCAGATAATGGAGAATGTATACCCCGGACCCCATGACTGCCCGGTGCACATACTGGTTACGGAACAAAGGGTATTAAGGTTTTAGTTGATTAACATTTGATAGTCCGCGGGGGTAAAGGACTTGTAAATTTCGGCTGTCTCACCAAGGGCAGCCGTTTCCCGGCCTTTGCGGGCTTTCAGTTATGTATAAACGGGAGAGAATTGAGAGGAGGGTTTAATTTGTCTTGCACATGCGGTCACAGTGACGAATCGGCAAAACAGGAGGCGTTGCTAACAGCGCTGGACAAGTACAAAACAGTGAAAGGCGCCCTGATACCCCTTTTGCAGGAGGCCCAGGAGATTTACGGCTACCTGCCCAAAGAGGTTATGCAGCAGATTTCAAAAAGCCTGGGCGTTCCGTTCAGCAAAACATTCGGAGTGGTAACCTTTTATGCGCAGTTTCACCTGAAGCCCAGGGGGCGCAACATTATTCGCGTGTGCCAGGGAACCGCCTGCCACGTGCGGGGCGCCTCAAAGGTATTCGACGGGGTGTCCAAAAAGCTTGGCGTGGAGAAAAACGGCACCACCGAAGACCTGCGTTATACCCTGGAAACGGTGGCATGCCTTGGCGCCTGCGGACTGGCCCCGGTGATGATGGTGAACGACGATACCCACGGGCGCCTCACCCCGGACAAGGCGGTATCCACCCTTGAAAAGTACGAGTAGGAAGGAGGCCGCGTGATGAATAATTTAATGGACAAATGCTGTGACAAATGCACCCACGAACCGGCTGCTCCCTGTAAGGATTATATAAAATGCCGCAAAGAAGGCCCCATTTGCCACCAGGACGAGGCCTGCAAACAGAAAAGAGCGGATTTTCTGGCAGCCATCCATCTGCCGGAACAAAGCGCGAAGAGGAATGTGCTGATTTGCGCCGGCACCGGTTGCGTATCCTCAGGCTCGCCGAAACTCAGAAAGAAACTGGAAGAGGAACTGGCGGCCAATGGCCTTGCGGATAAGGTGACAATCACCACCACCGGCTGTCACGGTTTCTGTGAACAGGGCCCGCTTATGATTGTGGAGCCGCATAAAACTTTTTACACCAGGGTCACCGAGGACGACGTGGCTGAAATAGTGGCCAGTGACCTGGTCAAGGGGGAAACGGTGGAGAGGCTGCTGTACAAGGACCCCAACACCGGGGAAGCGGCCAAAACTTACGAAACCGTTCCTTTTTACGCCCGCCAGCAGCGCCTGGTGCTGCACAACTGCGGGCATATCAACCCGGAGGATATTTCAGAATACATTGCCAATGACGGTTACAGCGGGTTTGCCAGGGCGCTTTTGGAACTGACACCGGACCAGGTGGTTGAAGAGGTAAAAACATCCGGCCTGCGGGGCAGGGGCGGCGGCGGTTTCCCCACCGGCATGAAATGGGGTTTTGTCCGCCAGGCCCAGGGTGACAAAAAATATGTGGTCTGCAACGCCGACGAGGGCGACCCCGGCGCGTTCATGGACCGCAGTGTGCTGGAGGGCGACCCCCACGCGGTGCTGGAAGGTATGATGATTTGCGGTTACGCCGTGGGTGCCGACGAGGGTTACCTTTACGTGCGGGCGGAATACCCGCTGGCCATACAGCGCTTGAAAATAGCCATTGCCCAGGCCGAGGAGAAGGGCATTCTGGGCGATAACATATTGAATTCAGGCTTTAATTTCCATCTTAAAATAAAAGCCGGCGCCGGTGCCTTCGTATGCGGGGAAGAGACCGCGCTGCTGACATCCATCGAGGGCAACCGGGGCATGCCCAGGGTAAGGCCTCCCTTCCCGGCCCAGAGCGGTTTATGGGGCAAGCCCACCTGTCTGAACAACGTGGAAACCTTTGCCAATGTGCCGCAAATTTTACGCAACAGCGGCGCCTGGTACGCTTCCATGGGCACCGAGAAGAGCAAGGGCACCAAAATATTCGCCCTCACCGGCAAGGTGAACAACACCGGGCTGGTGGAGGTTCCCATGGGTATCAGCATGAGGGACATCATCTTTGCCATCGGCGGCGGCATTCAGGACGGCAAAAAGTTCAAGGCCGTGCAGATAGGCGGTCCCTCCGGCGGCTGTCTGCCCGATGAGCTGCTGGATCTCCCGGTGGACTACGACTCCCTTATCTCCGCAGGGGCCATGATGGGTTCCGGCGGGCTGGTGGTTATGGACGAGACAACCTGCATGGTGGATGTGGCCAGGTTCTTCCTTACCTTCACCCAGTCCGAATCCTGCGGCAAGTGCACCCCCTGCCGGGAAGGCACCACCCGGATGCTGGAGATTCTCACCCGCATCTGCAACGGGGAAGGAAAGATGGAGGATATCGACACCCTGGAAAGACTGGGCCGGGTGGTTAAAAATACCGCCCTGTGCGGTCTGGGCCAGACCTGTCCCAATCCCATTCTATCCACCCTGCGCTATTTTAAAGACGAGTACATTGCCCACATACAGGACAAGCGCTGCCCGGCCGGGGCCTGCTCCGCCCTGCTGACCTACGTCATCGATCCGGAGAAATGCAAAGGCTGCGGCAAGTGTCTCAGGAGCTGTCCGGCGGGTGCCATTACCGGGGAGAAAAAGCAGCCCCACGTCATTGATGCGGCCAAATGCATCAAATGCGGAAGCTGCCTGATGGGCTGTAAATTTGAAGCCATTATCAAGGCTTAATCAGGGAGGTGTATGTAAGTGGCCAATGTTACCCTGACCATAAACGGGGTTAAAGTAACGGTGCAAAAGGGAACCACCGTACTGGACGCGGCGGCGGAAGCGGGATTTTTTATTCCCACCTTTTGTCACGCGCCAGAGCTGACCGGTTTCGGAGCCTGCCGCATTTGCGTGGTGGAAATTCAGGGCATGCGCAATTTGCCTGCCTCCTGTGTCACCGAAGCCACCGAGGGCATGGTGGTGCAGACCGAATCGCCGGCGGTGGTGGAAGCCCGCAAAACAATACTGGAACTGATCCTGGCCAACCATCCCCAGGATTGCCTGACCTGTGAAAAGAACGGGGACTGCCGTTTGCAGGATTATGCCTTCCGCTACGGCGTCAAGGGGCCTGGATTTGAGGGACAGCGGCATTCCTACGCTATTGAAGACAGCAATCCCTACATCATCAGGGATTTGAATAAATGCATATTGTGCGGCAGGTGCGTGCGCACTTGCGCCCAGGTGAAGGAGCGGGCCGTGGTGGACTATGCTTATCGCGGCTTCAATACTAAAATAGCCGCTCCCATGGACGTTCCCCTGGGTGAATCGGATTGCGTTTATTGCGGCCGCTGCGTGGCCGTATGCCCGGTTGGCGCCCTTACCTATAAGCGGCTGTCCGGACAGGGGCGGGTTTGGGAATTGGAGAAAAAACCTGTTACCTGTACCTTTTGCGACAGCGGCTGCCAGTTTGATTTAATTTCCAAGGGCCAAAAGGTTATCGGTGTGGCCGCCAGGGCGCCGGGACCGGGACGGCCCCTGTGCCTCAAGGGACGTTTGGGCCTGGAGCTTATGTACTGTGACCAGCCCGGGACACCGCAGCTGAAGAAGGATGGAGAGTTCGTGGGGGTTACCTGGCCGGAGGCCCTGGGACTCCAGGGCGTGCTGGAAAAGCTCAAGAAAATAGAAGGTTAAAAAAGAAAGTTATAAAATCCGTTGATATAAAGAGCCAAATGTTGATATTTGGCTCTTTATTAAATTTTTGGCGCTGTGTTTTGCGGGGAATAACGACTACCGGGAATTCTTTTGAAAAATCTTAAGTGGACCGGTGTTATGCCAGGTTTGCAAAAAAGGAGGCCTTTTATATTGGCTGAAGTAACATTAACCATAAATGGCCGTCAGGTGACTGTACCCCAGGGGAGCACCGTACTGGAAGCGGCCAAAAAGCTGGATATATTTATTCCAACCCTGTGTTATGATCCGGAATTAACCATAGATGGGTCTTGCCGCATGTGCGTGGTGGAGATTAAAGGAGCAAGAGCACTGATGATTTCCTGCGCCACCGCCGCCACCGGGGGCATGGTGGTGGAGACTGAATCCCCCGCCGTGGTGGAGGCGAGAAAGACAATACTGGAGCTTCTGCTGGCCAATCACCCCATGGACTGTCTTACCTGCGCCAGAAGCGGAGACTGCCGTTTACAGGATTATGCCTACAGGTACGGGGTGAAGGAGGGCGGCTTCAAGGGCGCCGTGCACCAGTACCAAATTGAAGATGATAATCCCTTTATTGTCAGGGATATGAACAAATGCATCCTGTGCGGCAAATGCGTCCGGGCCTGCGCCCAGATACAGGGCAAATCAGTGGTGGACTACTCCTACCGGGGCTTTAATACCAAAGTCGCCCCGGCCATGGATACCACCCTGGCCGGATCAGACTGTGTATTTTGCGGCAACTGCGTGGCAGTATGCCCGGTGGGCGCGCTGCAGGAAAAGGGCCTTAGAGCCAAAGCCCGCACCTGGGAGGTTGAAAAGGTCCGCACCACGTGCCCCTATTGCGGCACAGGCTGCAATTTCGATCTAAACGTCAAGGACGGCAAGGTGGTGGGGGTCACCTCCTGTGACGGAGACGTGAACGGCCGGGCGCTGTGCGTCAAGGGACGTTTCGGATATGGCTTTATCCACCACCCCGACAGGCTGAAAAAACCTCTGATTAAAAAGGACGGCCGGTTCGTGGAGGCGTCCTGGGAGCAGGCTATAAATCTGGTGGCGGAAAAGCTTGGGGCGATTAAGTCCGGCTTTGGCCCCGAAGCACTGGCGGTACTTAGCTCCGCCCGCTGCACCAACGAGGAGAATTATCTGTTTAGCAAATTTACCCGGGCGGTGCTCGGCACCAACAATATCGACCACTGCGCCCGTCTCTGACACGCTCCCACAGTCGCCGGTCTGGCGACTGCATTCGGCAGCGGAGCAATGACCAACCCCATCAAAGATGTGGCCGGGGCTGATTTTATACTGGCCATAGGCACCAATACCACCGAATCCCACCCCATTATCGGGCTGCAGGTAAAGAAAGCCGTGCGGGGAGGTTCGACCCTGGTGGTGGCGGACCCCCGGAAGACCGAGGTGGCCGAGCTGGCTCACACTCATCTGCAGATTAAATCCGGTTCCGATATAGCTCTGCTGAACGGACTGGCCGGCGTTATAATTTCCGAGGGGCTTTACAACAAGGAATTCGTTAAGGAAAGAACGGAAGATTTTGAGGTATTCAGGGCAGCCGTGGAGAAATATACCCCGGAGTATGTTGAGGAGCTGACAGGCATACCGGCGGATAAACTCAGGGAAGTTGCCCGGGGCTACGCCGGGGCGGAAAACGCCACCATACTTTACACCATGGGCATAACCCAGCACATCTGCGGCACCCATAATGTTTTTGCCGTGGCCAACCTGGCCATGCTCTGCGGTCACATCGGCAAGCCTTACAGCGGGGTAAACCCTCTGCGGGGCCAGAACAACGTGCAGGGCGCCTGTGATATGGGAGCCCTTCCGGCAGTATTAACCGGCTACCAGGGAGTGGGTCTGGACGATGTCAGGGCTAAATTCGCTTCGGCCTGGGGTCTGGAAAGCCTTCCCGCCAAACCGGGCCTTACCGTGGGAGAGATGCTGGAAGGAGCGTCCCGCGGACAGATTAAAGGAATGTATATAATGGGCGAGAATCCGGTTCTTTCCGACCCGGACGCCGGCCATGTGATACATGCTTTGGAAAAACTGGACTTTCTGGTGGTGCAGGACATTTTCCTCTCGGAAACCGCCCAGCTGGCGGATGTGGTGCTGCCGGCAGCCAGCTTCGCCGAAAAGGACGGCACCTTCTCCAACACCGAGCGGCGGGTGCAGCGGGTGCGCAAGGCCATTGAGCCCGTGGGGGAGGCCAGGCCGGACTGGAGAATTATCTGCGATGTGGCAACCGCCATGGGCTATCCCATGAGCTACGAATCCCCGGCGGAAATAATGAGGGAAATTGCTTCCCTTACCCCGTCCTACGCGGGCATATCTTATCCTCGCCTGGAGCAGGGAGGCATTCAGTGGCCCTGCCCCACCGCCGACCATCCGGGTACCCCGGTATTGCACGTGGGTAAATTTTCCCGGGGGTTGGGCAAGTTCAGCCCGGTGGAATACGTGCCCCCGGCGGAATTGCCCGACCAGCAGTATCCCCTGGTGCTGAGCACCGGACGCAGGCATTTCCACTATCATACCGGCACCATGACCATGCGCACAGGGGCGCTGGAAGTGCACTACGGCACGGAGTACCTGGAGATTAACGCCTCGGACGCCGCAAAAATGGGTTTGGCGGAGGGCGACAGGGTCAGGGTATCTTCCCGCCGGGGCAGCGTGGAACTTAGCGCCAGAATTACCGATGTGGTTCCCGAAGGGCTGGTGTTTACCTCCTTCCATTTCCCGGAGGTGGCCATCAACAAGCTTACCAACCCTGCCAGGGACGGTATCTCCAAGATACCCGAGCTGAAGGTTTGCGCAGTGAAAGTGGAGAAAACAGCATAAATAGCCTGTAACAGCAGCTGCCCCGGAGTTAAACCGGGGCAGTTGCTGTTTTGGGAGCGGCGAGGTTTTCCAGCCGGTTCAATATGGAAAACATTATTTCATTTTGCTTTTCGATGTGCTTGATCCCTGAAATTATTTCTTCCGGTGTTTGTATATAGCTGTCTTTTGCCAACTCATCCGAACAGTTATTAAGCAGTGCCTCAACGCTGGATGGGGAGCTTTCCAGGTGGAACTGCAGCCCGATCACCCTTTTATTGTATTCAAAGGCCTGGTTCCCGCAGGCCTCGCTTTTCGCGGTGCAAACCGCTCCGGGGGGAGTGTCGAAGGTATCCCCGTGCCAGTGGAAAGCGGTGAACCGTTCCGGCAGGGTGCCGAACACCGCGGTGTTTTTGGCTTCCGGGGTGAGGGTAACGGGGTGCCAGCCTATTTCCCGGTGCTTATTTTTATATACCCTGCCTCCCAGCACGTCGGCCATAAGCTGAGCCCCCAGGCAGATTCCCAGCACGCATTTTTCAGCGGCCACGGCCTTTTCTATAAATTTCTTTTCAGCAGTCAGCCAGGGAAATTTATCCTCTTCGTATATATTCATGGGCCCGCCCATGATCACCAGCAGGTCAAAAGCGGTTTCCGGTCCTGGCCTTTCACCCGCAAAAAATTTTGTCCCGGATAATTCGTGCCCCCGGCCTTTTATCCAAAGGCCAATATTTGCCATGTCCTCAAAGGGTACATGCTGTAAATAATGAATTCTCATTTTATTCTCCCGGTGTTTAAAATTTCTTTTATTTTAACAAACAATTCACCGCCTGGGTAGCAGGTTTCCGGGGTCCGGCGCCGGGGAATTAAATAGAAAAAATTGTCGCGTTGTTGCGTGTTTTGTGAATTATTAAAGTGTTTTAAGATATTAAGCTTGTATAAAAATTAAAAAAATTCTAAAATGAATATATGAAGTTTACCTATAATCAACCTGGAGAGTCGGCCTAAATGTTTATCATTTTATGAATGAGCAATCAATCAGTTACTTGCCCGCCGATAATCCCAGGCCGTTTTATATAAGCAGTCCTTTGCAAAATAATAAATATAATGAGAGAGAGGGACGTATATGCAAAGTGAAAAATTGTGGTTGAAAAACTATCCTCAGGGTGTTGCGGCGGAACTGGACTACCCGGAAGAAACCATGCCCCAGCTGCTGGAAAAGGTGGCGGCCGCTTTTCCCGGGAGGACGGCAGTGATTTTTGCCCAACTGGAAATACCTTACGCCATGCTCAATGTTATGGTGGACAAAATGGCCACCGCTTTTTACAACCTCGGCGTCAGAAAGGGAGACCGGGTTGCCCTGATGGCACCCAACTGCCCCCAGTACATAGTGGGCTTTTTCGCCGTTCAAAAAGCCGGGGGGATCGTGGTGCAGGTCAATCCCATGTACGTGGAAAGAGAGCTGGAACACATACTTAACGATTCCGGGGCGGAAATTATTGTTGCCTTCGACCAGTTCTATCCCAGGATTAAAAATGTAAGGGAGCTTACCCCTCTTAAACACGTAATTCTTTTCAGCCTGGGGCAGCCCGCGGCGGAAGGGGAGGCGGAAGTGCTCAAAGCCGAGGAGCTTCTGGCCTCCACCGAGGCGAACCCTCCTAAAATTGATTTTGACGTGGTGAATGACCTGGCGGTGCTTCAATACACCGGCGGGACCACCGGGGTTTCCAAGGGCGCCATGCTGACCCACCGTAACATAGTGGCCAACGCGCTTCAGGTAACCCAGTGGTTTCAGGGCTGCAAATACGGGGAAGAAGTGGTTTTGTCCGTGCTGCCCTTTTTCCACTCTTACGGCATGACCACCTGCGTGAATTTCGGAATAGCCAATGCCGCCACCCTGGTGGTGCTGCCCAGGTTTGAAATTGAATCCCTGCTTCAAACCATTGACAAATATAAGCCCACGTTGTTCCCCGGGGTGCCCACCATGTATATCGCGGTGAACAACCATCCGGAGATAGGCAAATATGATGTAAAATCAATCAAATATTGCATAAGCGGCTCGGCCCCCCTGCCGGTGGAAGTTTCCCAGAAGTTCGAGGCGCTGACCGGCGGCTGCCTGGTTGAGGGGTACGGTCTTTCCGAAACCTCTCCGGTGACCCACTGCAATCCCATGATCGGAGTGCGCAAAGCGGGAAGCATCGGTATGCCGCTGTCCAACACCGTTTGTAAAATTATGGATCTGGAAATGGGGCAAAAGGAATTGCCGCCCGGGGAAATTGGGGAGTTGTGCATCAGCGGGCCCCAGGTAATGAAGGGCTACTGGAACATGCCGGAGGAATCGGGCAAAACCCTGGTGAACGGGTGGCTGTATACCGGGGATATAGCCAAGATGGATGAAGACGGGTATTTCTATATTGTGGACCGCAAAAAAGACATGGTTATTGCCGGGGGGTTCAACATTTATCCCAGGGATGTGGAAGAGGTTTTGTTTGAACATCCCAAGGTTCAGGAGGCTGTGGTGGCCGGGGTGCCCGATCCCTACCGGGGTGAGACCGTGAAGGCTTTTATAGTCTTGAAGGAGGGCATGGAGTCCACCGAGCAGGAGATGATTGATTTCTGCCGGGGCAAGCTGGCCGCCTATAAGGTGCCCAAACTGGTGGAATTCCGCAAGGAGCTGCCAAAAACCATTGTGGGTAAGGTATTGCGCCGCTTCCTGAGGGAAGAGGAGGTTAAAAAACAACAGGGTAATTAAGGTAAAGAGTCCCCCGCCATGGAGGGCTGCTGACAAATACCTGAAACTTAGGTTATAGAGAGAAGGGCGTCTGGTAAACCACTGTATTTAACGGGTTATCAGACGCCTTTTTGTTTTAAACGTATTTTTTTCAACAGGTTCATGAAGGATCGTTCCCGGCCCGGGCCAGTCTTTTTCCGGCCCGGTACACTTCCTCCAGGGCCGCCGGATTGTTGTATATATCGCCTATTTTATCCGTCAGGGGATAGCAAAAGCTGCCGTTCCATCCGATGTCAAGCATTTTAAAGAAATACCGGGCCACCCTGATTGCCCCGTCAAATACACCCTTTAAATCCGTTCCCGCGGCGGATATGTAAATCCCCCCCCGGGCGGGCCGGAGATGGGGATCCTTAATCACCGGCTGTCCCAAAATATAGCGGCTGGCCCAGAATCGCTGGCTCCTGTCCACCAGGCTTTTGGCCTGGGCGTTCATGCCCATGGAAAAAATAGGAGCGGCCAGTATTATCCTATCCGCTTTAATAATTTTGTCAAATATGTCCCCCGCACCGTCTTTTATAACGCACAGGCCATTATTAAAACAGCCGTCGCAGGCCCTGCAGGGTGAGACGCTGTAATCCGCAAGTCTTACCAGCTCCGTGGCTGCCCCGGCGGACGAGGCTCCGGCCAGAGCCCTTTCCAGTAGCACGGTGGTGTTCCCTGTAGCCCTGGGGCTGCAGGACAAACCCAAACATTTTATGTCACCCATTATAAACACCTGGCCCAATATTGATTAAATGAATGAAGTATCTTTTCTCTATTTAAGCTTTTAATTCCTTTTGCAGATTTAATTATGCCCGGGTTTAATCCCGTTGTTCCACCGGGGGCTGTCTGTTTCCCGGGCTGTGGCGCTCAATTTCCGTTGAATTAATTAATTTGACTGCTTTCCGGTAACGGTGGTAGAATAAATGAAATAAATTATTCCGGAACAAGTTATTCTGCCCGGGGCAGAATATAAAATGGAAGCCGGTTAAAGTCCGGCGCGGTCCCGCCACTGTAAGAGGGAGTCCGACTGCACAATGCCACTGGATAAAACCGGGAAGGCGCGGTTTGGACCAGGATCTCAAGCCAGTAGACTTGCTTGTTCCAAAAGCGCCATGTACCCACGTGGATGGGGATGTACGCAGGGCATTTTTTAGCCGCGTAATATTAACCCCCGCAGGTGTGCGGGGGTTGGTTTATTTAAAATTCCAATATAAAATGTTGGCGGCTTCGCCCCGAGGGGAGGGGCCCAAGCGGAGTGCCTTGCTGAATTTATGGGGAGTGAACTTAAAAGGAATCGTTACTTTAAGTTCGCCATGAGCCTGAAAAAGCACTAACCGGCCGTTTCAGATGCCCTTTAATGTTTTTAAACGGGTGTTTGGAAGGCTTTTTTATTCACCAGTAGGCTGGGAGACGGTTATTCATGTTTCAGATTGATTATTACGCTTATTCCAACCGGATGGTTTCCATTCATCCGGCGGAAAAATTCTTATTTTCTTTTATAACCATGCTCATCTGCCTAGCCATCAATTCCTATGCCGTTTCCCTGGCGGTGATATTGTTAATGACCGGGGCGGTGGTCTTGCGGGCGGGAATACCCTGGGGACTTTACCTGAAATTAATGGCTTTGCCGGCGGCTTTTTTGCTGGTGGGTGTGGCCGCCATAGCCCTGTCGGTTTCATTTTCCGGACAGGCTGCGGGGACATTTTGGGGTTTTTCCCTGGCCGGAGTCAGTGTTGGTGTAAGTGCGGGGGGTCTGGCCCTGGCCGGAAAAATATTTTTAAAATCCCTGGCGGCTGCTTGCTGCCTGTATTTTCTTGCTCTTACCACACCCATGGTGGACATTATCTCGCTGCTCAGGAAGATAAAGGCTCCTTCGCTGTTCATGGAACTTATGGGCCTGGTTTACCGCTTTATATTTGTTATGGCCGAAACGGCGGAGAAAATATATACTTCACAGTCCTCCCGGCTGGGGTACGTGAATTTGAACAGGGGATACCATTCCCTGGGCCAGCTTGTTTCCAACCTGTTCGTTAAATCCTACCACCGGTCCAAAATGCTGTTCATAGCGCTCACTTCCAGGTGCTACAACGGGGAAATAACGGTTTTGGAAAGAAACTACAGTTTATCGCCGGGGAATATTGCCGTTATACTTTTATTGGATACCGGCCTGGTTCTCTTCGGGATATGGGAAAAATGGGGCGGACCGGCGGCCTGATGCAAGTGAGCCAAGGACGGATTCTTTCAGGCTGTTAGCCAGATAATACTCGGAGGTGCTGTTTTTGACGGAAATTATTATGGAGGCCAGGGATGTTGTGCACCAGTATCCCGACGGCACCAGGGCTTTGAATAATATAACCCTTTCCCTGGAGAAAGGGAAAAAAATAGCTTTTCTGGGACCCAACGGGGCGGGAAAATCCACCCTGTTTTTGCACTTTAACGGCATACTAAAGCCGGCCCGGGGTAAAATCATTTTCAGGGGCAGGGAAATCCGGTACGATCACTCATCCCTGACGGAACTCCGCAAAAATGTGGGCATTGTTTTTCAGGATCCGGAAATACAGCTTTTTTCAGCCAGTGTTTATCAGGAAATATCATTCGGGCCTTTAAATATGGGGCTTTCCCGGGAAGAGGTGCGACGCCGGGTTGACCGGGCAATGGAAATTACCGGGGTCACCGGATTAAAAAACAAGGCCACCCACTACCTCAGTTACGGCCAGAAGAAGAGGGTCTCCATCGCGGACATACTGGCCATGAATCCGCAAGTGATAATATTTGACGAGCCCACTTCCGGGCTGGACCCAAAACTGACAGGTCAAATTATGGAATTATTCGACGGGTTTAGCCGGGAGGGCAAAACGGTTATACTGTCCACTCACGACGTAAACGCCGCCTACTCCTGGGCCGACCACGTCATCGTGATCAAGGACGGCTCCGTGGCCGGGGAAGGGGAGCCGGAAGATATTTTTCAGGATGACGGACTTTTAGCCGCCGCTGATTTGGATAAGCCCTGGCTGGTGGATGTTTACCGGCAGTTGCGAAGCAGGGGCCTGGTTGCGGAGGGCTGCGGCGTGCCCAGAACCAGGGAAAAACTGTTTGGCCTGATAAGGAATATTTAACTTTCCCGCCAGGAAGTCCCGCAACTTTAGGCCTTCCTTACTGGTGAAGCGGGAGCGAAGGGTGGGATAGTTCACCTCACAGCATATCCCCTATATAATCCAGTATGTCCAGCGCCCTGAGTATTCCCACAGCCTTTTTGTCCCGGAAAACCGGAATCAGATTTACGTTTTGGGTCATCATCAATTCTATTGCCCTGGTTACCGTGTCATTATCCTGCAAGAAGGCTTTAACCAGCGGACGGGCGGCCTGACCGACCCTGGTGATGGTGTATTGTTCCAGGGGGGTTTTGTGATAGAAGAAAGCCCAGGACATGGTATACAGTTCAGTGTTTTCGTAAATCATCCTGTTTCTTTTGATGGTATTGAGTATGTCCCGCACCGTCAGTATGGACACCAGCCGTTCTTCGCCGCCCACCTTTTTATCTTTGCTGAAAACCATTAGTGAGCGGTGTTCCTTGCCCCTGGAAAGGTGGTTTTTCAGAATTATAATGGCTTCTTTAAGGCTGAGGTCTTCGTAAACCACTGGATATTCCGAAATGGGGACCATTAAATCCTTAACAATTTTCGTTTCCGGCATATGGCAGACCCTCCTGGTTTAAAAATATAATACTCTTGCCCCGAAGTGCTGGATTAAAATACTTCTTTTTATATTATTCGGCAATTGCCGGAGAAAGTTTCATTTAGCCGACATGTCTTCAGAAAAAATGCTCCCCGCGGACCGGAGAGCATTTTTGGTGTTTTTAGGAAGGAAAGCGCCATATAATTACATTTTTACCATATTCCTTACTGTTCCCGTTAAAGTAAGCATCGGAATCCCTGTTGGGGTCTTCGTCTGCCGTACGGGCAGTTTCAGCGCCGCCGGCATCCGCCTCTGCCCCGGCATAACCGGTTTCCAGAATGATTACCTCTTCCGTAAGCTGCTGTTCGCCTTCCGTATCGACGGCCTCTTCCCCTGTTTCCTCCCCGGCATCTGTATTTTCAGGGCCTTCACCCTCATTTTCACCCGCGGCTTCCCAGGATTCCTCCGGATACTCCGCCGTTTCTCCGGGTGTATCTTTAATAGTCTCAAATGTTTCTTCAATAGACTCAAATACTTCTTCCGTTAATTCGGCAGGTGTTTTTGCCGCTTCAGTTGTTGCTTCATCCCCGGGCAAACCGAAGCCGGCTGTTTCCTCTCCGGCCGCTTTATCAACAATCTCCTGGGATTTTTCAAAATCAGCCCCCGTGGTATTTTCCTCCGCCAAATCCATGGTTAATTCCATGGCTTCTTCGTGGGGCGGCCCGGCCGGACTGTCGGCCGGTTCCATTGTGATATTTTCCTCTTCCGCTATGACCACGTCCTGCCATGGAGCCGGGTCCTTTTCCGCTTCCTCCCCGGTTTCCCCGGGGGGAACCGCTGCCTCCGCCATTTCCGTTTCAGCAGCAGCCGTTTCTCCGGCTGGTTCAGGGGCAATTGCGGCAGTGTCCGGGCCTGCGTCCCCGGCAGACGAATCCGGAGTGTTCTGGGTTTCTGGAGAGGATTCCGGCGGCGGGGCCTGTAAATCTTCAACATCCTGCTGGCTGTTCTCTTCATGTCCCAGAATCCTGTACACTTTTCCACTGGTTAAAGCCGTCAGTTCCCTGAGAGTATGGTCCGGCACAGTGTCGCTGTTTCCCCATACGTAAAGGTTTACCCTTCTTCGCCTGGCTATCTCTCTGCGTGTCGCATCCGGTACGGCGCCGTCTGCGGGCACCAGCAGCACCGGAAGCTGAAGGCCTTTCCAGCTTTCATCGTCACTGTTCAGGGTTGTAAATGAAACAATAAGCAAATCGGAAAATGGATTTCTATAGAATGCCCTCTCGGCTGCTTTAAAGTACATTTCTTTTTCCGAAAGAATTCCCAACAGTTTCAGCCCCCTTCTACGGGTGAATATTTTACTATTAATGTATGCAAATAGGTAAATAAATAGTTAATAAATGTATATTCTGCAAAGGACTATATTATTAAACATTTTGGGGAGAATGCCATGGTCTTTTTGAAAATAATTTGCCGGTGAACAAAAAAGTATTGCCTAAACAGTTATGTTGCAATATTCTAAATTTATACACTGGTCCAACCACCCGGCAGCTTATGAGACAAAAATTTTTTAGGGAGTGCGAGGATGATTAACACCTATTTTAGACATTTGAAAAAACGCTCGCTTTATGAGGATGTGGCCAGCCAGATACTGAATTTAATCCTGGAGGAAAAATTCAAAACCGGCGACAGGCTGCCCGGAGAGAGGGAAATGGCCGAGACTCTGGGGGTAAACAGGGGCACCCTGAGGGAGGCGCTTAGGGTTTTGGAATTTATGCGGGTAATAGAAAAAAGGGTGGGGGAGGGTGTTTTTGTCAGTGCCGGTGCGGGCGGTTTCGGCGTGGAAACCGTTATATTCCGCTTTATGTCCGAAGACGGGCTGGACGCTGCCGCCCTTACCGGAGCCCATGAGGCGGTTACCCGTATTGAGGGAGTGATGGCGGAACTGGCGGCCCAGAGGATTTCCGAGGGGGAGCTGGAGGAAATCGGCGGATTGCAGCGGCTGCTGGAAGAGGCGGTGGAAACCGGGGAACATTTTACAGCCCTGGATAAGGAGTTTCACCTGCTGCTGGGCAGGGCCGCCAAGAGCCCGGTTCTGCTCAGCGTGGCGACCACCATGTGGGTTATCATGGAGCGTTACGCCATGGTGCTGTTCGGGCTCAGGGAAAACAGGGATAAATGTATTGCGGACCACGGGAAGATTATAGAAGCCCTGGCCGCGGGAAAGCCGGCGGATTCCCGCCGTATTACCGAGGAGCATTTCCTTTGGGCCCGCCGGGCTCTTTTTGAAGAGGAAGAAAATAGGGAGCTATAAAAAGCTGGGAGGTATGAGAGTATGAATACTGTTCCGGAGTATCAGCACTTTATCGACGGCAGGTGGACGGCCGGCGAGTCGGGGGAAATGACCGGGGTGATCAACCCGGCCAACCGGGAGGTGGTGGCCAGGGTGGCCCTGGGGACCCGGGGTGATGTGGACCAAGCGGTTCTTTCCGCCCGCCGGGCTTTTGAATCCGGTGTCTGGTCGGGCAAGTCCGTTGAGGAGCGGGCGGGGATTTTAAACAATATGGCTCTCCTGGTGATGGTCAACAAGGATAAGCTGGCCGGTTTGGAATCTTTATGTTCGGGAGGCACCATTCGCCGCACCTCCACCGTGGACATAGCCGAGGTGGCCGCATCCCTGGTGATGACGGCCATGTTTATAAAGGAAATGCCCCGGGTGGAGCACGGCCTTTGCCTGCCCTGGGTATTGCCCATGCACAGCTACTGGAAAAGAGAGCCCATTGGCGTCTGTGCCGGTATAACACCCTGGAACTTTCCCATGATCCTGGCCGCCTGGAAATTTGCCCCGGCCCTGGCCATGGGCAACAGCATAGTGCTAAAACCGGCCGGCATTACACCGCTGACCGCCCTGGAACTGGCTAATCTGGCGCACATGGCGGGAGTCCCCGCAGGTGTGTTCAACGTGGTAACCGGCCCCGGTCCGCTGGTGGGAAACCACCTGGCGGCCCATCCCGAAGTGGATAAGATATCCTTTACCGGTTCCACCGAAGTGGGGCGCCAGGTTGCCCACCTGGCCGCGGACGGTATTAAAAGGATAACCATGGAGCTTGGCGGAAAGTCGCCTTTAATCATACTGGATGATACGGATATGGAAGTGGCCGTCAATATCAGCCTGTACGCCTTTCTTTTTAATTCCGGCCAGGCCTGCGAGTCTGGAACCAGGGTATTCGTTCCCCGGCATTTACAGCAGGAACTGGTGGAACGAATGATTGAGAAGATAAAGAAGATGAAGACAGGCAATCAAATGGACCCTGCCACCGACCTGGGACCTATAGCCAGCGAGGCCCAGCTAAAAACAATCATCAATTATGTGGAGACGGGCAAAAGTGAGGGTGCGCAGCTGGTCTGGGGCGGCAGCAGGCTGTCCGGGCCGGAGTATGACAGGGGGTTCTTCTTTGAGCCCACCATTTTTATGAATTGTCACAACAAAATGACCATGGTCAGGGAGGAAATATTCGGCCCGGTGCAGTGTGTGATACCTTACGATGATCAGGAGGAAGCCGTTGCCATGGCCAATGACAGCGTTTATGGGCTCGGCGGGGGCATTTGCAGCACCAATGTGGCCAGGGCGCAAAAAATAGCGGCCAGGCTGCGCACCGGGACGGTCTGGATTAATACCTGGCACGCCTTAAGGCCGGACGCCCCCTTCGGCGGCTACAAGCAAAGCGGATTCGGGCGGGAAAACTGCTATCACGCCCTTTTGGCCTACAGTGAGGTTAAGCATGTCTGCCAGGATCTCACCCCGGAAGCGGGTGAAAAATTCTTCAACCCCTTGATCGGGCTTAAATAATTTTATTTTATAAAGAACGGGAGGGTATTGCATGGGAGCGCCTAAATATTTTGCCTGGGATTATCATACCTCGGTGGAGGTGGGCTCCGGCTGCCGCACTTTTGCCGCCCAGCGGTTTACGGAAATGGGCTGCCGCAGGGTCGCCCTGATAACGGATAAGGGGCTGGCGGAGGCCGGGATTGTGGACCAGATCAAGGATATTTTCGAGGTTCAGGGAAGTCCCGCCCTGGCAGGTGTTTACGACAGGATAGAGCCGGACGCGGTGAGCAGGGTTATTAACGATTGCGCCCGCTGGTACCGTGAGACAGCCGCCGACGGCATATTGGCCCTGGGCGGGGGCAGTGTGCTGGATTCGGCCAAGGGCGTCAAGCTCCTGCTGGGCATGAAGGCCACCGATATTAAGGAGCTGATACCGGGTAACCTGGGACCCTATTTAAAGCCCCTGGGCAAGCCGCTGGGTATTCCCCATGTGGCCATTCCCACCACCGCCGGCACGGGTTCCGAGGTCTCCCCCATAGCGGTTATATACAACGAGGAGCTAAGAATAAAAGCCAATATTCTGCATCCCTATATTCCCGCCGACGTAGCCCTGCTGGACCCGGATCTGACCCTGGGCCTTTCTCCAAAAATGACCGCGGATACAGGTTTCGACGCCCTTTGCCACGCCGTGGAGGGACTGGCTTCCCCCGGCGCCAACTGCATGATAGATGCCCTGGGTTTTCAGTCGGTTAGTCTGATTTTAAAAAATTTGCCGGCGGCGGTACGGGACGGCAATAACCTTGAAGCCCGCAGCAAAATGCTGGTGGCCAGCAACATGGCCATTATGAGCTTTGCCATGTCCGGATTGTTTTTTCCGGTGCACAATATCGCCCACGCCGTGGGCGGGCAGTTGAGAATATCTCACGGCGAGGCTAACGCGGTGCTGCTGCCGGTGGTGCTGAAGGAGTTTTCCCGCTATTATATTCCCAGGGCTGAGGAATTGGCCCGGGCCTTCGGGGTATATAAAGAGGGCGCGCCGCCGGAGAGCCTGCTGGTGGAGGTGGTGGAGGCAGTGCGGGAACTGCAGCAAAAGTGTGGTGTTAAACCTGTGTTTGACACAAAGATAACCGGTATGGGCCTGGAAAACCTTTTCTGGGCCGTCAAATTTGACCCTGCCGGGATTTTTTACCCGCTGCCCGATGATATTATAAAAAGCTGCCTGGGGTCGTGTTTTGAAAAGCAGTAGGCTGGCGCCGGCTGTTCTCATGGAAGTATGCCGGAGCCGGCTTTGGTGACGTATATGAATTTGATGCCTGAAAAATGAGGCAAAAGAAGGAACTGGACGTGGTGTCGAAGTAATCCCGGGATAAAAGGCGAATCGAAGCGGCTGTTTCAGCATGTGTTATTTGGCAAAAAAAGTCCGGTGTCAATCCGGGCTTTTTTAAATAAGCCGGGAAATTAAATTATGCTTTTGGTAAATCTGTGGATAACTTTTCAGAGCCGCCCGAAGGGCAATTTTGTTTTGCCGGCATGTTTTGCCTTTGCAGTATGCCCGGAAATTTTCTATGGAGACACCTTCCGGGTTAGGTTTTAAGATTTTGGGGTTTTCGAAAATATGAAATGGCCAGCAATATGGTGGGGATGATGTATTCAAAAACATAGGCAAAGGGAGGGAAGGGTTTTGTGATGTAATCCACCAGTTCCCCGGCGTTTGGCGCCACCTGGATGGACAGTGCCGCCAGGAGCACCCCCATGGGGAACACCAGCGGCCGGTAGTCCTTTAAATTGAAAAGCTGGGCCGCTCCCAGCACGGTGACGTAATAGAACAGCGATATTTTGCTGAACATTCCAATAACCCAGAGGGCGACCATCACGGATTCGATGCGCTCCAGGAAATTGGAGACGCTGACCATTCTTATCAGCGAAAAGGTGGGGAAGGTCAGCCTGGCCGTGGAGGGGCCGAATACTACCGTGTTGGCTATGGCGTCGGCGGTTAGTATGATTCCGATGAGAAACACGGAGATAAGGGCGCACCTTTTCCCTTTCCCGGGATTGGTCAAAAAGGGCAGGAACATGGCCAGCACTATTATTTCACCCCGCCAGGCGGTGGGGGCCAGGGAGGATTTGAGCACCGGGGGCATGCCGTTCTCTAGCACCGGGAACAGGTAACTGAAATCCATTTCGTTGAACGCCAGAAGCACCGATACAACAAAAAGGAAAACCAGAAACGGCCAGGTAACGGCCAATACCCTGGCCAGGACCTCCAGCCCTCCCCGTATGGCCCAGGCGCAGAGCAAAAGTATCACCGAGTGGAAAACTATCAGGGGAGTATTGGGCATTACCAGGCTGACCAGCAGCTCGCCGAATTCCCTGATTACAACGCCGCTGGTATGTAAAAAAAAGAAAAGGTAAAAAAGACCGGCCGCTTTTCCCGGCCAGGCGCTCAGTACGGATTGCAGATACTGGATCAGGGTCCGGCCGGGAAACCTTTTCCCCAAAGCGCCGATTACCAGGGCCAGGTAGATTCCCGGCAGGGTGGAAATCACCGGGGCCAGCCAGGAGTCCCGCCCGGCGTCCCGGGAGGTTATGGCCGGCAGGAATATTATTGCGGTGGCGCTAACTAAATTTGCCAGTAAAAAGACCGTCTGGGTGCATGATATTTTTCCCTTTTCCAGCATAACTGCGGATTCCCTGCCTCTTTTCGTCCGTGTGCGGTAAACAGCCTGAAGATAAATTGCCTCTCCGGCCGCGGTGTCGTTTACATACCCGGCGCGGCCCGGCAAGCATCCAATGGTATTTTTTGTTGCAAAAGCGAATATTATTAATCTTTGCTCCGGCGGCCCGCGCCGCCGGGTGAGCAAGCCGGGGATGGAAACCCGGAAACGTGATTGGTTTTTTAACAGCCCGGAATAAAAACTCCTTTTGTGTCGGATATTATAAGCGCAGCCAAAATTTTTCCTTCTTGGTAAAACCTTTGATATCTTAAACAGGGGGGCTTGCCCGGTGGTAACCCGGCTGTTAAAAAGGCTAGCGAGAAAACCGTCAAAGAAAAGAAACGCCGGGCAGGCAGCGAACGGCCATCAGCAGCCGGAGCCGGACCGGCGGGTATACCTTGACCGGGAGCTTAAACAGATGGCGGTAATGTCCCGCCTTGAGGATAACCTTAATTTAATGAAAAACATTTTCGGCCTGAATAATGACGTGGTGTTCCGGCATTTCCGGCTGGGGGCGGCGGAGCAGACCGGGGCGGCGGTTGTTTATGTGGACGGCATGACGGATAACGCCTCGTTTAACAACGATATAATGAAACCTTTGATGCTGGAGTCCCGCCAGGCCGGGTTCAGGCCCGCCCCGGGAAGCCTTCTGGAATGGCTGCAGAACTCCGCCATCCCGGTATCCAACGTGTTTGAAACCGGCAACATGGAGAATGTGGTGTCCAGCATGTTGTACGGGAATGTGATACTGTTCATCGACGGGCAGGATAAAGCCCTGGTTCTGGACATCAAGAACTGGAATTCCCGGCAGGTATCCGAACCGGATTCCGAGATCCTGGTGCGGGGGCCCCGGGAGGGGTTTGTGGAAACCCTTCGCACCAACACCAGCCTGATTCGCCGCCGGCTCAGGAGCCCCAATCTTATTCTGGAGAATATACATATCGGGCGGGTTTCCCATACCGGGGTTACCATTGCCTACATCCGGGGCATTGTGTCTCCGGATATGGTGGCCGAGGTGAAACGCCGGCTGCAGCGCATCAATATCGACGGTGTGCTGGAAAGCGGATATTTGGAGGAATTCATAGAGGATAATCCCTATTCGCCCTTTCCCCAGATAATCCATACCGAGCGGCCGGACAGGGTGGCTGCCTCCCTGCTGGAGGGGCGGGTGGCCATACTTACGGACGGCACACCGGTGGTACTGATCGTGCCGGTGGATATCACCGCTTTCATGAGTTCCGCCGAGGATTATTATGAACGTTACATGATGGGCACCATCATACTGTGGTTGAGATTTGTGGCCTTTGGCATATCTATTTTGCTGCCGTCCCTTTATATTGCCATCACCACCTTCCACCAGGAGATGATTCCCACCCGGCTGTTGATTACCCTGGCCGCCGCCCGGGAGGGGGTGCCCTTCCCGGCCCTGGTGGAGGCACTGTTAATGGAATTTACCTTTGAGGCCCTGAGGGAGGCCGGTGTGCGCCTGCCCCGGTCGGTGGGCCAGGCGGTAAGTATAGTGGGCGCCCTTGTTATCGGGCAGGCCGCCGTTCAGGCCGGTATCGTATCCCCGCTGATGGTGATAGTGGTGGCGGTTACCGGAATAGCTTCCTTTGCCAGCCCGGCCTTTAATTTCGGCCTTGCCCTGCGCCTGCTGCGCTTTCCCATGATGCTGCTGGCGGCCAGCCTGGGACTGTTCGGAGTGATGGTGGGTATATTGGCCATATTGATCCACCTGGCCGGGCTGCGCTCCTTCGGGGTACCCTACCTTTCCCCCCTGGCGCCCCTGCACCCCAGGGATCTCAAGGATGTGCTGATGCGGGTCCCCTGGTGGGCCATGGACGAACGCCCGGCTGAGACAGCCAAGCAGAACCGCCGGCGCCAGGCCCCGGGGCTTAAGCCTTCCGTTAAAAAACCCGGGGGTGAGCAGGGGGACCGGCAGGAATGAAAGGGAAGATGAAGGCAATAATAAAAATTTTTTTGTTGGGTTTGCTGCTTGCCGGTATTTTGATTACTCTTCCCTCCTGCTGGGACCACCGGGAGGTGGAGCAGCTGGGAATAGTTATGGCCACCGGGGTGGAGCCTGCCTCCGGGGGCAGGGTGCGAATAACCGTACAGACAGTGAACCCCGCCGCCCTGGGAAAGGGAGCCACCGGTACGGGCGGGGTAATTGCCGGGGGGGCCAAGCCCTATCGCAATAGAAGCATAGAGGGGGATACAATTTTCGAGGCCATCAGGGAATTGTCCCGGCAGTCGCCCCGCCAGCTTTTCTTTGCTCACAACCAGGTTATCATACTCTCCGAGAAACTGGCCCGGGAGCGGGGGGTTAAGGAGGTAATGGATTTTTTCGAGCGCAATCCCCAGATGCGGCGCACCACCTGGCTTTTGGTGAGTAATAGAGAAGTGGCCGAATTGCTGGACGTATCCGGCCGGCTGGAAGTAGCTCCGTCCCAGCGGATTTTCAATATTGTCAACGAGCGCTACCGCACTTCCGAATATGCGGTGCGGATGGTGGGAAATTTCCTGGAGCTGATGGAGAGCGAGAGCACACAACCCTTTACCGCCGTTATTGATATCATTCCGAATCAGGCCAGGCCGTCTGATTCCAGGCACAATTTTATATCCGAGGGGCAAACCCCCGAGCCGCACGAGAATTTAGAAATAAACGGCACCGCGGTCTTTCGGCGGGACAAAATGGCGGGCCGGCTGGATGAAAGGGAAAGCCGGGGCCTGCTGTGGGTCAGGGGGGAGGTTAAGGGAGGAGTTATTGAGATTCCGGCTCCCAAAAGTGAAAAAAAGTCCATCTCCCTGGAGATATTGCGTTCCAAGACAAAACTGGAGCCTGAGATCAGGGACGGGCAGATTTACATAAAAGTTAAAATTCAGGAAGAGAGCAACCTGGGGGAAACCATGGAAATGCTGGACCTGACCAAGCCGGAGGTGATTGAAGAACTGGAAGCTTTGCAGGCCCGGGAAATCCAAAAGGAAATAGAGTCCGCCCTGGCCAGAGCCCAGCAGGATTACGGGGTGGATGTATTCGGCTTCGGTGAGGCGGTGCACCGCAAATACCCCGGGCAGTGGAAGGAAATGAAAAAAATGTGGTCGGAACTGTTCCCCGGTGTGCAGGTGCAGATGGAGGTGGAGGCTAAAATTAGGCGCAGCGGACTGGTGTCCAAGCCGGTGGAACCGATGCAGCGCTGATGATGTTATATAAGGTAAGAAACTTTCTGGCCGGTGGTTATGCCTGCGTCAGCATTGTTATGGGGATGCCTTTGCCCGTGGCGCTGCTGGCCGGGGCTGCGGCCGCCAATTGGCTGCCATGGATAGCTGAATTTTGGGGGGGATACCGGTGCTTTTTCTGCTCAGTCTGATATTTATCGCAATTATTGCTTACGAGGCGCCAGGGTTGATAAGGCAAAAGATGTGGAGAGAACTGGCGGCCTTCGGTGTGCTGCTCATTATCGGCATGATTTACAGTTACGGCCAGGTGTTGGACCTGCCTTTACCCAATCCCACGAAGGGTATCGAGGCTGTTTTTAAGCCGGTCAGCGAATATCTGGAAAAAATTTTGTCCTGACCGGCCGTATTCCCAGTATTCCATAGTATCCCGCCTCTCTTAGGCCGACATTGCAGGAACCCCTGGTACTGCCCCCGGGGATTCTCATGCCGGCACTTTCCATGATTGTTTATAGCATTCATATGCGAGAAGTGGATTTCGCCGCCAGAATACGGATGCCCCATGCGTTTCCCACCGCCTTTGTCATTCCTCTGCTTTTGCTTATTGTGGCTGGTATCCGGGGCCTGGGTAAACAGAACCGGGATGTGATCTGAAAATGCCGGTTTTAAGCGGGCCGGCGGGATCTTTCTTAATTATCTGAAAAGAGAGGCCGGCCCCAATTTATGAGTTTTTTGGCAGGATTATAAAATCTCCTGGCGAAAAAACAGTATTTATCCGGCACCATCTGTTAATTTGTGTAAAAATTTATCTGGGGGTTGTAAGAATTGGACCACAAGGCGGAAAAAGTTATTCTTGACGCTGTGAGGGAGGCCGCCAAAGACGGCAGGCTGTCCTGTACCATGGCCAGAAAACTGGCTGAGGAGCTGAAAGTCACCCCGGCCAGTATAGGGAAAGCCTGCCACCAGTTGCAGATTAAAATTAAGGCCTGCGAACTGGGCTGTTTTTAAATGGATTGAGGAGAAGTGTAATGGCTGAATTATTCAAGGCGATAACCGTGGCTCAGGCCAGGGAAATGATAGGCCGCAATTTAAATTTACAACCCCCGGTAAAGCGGGTTTCTATTACTGAGGCGCTTGGTAAAAGGGTTGCCGGGGACATAACGGCGGAGGAGGACGTGCCCGGGTTTGATCGCTCAACCATGGACGGATTTGCGGTAATGGCCCGGGATACCTTCGGCGCCATGGAAAGTCTGCCTGCCTATCTGGACGTGGACGGAGAAATTTTCATGGGCAAGGAAGCTTCCCTGGCCATTGTGGGAGGAAGAACCTGGCGAGTACCCACCGGAGGAATGCTTCCCCCCGGGGCGGACGCAGTGGTGATGGTGGAGCACACCGAGGAATTGGACGGCCGTACCATAGGAGTTACCAGGCCTGTGGCGCCGGGGGAGAATATTGTCCGCCGGGGTGAGGATGTTTCAACGGGTAGTGTTGTTTTAGCCCGGGGTCATTCCATACGGCCCCAGGACATGGGGTTTCTTGCAGCGGCGGGAGTTCATTCCCTGGAGGTGGAGGAACCTTTAAGGGTAACCATTATATCCACCGGTGACGAAGTGGTGCCTCCTGAACGGTCCCCCGGGCCGGGTCAGGTGAGGGACGTCAATTCATATACCCTATACGGTATGGCCGGGCAATGCGGCGCATACCCGGTAATAGCCGGCATCATAAAGGATGACTTTCAGACTCTTAAAGAGGCCATGGAAAAGGCTCTGACCGGTTCGGATATGGTTTTGCTGTCCGGGGGAAGCTCGGTGGGAACCAGGGACGTTTCCTCCCGGGTGATAGAATCCCTGGGAAGGCCGGGGGTGCTTTTTCACGGCATATCCATAAAACCGGGCAAGCCCACCATAGGCGCGGTGGTGGACGGAAAACCGGTTTTCGGCCTGCCCGGCCACCCGGTTTCCGCCATGGTTGTGTTCGCTCTTCTGGTGGAGCCGCTGTTGAAAACGGGAAGGTATCCCCAAAATGAAAGAGAAAAGCGTTTGGAGTTCCCCCTCCCGGCTAAAATCAACAGAAACGTGCGCTCAGCTGCCGGACGGGAGGACTTTTTGCGGGTGGAGCTAAAGATGGAGCAAGGGGTGATGGTGGCTGAACCCGTGCTGGGTAAATCGGGATTGATAGGCACAATGGTAAGGGCCGAAGGGCTGGCGCGCATCCCCATTGAAAAAGAAGGAGTCGAAGCAGGCGAATATGTCCTGGTCAGGCCCTTCTAAACCCTGCCGGTATGTGGCGGTTCCGCCCCTGGTTCAAAGAGCTGACAAAGAAGGAGTGAACCCTTGGTGAAAAGGGATGTGTATCTGTCGGACCGTCCCCTGGAGGAGGCCCAGGCGGATTATATTCAACTTTTACAGCAGGCCGGCGCCATTAACCCGGGCAGACCGGAACTAATTGAAGTGGAAAAGGCCGCCGGCAGGATTACGGCCGGGCCGGTTTACGCAAAGGTTTCCTCTCCCCACTACAATGCCTCGGCCATGGACGGGGTGGCGGTCAGGGCGGTGGATACCTTCGGAGCGTCCGAAAACTGCCCCAAAAGGTTGAAAATGGGGGAATTGGTGCGGATGGTGGACACCGGCGACCCTTTGCCCCCGGGCTGCGATTCGGTAATCATGATCGAGGATATCCATTTTGTGGCAGAGGATGAGTTTGAAATAACTTCCGCCGCTTCCCCCTGGCAACACGTCAGGGTCATAGGGGAGGACGTGGTGGCGACGGAAATGATTATTCCGGGCAATCACAGGCTGCGCCCGGTGGATTTGGGGGGGATACTGGCCGGCGGGGTTACGGAGATATATGTATATCCAAGGCCCAGGGTAGCGCTTTTACCCACCGGCAGCGAACTGGTTCAGCCCGGAGCGGGCTTGAAAGAAGGGGATATCATTGAATACAATACCAGGGTTTTCGCCGCCCTGGTGGATGAGTGGGGCGGCCTGCCCATTCGTTACGACATAACAGTGGACGATTACGGGCTGCTTAAGGAGCGGCTGAAAAGCGCCCTGGATGAAGCGGACGTGGTATTGATAAACGCCGGCTCCTCCGCCGGCAGGGAGGATTACACCGCGGAGCTGATTGCCGAAATGGGAGAGGTTTTTACCCACGGTGTTGCCATAAAACCAGGCAAGCCTGTAATACTGGGGCTGGTTAACGGAAAGCCGGTGGTGGGGGTTCCGGGTTATCCGGTTTCGGCGGTGCTGGGTATGGAATTGTTCGTCAAACCGGTGGTTTACAGAAAAATCGGTTCCGTTCCCCCGGCCCGGCCTCTGGCCGACTGTGTAATGTCCCGTAAAATAGTGTCCCCCATGGGTGTTGAGGAGTTTGTCCGGGTGAAACTGGGCCGGGTGGGTGATAAATTTATAGCCACTCCTATCTCCCGGGGCGCCGGAGTCATTATGTCCATGATCCGGGCCGACGGTATGCTCAGGGTGCCCCGCCTGTCCGAGGGTTATAACCCGGGTGATGTTGCCCCGGTGGAATTGATGAGATCCCTGGAGGAAGTCCGGGAGACCACCGTGGTTATAGGCAGTCATGACATGGCCCTGGATGTGCTGGCAAATTATTTAAGAAAAATACATCCCGGGGCCAGCCTGTCCTCGGCCCACGTGGGAAGCCTGGGGGGGCTGTCCGCCTTAAAGCGGGGTGAGGCCCACTGTGCCGGCACACACCTGCTGGACGAGGAGACGGGGGACTATAATGTTTCATATATTAAAAGGCTGCTGCCCGGCAGGAGCATGGTGCTTTTGAACCTTGTTTACCGGGAGCAGGGTTTTATAGTGGCTAAAGGCAACCCAAAGGGGATAACAGGCGTGAGGGACCTCATCCGGCCGGACGTCGGTTATGTAAACCGCCAGAGGGGGGCGGGCACCAGGATACTGCTGGATTATAAATTAAAAGAGGCGGGTATGGACCCCGGTTTAATCAGCGGATATCAGAGGGAGGAATACACCCACATGGCTGTGGCGGCGGCGGTTGCCAGCGGCTCGGCGGATGCGGGTATGGGCATCAGGGCTGCGGCAAAAGCCCTGGACCTGGATTTTGTCGGCGTGGTGGAAGAACGCTACGACCTGTGCATACCGGGAGAGTTCCGGGATTTGCCCTATATCACCAGGCTGCTGGAGGTAATGGAGCTTCCTGAATTCCGGGAGGAGGTGCGTTCTCTGGGGGGGTACGACCTGCGGGATTGCGGGAAAATAGTGTGGGAGTCCGAATAACCGGTATAATTATTGATCATCCCGGGTTTTATGGTGAGCGGGATGATGTTTTTTCGCGGGGATTGATTATAACGAGAGGGGGGGGCTTTTATGTACAGGGTGGCCGTGGTAACTGCCAGCGACAAGGGGGCCAGGGGTGAGAGGGCCGATAAAAGCGCCGAAGTGATCGGCAAAATGATGGCGGAAATTAATTATGAGGTGGTGGCTTATGAAATTGTGCCTGATGATATTGAGGCCATCACCGAAGCGCTGATCGACCTGGCGGATCACCGGAAGGCGGAACTTATCCTGACCACCGGCGGGACGGGCTTTTCGCCCCGGGACAACACTCCGGAGGCAACCATGGCTGTGATAGACAGGGTGGTGCCGGGCATTCCCGAGGCCATGCGGGTGGAGAGCATGAAAAAAACGCCCAAGGCCATGCTCAGCCGTGCGGTGGCCGGCATAAGACGCGGCACGCTGATTATTAACATGCCCGGCAGCCCCAAGGCGGTCAGGGAGTGTCTGGAAGTAATAATTCCCGTTCTGCCCCATGCCCTGGAAATACTGACGGGCAGAGGCGGGGAGTGCGGCTCCGAATAGAGCCGTTGTTTTTTTAACATTACAGAAAAATATGGTATAAAAACTTATGTACGGGAGAAAATATTGTTATAAATTGAATAATGTAGAATGATGCAAGCCTTATATAGAAGGAGATATTAAAAGATAAACACCTTATTTTTGCATAAACGACCCAAAATGGGTGATATTTTGAATTAAAGGTGTTTGCTTTTGATTTTGCCGTTCTATATTATATTACTTGGGTATTAGCACTCGCCCTGAATGAGTGCTAACAAGATGGTAAATAATAATAAATAAATACTTAAAGGAGGGTTCCTTGTGATCAGACCATTAGGCGAACGGGTGGTAGTAAAGCCCCTGCCCAGTGAAGAAGTTACCAAGAGCGGTATTGTACTGCCGGATACCGCGAAAGAAAAGCCCCAGGAGGGTGAAGTTGTGGCCGTTGGCTCCGGTCGTTTGCTGGACAACGGTACCAGGGTTGCCATTGATTTGAAGGTGGGCGACAAGGTGCTGTTTTCCAAGTATGCCGGCAACGAGGTGAAAATCAGCGACGTTGAATATCTGATCCTGCGTGAAGCCGACGTTCTGGGTGTAATTGAGAAGTAATAAAATATCCGTTAAACCCATTTATAAGGAGGTAAATGAAATTGGCTGGTAAAGAGATCATTTTCAGCGAAGATGCCCGGCGCTCCCTGGAAAGAGGCGTAAACGCCCTGGCGGAAGCCGTTAAGGTAACCCTTGGTCCCAAAGGCCGCAATGTTGTTTTGGAGAAAAAATTCGGCGCCCCGATGATCACCAACGACGGTGTGACCATTGCCAGGGAGATAGAACTAAGCGACCCCTTTGAAAATATGGGTGCCCAACTGGTGAAGGAAGTTGCCACCAAAACCAACGATGTGGCCGGAGACGGCACCACCACCGCCACCCTGCTGGCCCAGGCCATCGTGCGGGAAGGCCTTAAAAACGTGGCTGCCGGCGCCAATCCCATGATAATCAAAAAGGGTATTGAGAAGGCCGTGGAAAAGGCCGTGGACGCCATTAAAGGCGCGGCCAAGACAGTGGAAAGCAAATCCGCAATTTCCCAGGTGGCTTCAATTTCCGCCAACGATTCCTCCATCGGCGAGCTTATTGCCGACGCCATGGAAAAGGTGGGCAAGGATGGGGTAATCACCGTTGAGGAGTCCAAGGGCATAGGCACCACCCTGGAAGTGGTGGAAGGCATGAATTTCGACCGGGGTTATGTCTCCGCTTACATGATCAATGATACCGACAAAATGGAAGCAAATCTGAGCGATCCATACGTTCTTATTACCGATAAAAAGATTTCCGCCGTGGCAGACCTGCTGCCCGTTCTGGAAAAAGTGGTGCAGTCCGGCAGACCTCTGCTGATCATTGCCGAAGATGTTGAAGGCGAGGCCCTGGCAACCCTGGTGCTGAATAAGCTGCGCGGCACCTTCCAGTGTGTCGCGGTTAAGGCCCCCGGTTTCGGCGACCGCCGCAAGGCCATGCTGGAGGATATCGCCATCCTCACCGGCGGCACCGTTATCACCGAGGATATCGGCCTCAAGCTGGACAAGGCAACATTGGATATGCTGGGCACCGCTTCCAAGGTACGGATTAAAAAGGAAGAAACCATCATCGTCGGAGGCGCCGGCTCCCAGGATAATATTACCGCCCGGGTTGCCCAAATTAAAAAGCAGATTGAAGAAACCACTTCCGATTTTGACCGTGAAAAGCTGCAGGAACGCCTGGCCAAACTGGCGGGCGGCGTAGCGGTGATTCAGGTTGGCGCTGCCACCGAAGTTGAAATGAAAGAGAAGAAGCTCCGCATTGAGGATGCCCTTAATGCCACCAGGGCCGCTGTTGAGGAAGGAATTGTATCCGGCGGCGGCGTGTCATACGTGCAGGCTATCGGCGCACTGGGCGACATCACCACCGACTCCCTGGATGAGAAGACCGGTGTGGATATAATCCGCCGGGCGCTGGAAGAACCCCTGCGCCAGATTTCCAACAACGCGGGCATGGAAGGCTCCGTGGTGGTGGAGAAAGTCCGTAACGCCGAACCCGGCGTGGGCTTCAACGCTTTAACCGGAGAGTACACCAACATGATCAACGCGGGTATCGTCGACCCTGCCAAGGTTACCCGCTCTGCCCTGCAAAACGCTGCCAGCATCGCGGCAATGATTCTTACCACCGAGACCCTGGTGGCTGATAAGCCCGAAAAGGATAAGGATCCCATGGGCGGCATGGGTGGAATGGGCGGAATGGGCGGAATGGGCGGCATGATGTAAGTTAAGCCCCAAAAGCCCTGAACATGGTATTGTGATGTAAAAAACCTGCTGTGACCACATTTTGACCGGTCAGGTGCAGAAAAGATGTTGCGGATTGGAGGCTTCCCATGAGTTCACTGAACTTGCGGGAGGCCTCTTTTCACATTGCCCCGGCAGCCAAAATTATAATTATACCCCCGGCTCATAAATCAAGGGCCGGGGATTTTTGTTATTTTTACAAACAATTTTAAGGTCGCTTTAAGCTTGAGGGGTTATCATAATAACGATGGAAAAACTCACACAACCTCCTTCATCACAACCCTTCTTTTCCATACCGCTTTTTATATGAAAGCGGTATTTCTTTTTAGGCTCCGGGCCGGGGATATTTTTTGAATAATTAATGCCCCCTGAACAATACCCGGGAATCTATTATTCTTGCCTGATCAAACGTATGTTTGCTATAATTGTCTTCAAAGAATACCCGCTGCAAGAAGGTATTTTTATTAGTCCCGTACTGACCGGTATCTCTTTCCGCTCCCCGGTTCCCAAGCATTGCGATCTTATCGGGGATGACTTGGCCGGTTGCCGGAGAGGTGTTGAACTAAAAATATTAATAAGCCGTCAAAAAATGATATATTATTCCATGAAATGTGCAGGAAATTTTTGTTACTTGGTAGAATAACTATTGCTATTTATTTTTAATGCTGAAAGGGCTTTGGGTATGGGAGCTATAGAACGTTTTAGAGATCCTGTACATGGGTTTATTGAGCTGCACCCTCTTGAGGTAGAAATTGTTAATACCCTTCCGTTTCAAAGGCTTAGAAAAATCCATCAACTGGCACTGACTAATTTGGTATACCATGGCGCAGAGCATTCAAGATTTGGACATTCGTTAGGTGTAATGCATCTGGCCACCATAGCATACGATAACGTATTGAAAAAACACCAGGTAATTTTTCCCCCTGAACAACAAGATTGGTTCAGGCAAATCTTAAGATTAATTGCTTTAACTCATGATTTGGGGCACCCACCTTTTTCGCATGCCTCAGAGGGTGTTTTACCCGTAGGTCTGGAACATGAAGATTTTACGGAAAAAGTAATTAAAGAAACAATAATTGGTGAATATATTAATGAAATCGGGGTTATATATACTAAAAAATATGGCCAAGAATATAATATTACTCCTGATTTGATTTGTGATATTTACCAGGGAAGAGTAAAAGATAAAAATTTAATTTTTTTAAAAAAATTTATGGATAGTGAATTAGATGTAGATAAAATGGATTATCTGCTCCGGGATTCATTATATTGTGGGGTTTCTTACGGTAAGTATGACCTTGATAGATTAATCTCATCATTGACTATATATTTTCAAAATGGGCCAAGATTGGCTATTGATAAAGGTGGAATGCATGTAACCGAGGCGTTTATATTAGCTAGATATTTTATGTTTACCCAGGTTTACTTTCACCGCACGAGAAGGCTATATGACCTTATGTTAACTAACTTTTTAAAAGAAATTTTGCCTAACGGGACGTATCCGGATGACATTAATGAATTCTTGTCGTATAATGACAACATTGTTTGGGAATTAATGGTTAGAGAAAAGGAAAATAGCGAATGGGCTCAGAGAATTATTCATAGGGATTTGATTAGCATAGTTGATGAATCACCTCCGCATTCTGATGATAAAGATAAAAAAATATACAATATGATAGGACGGGAAATTGAAAGAGAATGTGGTAAGGAAAATATTATAATAGATTCACCTAGTAAACTGCCACATAAAATTCCTACCAGAGTAGAAGTTGATGATGAAAAGGCTATACCGATTATAAGAAAGATATCGTCTTTACCAACATCTCTAAGCGACGAATCTGAAATAATTAAGAATTTGACAAAGCCAATTAATATTATCCGTATATATGCAAAAAAAGATGTTTATGATAAAGCCAAAAAAATATATGAGGAAAGGCAACGTGATGCTTTAGGTTTATAATAATTCTTGAGGGGCGATAATAATGAGGAATTTGAAACTTGCTTGCGTTATAAAAAACATATGTGAAAAAGCAAATCCAGGGAAGAAAGCAATGCAAAAAATTGTGTATTTTTTGCAGGAACGTGGCTTTAACTTTGGTTATGTATATGGTATTCACCATTATGGCCCATACTGTAAGACACTTGAAAATGACATTCAAGTTTTGGAGCTGGATGGTGTGGTAAAAAGAGAGCAGTATGGGAGTTCTCTTTTAATAAAGCCTTCTGAATATATTGATTTATACATAGATGATTATAAAGATAAATGTATCAATGAAAAAGAAAAAACTATTTTAAAGTATGTAATTGATAATTTTGTCACAAAAACTCCTCTTGAGCTGGAATTACTTTCAACGGTTCACTTTGTTGTAAAAGAGCTTCAAAGAAAAGAGGATAGAGCACTCATTAGTGATGTGGTCACTGGGGTGGAAAGCATTAAAGGGGATAAATTTTCCGAAGATGAGATTCAAAATGCGATAAAGACATTGGTAAGCCATGAATATCTTGTGAAAAATTAATTGCTTATGAAGGTTTAATGGATAGAAGTTAAATAAAACTCTGCTCCAGGAGCAGGTTTTTTCTTTGCCTCTAACAGAACACCACCCCCTACTGCCTAATGTCGCTGAATTCTTTTCAGATGAATCACATGAGTTCCACCAAACTCCAAGCTGTCATCAAAAGTACAAAAGCCAAATATGTCAGCAGAAGGAACAAATATAACAAACCGTCGATTCCAGCGAAAAACGACGGCCCCAGTGCCACCCTAAGAGTTGGATGTCGTGGCTGGTTGATTGGGAGAGATAAAATTAAAAACCCCCGGAGGGGGTTTGAACTACTCCTACTCCAGGGGCTTTTATTTACTTTTTATAGTAGCCTCCGCCAAAAGGCATTGAAAAGACCAGGAGAATCAAGATCAGGAAAAGAATAGAGCTGCCTCCGAATCCGCCGCCTCCGTATTCACCGCCAAAACCGAAACCCATATAAAAAACCTC
Organism: Desulfocucumis palustris; assembly: GCF_002933875.1. Classification (GTDB taxonomy): domain Bacteria; phylum Bacillota; class Desulfotomaculia; order Desulfotomaculales; family Desulfocucumaceae; genus Desulfocucumis; species Desulfocucumis palustris. The sequence continues at coordinate 77,022 of NZ_BFAV01000141.1, read as the reverse complement.
CTTTTATTTTGTTGCCTTAGTATAGTATGGTGGATATATAAAGAAGGTTCCTTTTACCATAAATTAATTTATATGGGAACCATATGTGCCGCAGGTGCCCGCGCTCCCTTTGTGGCAACCGGGAAGTCTGAGGTTTCAGGCCTGATCAAGCTCCAATTTTCTTATCATTTTTCAAGAGGGATGACTTGACTGGCTTTTTTGTTCTGTGGAATACTGAGATGAGTTAAATAAACATAAATCATTTTTTGAAAGAGGTTGACCATGAGAATCTATAAGCATGTAACGGAGCTGGTGGGCGGAACGCCATTATTAAGACTTGATAATTTTGCCGGGGATGCCGGCGCCGTGATTGCGGCCAAACTGGAATATTTTAACCCGGGCGGCAGTGTCAAGGATAGAATTGGCTGCAATATGATACTCCGGGCCGAGGAGAAGGGGCTGGTGCGGCGGGATACGGTGATTATAGAGCCCACCAGCGGCAACACGGGAATTGGGCTGGCCATGGTCTGCGCTTCCAGGGGCTACAGGATAATTCTTACCATGCCGGATACGATGAGCGTGGAAAGAATAAAACTATTGAAGTCTTACGGCGCGGAGGTGGTATTGACCCCGGGGCTGGAGGGAATGAGGGGGGCCATTAAGAAAGCCGAGGAGCTTGCGGCCGCTTTGCCCAAATCTTTTATTCCCGGGCAGTTTTCCAACCCCGCCAATCCGGAGGCCCATTATCTGGCCACGGCACCGGAAATTTGGGAGGACACGGACGGGCTGGTGGACATTTTTGTTGCCGGGGTCGGAACCGGCGGGACCATAACAGGAGTGGGTGAATTTTTAAAAAACCGCAAGCCGGGTGTGCGGGTTGTGGCCGTGGAGCCGTCCGATTCACCTGTGCTGTCCGGAGGGCAGCCCGGATCTCACCCCATCCAGGGTATAGGGGCCGGATTTGTGCCGGAAATATTGAAAACAAATATTATTGACGAAATAATTAAGGTACGGGGTTTTGAGGCCATGGGCTCTGCCCGCAGACTAGCCCGGGAAGAGGGGCTGCTGGTGGGTATATCGTCCGGGGCAGCGGCCTTCGCCGCCCTGCAGTTGGCCCGCCGCAGCGAAAATGCGGGCAAAATGATTGTGACCCTGCTGCCCGACACAGGGGAAAGATATCTTTCCACCGAACTGTTCAGTATTTAAATTCTTGCGCAGGAGACCCATGCCCTGCGCCTTGCGCGCTCCCCGGCACATTTCATCTTTATGAGGCGGGGGTAAAACCGCCATGGAATTATAAACCTATTTCAGAATGGAGGGAGCATGCGGACAGGTTATATGACCGGACCTTATTCTAAAATTAAGCAAACACCCGCGTAGATATTTTTTTAAATTTTTGCCCTTTTTGGTAATAATCCGGTTTTAGTAAATTGACCTGTTGACTAAAAATGCATGATACAGACCTGAACAGGCCTCCTGTGAACCCTTATGCGGCAATTCTGGCAGGGGTGCTGGCGGCTGCCTTTTCTTCCATATTCACCAAGCTTGCCGACGCGCCACCGCTAATTATCGCCTTTTACCGCATGTTGTTTACGGTGCTGATACTAACTCCTTTTGTCGTAAAAAACGGGATCAGGCAAATTAAAGAGATGAAAGGCGGGGATTTGGGGCTGGCCTGTCTGGCCGGAGTATTTCTGGCCTTGCATTTCTCCTTTTGGATTACCTCCCTTAACTATACTTCCATAGCCAGTTCAACTGTGCTGGTTACCCTTCAGCCTTTATTCGTTATTAGCGGAGGTTATCTGTTTTATGGAGAAAAAATAGCTCCCCGGGGGGCCGGAGGAGCGGTGCTGGCACTGGCCGGAAGCCTGCTTATAGGTATAGGTGACTTTCAGATTGGCGGGAAAGCCCTTCTGGGAGATTTGCTGGCCTTTGCCGGGGGGTTTTTTGTAGCCGGTTATGTGCTTATTGGCCGCGGGTTGCGCAACCGGCTGGAATTGATTCCATACGTATATGTTGTTTACACGGCAACTGCCGCCTTACTGTTTTTGGGGAACGCGGCTGTTTATAGTGACCCCCTGGGCCCCTATCCGGCCATGACCTGGTTGTGGTTTGCGGCCCTGGCCCTGATTCCCACCATAATGGGCCATACGGTGTTTAACTGGGCGCTGCGCTATGTTAAAGCAGCGGTTGTTTCGGTGAGTATATTGGGTGAGCCGGTGGGCGCCACCATACTGGCCTTCTTCATTTTCGGCCAGGTTCCAGGAATGCTGCAACTGATTGGCGGGCTGTCCATATTATTGGGACTGGCGCTGTTTATCAGCAGTACGTCCGGGGCTTCCCGGTAGCTAAAAAAGTTAATCCAAAAAAGAGGGTGATTGTTATTAACAGTATGGAGAAGGCCTATATCGAAACCCGCGCCGGATTCATGGGGGCGGCCTGGACGGAGAAAGGGCTGGTTGCTTTGACTTTGCCGGAGGAGACAATTGCCGGCGCCCATGGCAAGCTTGACGCGGAACTGCTGGAGCTTTGCCACAAAATTCCCCGCGATATAAAAGAGGCGGAGGATGACGGATTGGCAAAGAGAATTAAGCTGGAAATGGAGCGGTATTTTTCCGGTGAGCCCACGGAGTTTACCCTCCCGGTGGATTGGAGTTACTGCACGCCCTTCAGAAAAAGGATTTTATCCCTGGTAAAGGAGATACCCTGGGGGGAGGTCAGATCCTACGGGGAGACGGCGATTCTGGCCGGTACTCCCGGGGGGGCCAGGGCGGTGGGCGGGGCTCTGGGCTCCAATAAAATATTGTTGGTGGTGCCCTGCCACAGGGTAATCAGAAATGACCGCACCCTGGGAGGTTTTGGAGGCGGTCTTGAGTGGAAGCAAAGGCTACTGGCAATAGAGAGGTTTAAATATTAACTCATCATAAATAAATCCCCGGATTTACCTGGGCATATAACGCTGGATTACGATGAATACGGAGTTGGGCCCATAGGCCAGCTCCGCTATGTCGGCCGGGGTTATGCTGTAAGGCTCCCGGCCTGGAAAAAGGTCAATGCCGGTTTTTTCATAAACCGAGTCGATTAAAGCCGAGCAAATCAGCCTTCTGCCGGTTTCCATCAGTTCGCTGACGCTAAAATCCTCCCCGTTTCTAAAAAAAACATTCCCCTTAGATTTCAATAGCTCGACTGCCTGCCTGATGATTTCAAAATAATCATATTTGGGCGGGTTTTTTCTTAAAAATTCAACGTAATTCCGCATTTTTATAATTAATCTTTGAATTTCCGGGTACGGAGAATAGTAGAGGCGCCGGTGCCGGATAACCATGAAAGCTCTGGCACCGTTAATGTAGCCGTTATTGTTATAATTAAAGCCGTCATGCAGCATTTCAATAACCTTTCCATTGTTAACGCACATGGCCGCATGAGAATAAAAACTGCCGGTGAAATTTTGAATGGCTTCAGAAAATATATTATCACCGTGCGCCAGAATAACGTCACCGTACTGGTACTGGAAAGTCATAGTTTTAACCCCCGTTACTTAATACAAAAATGAATATTTGCGAATAAAAATGTTTTCGGGAGCGTATGTTAATTATGGTGATGTGGTAATAATATTTGTAAAAGGAGGTGCATTCTGTGGCATTTGAAGTATATAAACCCCGTGGAGAAAGAATGGAAAGGGTGCCGGTGGTTTCCATTTCCAAATCATCAATAGTGTTAAATAACGTGGCCAGGCAAAGACTCGACAGCAACAGAATAGAGCTGGCTTTTGACCGGGATACTCATACGATAAGGATTCAGGCTGTGGCTGAAGGCGGAATTGAAATGAAGAAAACAAAAGTGTTTGGCAAGGGATTTTTTAATCATTTCGGCATCACCAAAAAAGGAAAGTTTGAAGCTAAATACGAGCCAAACGAGAAGGCAATATACGCTGTCCTGCAATAATTTAACTAAAGCCCCTTAAAGGGCTTTTTTGTTGTTTTTAATATTTTATGTACATATACTAATATTAGTGCCGGATGGAAAAGGCTACGGTTTTCTACGCCGGCGTGTTCCGGTGCCTGTACCCGTCTTGACAACGGTGGCAAAATACCTTAACATAGATATGCGTCAAAGCCAGGGTAACGGTAAGGAAGATCCGATAAATATAAGCTGGAGTGGCTCAGGGGTAGAGCAGCGCACTCGTAATGCGCAGGTCGTGGGTTCAAATCCCATCTCCAGCTCCAAGAAAGCCAGTATTCCCAAGGGATTGGGATGCTGGCTTTACTATTTGCGGTAGAACACCGGCGAAAAAGGTGTGAATTTGGTGTGAATCCCATCAAAACCATACCCCAAAATATAAGACAGTACCCAACAAAAACAAAAAACAGGTTGTTAAGCCTGCCCTTTTCCTGCTGCCTGGGGCTATGTACCCGGCCAGCTAGACACCAACAATGTTATTATCATCCCTGGTCCGCTTTGCTGAACATGGCCGATGGCTGAAGTTCCACCTTCGCCGGTCGGGGCCGAGGAGGTATAGGAACCTATTGCTACAAATACCCGGTGCAGAATTTTTTCAGTGATTAAAGATACACAATTATATCCTCCAATTGGCGGTTAAGAGTGAAACAAAGATTATTGTTAATGTCATTATTGGGGGACAGTAGAAGCGAAGCGGCACTGTGGCCGGGGTGGAGCGGGGCTTAGAGCAATTCAATTAATTCCTGAACGGTAAGGCCGGCTTGGTCCAAAATAGATTTAAGGGTTTTTTGGTCAATCATTTCACCGGCATGAACCGGGACACTGACAAGGCTGCTTCCAGGGCGGCGTAAATAATGATGGCTACCCCTTATATGAGATAATTTAAACCCACCCGTTTAAGGGCATTGACCACATCTTTACCGTAAACTCTTGGTAACCTTGTCATAATCCATAACTTACCTGGACTTCTTCAATATCCACATCGCCCTCAGGAATAGGTAGCCCTTCAATTTCTAATGCCTCTAAGAAGCCCTCAATTGCTTCCCGGACACGTTCTAAAGCTTATTCTCTATTTCTCCCCTGGGTGATACAACCTGGCAAAGCCGGAACCGTTACCGTAAACCCTCCGCTTTCGTTTTTATCCAGAACAACCTTAAACCTGCGTTGCATTGGCGGGAGCCTCCTCATTGATATATTCAAACAAGTCTCCGGGCTGGCAGTCAAAATGTCGACATATTTTTTCTATTACTTCAAGAGAAACATATTCGCCCCGTCCCATTTTAGCAATTGTTGAAGGTGATAACCCTAAGGCAATCCTAAGTTTCTCTTTGGTCATTCCCTTATCTATAAGCATCTTCCAAAGTGGGTTAAATGAAAATGGCATGACATTACACCTCCCCCTTCTATATATAATAAATAAAATCTACGACATGTCAAAGAATTTATATATAAATGCGTTGACCAATCTATTATATATTGTATAATATCTATGCTATATTGTAGATATGGGAGGGGTTTCTATTGGCAAATAAAGTTTCTATGATAATCGGGAATGTTTCAAAGGCCCGAACCGCTCCAGGGTAATGCGGACGGCGTGAATTCGAATCCCATCTTCAGCTCCAATAACAAGAAGGCCTCCGGGGTTTTGCCCGGAGGTCGATTTTTTGCATCTTCATAACATAATTCATTTAAGTTTAGAGCCACCGTTCAAATATAAAAGGAATGTTGGGGAAATATTGCCGGGCTCCGGTGAGGGGCCGGGTCCACAACATTGACCGATATTGTTTGGGCAGTTTAACGTCTTGCCCGGGACGGAATTAGGCAACCTTCTTTACAATGGGCTGTTTCTCTGAGCATCCAGTGTTTTGTAAACATATTGCACCTCCAAAATATTGGGAATAACCGCTGCCGGGGCGGAATTCCCGTATGATGATTGGGGAGACCGCCGGCAAGCCGTTGAGAGATACTCCCCACTACACTATATCATATGCGATTCATTTAAGAAGCAGTAATATATAAAATATTAATCGTCGTGATGGGTTTTATCTATGCGCCAAATTAATAAAGGAATAAGCCTCTTGGTTAACATAAAAATATTCTTACTGCAGATCTTGCCAATCCTGCCATATGCCATCAATGAAACCGTGAAAGGGCCAAAAAATGGGGGCTAACGGTGCAAGCCGCATGCTGTTCATTATGCCGCCAATTCTTGCGTGAACCAGGTTGTGTCTGGTCATAAGGGCTTCTCCCAGTTCTTCCTCAGTGCCAAAGGCATTTAAATTTTCCCGGTCAAACTCCGGCGAGAAACTTATATCAGGGTTTAGGTTTTGTAGCCTCCCCGGTCCGGCGTCGGGAATATTAAATTCCTCAGGAATTGGATTTTTGGGGTTCCATGCCGGTAGCGGCACAAATTGAGTGTATCCCCGGTCTGATAGAAAGTTTTCCAAGCCGCTAATATAATCCCTGTGAAAGCTTAAGAACATCGCCGGGTCGTTATGAGCGCCGGACAGGACTGCATTCCAGTGTATATCAACTATATCCGGTGTGACATATCTCTGAATTTCTTCCGCCAACAAAGCCCTGTCATTTTCATTTAAATCATTTAGGCTGGGTCTAGCCATTGTTAACCTCCTGGTTTTGTTTTTATATTTTATATGAAATGTTAACAATGGTTGTGATACACACAAAAAAACCACCGGACTTATGGTGTTGTGGTGGTGGAAATGTTAGGACGGCTCGGAATAAGTATATGGAAAAGGCGCGGCCGGACAGGGTGATATGGGAGAATGCTTTGTGCGCCTTTAGAAAAAGGGGCCGTACGGTCCATAAAATTAGCAATGTTTTTAATAATCCCGGTGAAAGAAGATGAAGAGCGGGGGGATTTGCCGTGGGCAGGCGGGTTTTAGGCCCGGCCGGCTTTTGTGCGGGAAAGGGGCCCCGGTTGCAGATGCTCACTTCAACGTTGATATGGAGGCGTGACGCACCGGGAAGCCAGAGGCGGTTTTCGGGTAATTCAGGAGAGAGCTTTATAATATAAAATTATCAGCCGGTCAAGTTCCTGACTTACCTTTAACAGCTCGGAATAGTCCGCGTTAAAATCAGACAGGGAATACATATGCGCCCTGAGGCGTTCAATTTCAAAAAATAATTCAGCGCTGGACATGGTTTTACCTCATTTTTTATATGCGGGATACATTCTTGGCGAATCGTGTTGATTCCTGTTGGGTGGATAATATTTGCACAAGAAAAATAATATTGAAAATTAGGAAAAATTAAAAGTGATTCCCAACTAAATTAGTTTGGGCTTCCGGTTTGTTTTTTATCGGCGGTGGTTAACACTTTTATCAACTCATGAATATATTGGCAGTGTAGATAACCTTTTTATGAAAGGGGGCAGGATTAATGGGCTACGGATTTGGTGGATATGGCGGGGGCAGCTTTATTATTTTCCTCATTCTTATTCTTCTGGTTTTCTCAATGCCGTTCGGAGGTTATTACGGTGCCGACCAGAAATAATTTAGCCGGTTTGTCTTAAAAATTTTCAAAATGAGGAGGTTTAATTGATGGGCGGCGGATATCCTTATTTTGACGGAAGCTTTATTCTGTTTTTGATTCTGATTCTGCTGGTATTTTCAATGCCGTTTTACGGCGGTTATTATGGAGCCGACAAAAAATAATACTTAAAATTAAATAATAATTAACAAACACAATTCTCAAACCCGGGGACATTTGGGAATTGTGTTTTTTCATGTGCCTTGGTAGGATTATTATTCTCCACCCAATAACAATAAAAATCATTCCACCGAAGGATAAAAAGTTATGCCAAAATATGATATGAATTTTACAACAAGTAACATAACACAACATTTAATGTTAAATATTTACAAGCGAGGACAGGGTGATTTTAATGAATATGTATAATACCACAGAATTAAGGCACTGTTATATTTTAAACCAGGGTGTAAAGGTGCGGACAAAGGAGACAAAAAGAAATAAAACCAAGTACAACTGCCAGACGGCAAGGGATGGAAATTTACTAATCTGCAGGATGAAGCGGTGTAAAATCGTAAACGGTGGGAAGGGGAAGGACCCGTTTGTATGCGATTCTTTCGGGGCAGGCATATAAAAATGTGCGGCTGTTCATTAATAAAGTCTGTGAAGGTTGCTTGAGGGTTTATTTATCCCGCTAACAGCCGGCCCCCTGTAGGCCGGGGATAAACAGGCCGTAATAAGGAAAAGGGGCGCACCTCTATTGTGAATCCGGCTCTGGGATGAGGAATGTCCCCGAATTATTAAGTTCGCCCTAATAAAGGCTCGCCAGGGGGAACAATTCCTTTTGAACCCAGGGCTCACGTATATTGAACCAGGATTCCCGGCATCCGTTTAATTGTATCCGGTCTTTAGTACCCGGAGCCAATAGCTGCCGGGGGGCTGTTATCGACTTTACGGCAGGAAAATATGACATGTGATTATTCATTGGCATATATCATAACATAAAAATTTCGGGGGTGTGCGGTATGCCTTGCAGATGCTTTAATTGCCTGGCCGACCTGGACGGAACCCATGCGGGAATAATTGACGATGGGGTGCGGCTATGTCTAAAATGTTTGCTTGATTATTTTGGCATCATTACAAATGAGTGAACTACCCCCCTTCGCTCTCGCTTCGCGAGTAAGGACGGTTAAAGTTGTGGGGACTTCCCGGCGGGAAAGTTTAAATGCCTTCAATTCCAACAGATAAAAAAACCGGCGTAAAGCCGGAGTTATTGTAAAAACTAATATACGGTTTTTCGAACTTCCGGCTTGTCAAGTTCCGGAATTTTGACTACCTTAACGGGCTCAAAGCTAATTTGGAACATCTTTGAAACCAGATTAACAATGCTGCCCAACAAATCTTCAATTATATCAACCGGCTTCAAATTGAATCACCCCCGTACAAAAAGTATATGGCATTATCCATCCGGAATCATTGCAAAATTACTGGTTTTATTTCCTTTCCAAGCCGTCTCAGGTAAAAAAATAGTATAAAACCGCAATTTAAAAAAAATTGTAGCAATATTTGAAAAGTGACTGTAGCTTTAATATGTTAAATTAATCAAGAAACACCGGGAGTTATAGGGGGGTATAAGGTGCGGTTTTACAAATCCATTCAAAGGTACTGCAAATTTATTGACTGCGAGGCTACCATACAGGTGAGGGAGACGGCGCCAGGTCCGGGCAGGACTGCCGCCGCCAGGCAAAAATATGCCTGCAGGACCGCCAGGGAGGGAAATTTGATGGTCTGCCGGAATGCGCGGTGTAAATTTGTAAATGGGGGTAGAGGAGAGGATCCCTTCATTCTTAGCCGGGGACATTCCTTCGTGAAAAATGATAAGAGGGCCGGGAGGTCTCCATTCTGAGCCTTCCTTACCGGCGAAGCGAGAGCGAAGGGTGGGGTAGTTCACACAATACGGTAAGGTGTGCCGCTGTCTTGAGTTCGCCAACAGCCGGCCCCGTCCTTGAAGGCCGGGAATCAGGTGGCGGCCCTCAGACGTTCCTTTTTAAGCATGTACAGTGCGGTGGAGATCGATCTGGCCACCGCCGTGGCCCCTTTCCATACCATATATAAACTTGAATTTTGCAATAGAAGATAATTTGCTATTCCTCCAATATTTACGTTGAGAATAATTGATAGCTCGCCCACGGCCGGCAAATCCACTCCCATGGCCTTGCCGGGAAATATCGGCCCCTTTTTGATAACCAGATGCCCCAGATCATTGATGCTTCCCAGGGAAGCATCAATGGCCACCACAAAACACTCCTTTTCTATTTTATCGTATGTTTCCAGAAGATTTTTGGCATGAACCGGTTTTTCCAGTGTGCCGACAACATTGGGCACCATCAGCTGCTTTAACAGTGTTCCGGTTAGGGGACCGAAACAGTCTCCGGCGGAACGGTCGATACCTATGCATAAAAATACAATCTCCCTTTGGCAGGAAAGTTCATTAGTAAATATATTTGTCAGACTGCTGAACAGAAATTTTTCTTCAAAGTGTTTACAAAACAGATATTTATCATTAGCCGGCAAAGTTAATCTCCTCCGGGTCAAAATTTATGCATATTATCTCAGAAGTCCCGGAAGAAAAAAGGAGATTGGTGTAATGCCGGCTTCATTAATTTCCCCGGCATTTTGACAGTTATACGGCAGTATATACTAATTGTAAGGTTCTATTTGTATTAGACGACATGGTAAGAAGAAACATTGTGTTGAATAAACCATAAATAATTGTTATTAAGTAAAAGGGAGTGCCGCCCTCTTAATTCATATAATGTTTTATTTATTAGGGTTAATTACCTGTTGACATTATATAAGGCAGGGCATAATATAGATACGAAACAATGACCATAACCAACATCAAACATTTGAGGGAGTGATAATTGTGAAAATAGCCGTACCCAATGACAATGGAAAAATCAACCAGCATTTTGGACAGAGCAAGGAATTTGTGATTTGTGACGTGGAGGGACAGAAAATGTCGGGTCAGAAAACCGTATCCGCGCAAACCCTGCAGCATAATCACTCAGGACTTGCGGACCTGCTAAAAAATGAAAATGTGGAATCCGTTATTCTGGGGGGTATTGGTCCATACGCCCTGGAGGCATTGGAACAAAAGGGATTCAATGTTATTACAGGGGCTGCCGGGGACATCAAGGAGGCAGTTGAGGCTTTTGCCAGGGGGGAATTGGTTTCCCGCCGGGTGGTATGCAACCATCATGGTCACGGTCATGACCATGGGCACGGTCATCACCACGGTTAAACTAAAGAAGCGTGTTAAAACCTCCGGCAGCCTTTGTGGCCGGAGGTTTTCTATTGCCATAAGCATCAAAAAAGGTGTATTTTCCGGCAAAAACCCGGGGACATTCCTTTATGTCCCCAGAACTGCCCAAAGCATGCCAAAGGTTATGGACAGTATACCCAGGCCGGTTATCTTTAACCAGTTGATAATGCTGTCAGGCCAGGTTCCCGGCTGAAGCCAGCTGATTTTTTCACTCCCGGACAACAGGTGCCAGGTTATTGTCACAACAGCCGTCAGTATTACGGCTGTTCCTGCCAGTATGAACAACAGACTCAGATAAAGCATTCAAAAAGCCTCTGTTAAAAAAATTGTTTAAGGGGTGTAACAAAAATACCGGTTGCTATTTTTTAATATTATACTAATTATAAAATATGGACAACCATAATAAACCTACCATTGTTATGAATATTCCGCTTTGTTATAATTCTTTAAGGTGTCATTAAAACAACCCGGGGTGAGGTCATGTCCCCATGGAAAAAAATTATATTAAAATATACCGAAAATATTGACACTGTGCTTCCTGGTGAATCGACACCGGGGGAACCCTTTTGGGCCTTGATGGAAATTAAGGACGGAAGGAATACCGGAAATTATCACAGTATGGGCAATAGGTTTGGAAAAACAATGTTAATGCTGTTCCCTCAGAAAAAAATGGCGGATTGGGCCGCCCGTCAACTGTCGGAGCATGTGGAGGGCTTTGAAGTCCGGGGAATAAGCGGCAAGCATTTGGAGGTGCTGCTGGGCCTTTATGAGGACGGTCAGCCTATAGAGTTGATAGTTGCCGCGTCAGGGCTGGATGATAAGGGGGAATTGCAAGGGGCATCCATGACTCCGGGCCAGATAAGGGATTTCATATCCTTTGATTGGTAGCCGTAAAAAACGGACATAAGGACTGCCGCTTTCTTGCAGGCCTTATGTCCGGGTATTAAAAATATTGGGATGGGAGTGGTAGTTTATGTTAAGTCTGGATAAAATATATACACAATTGAGCTACGTTGAAAAGCATGGATTGCTGGGAGAGCTCCAGCGGGTTTACCAGCGCTTGCCGGAAACCACCTGTGAGAAATGCTCCACCTGCTGCACGGTGCCTTCTCCCGCTTATGTAATTGAGTTTTTAAACATGTTTAATTATATGAAAAACAATTTGTCGGACAAGATACCCGATATTATTGAACGGTGCATAAAGTTCTATTTTCTTGAACTGGTGGATATCAACAGCAAATGTCCCTTTGTGGACCCGGAGGAAAACACTTGCCTGGTATATCCCGTCCGTCCATTTACCTGCAGGGGGTACGGCCTTTTTGACAAGGGGGACGTGCGGGACGCCAGGGAAGAGATGCTAAGGCTGGCTGAAAGGTATAAAAAGGAATATGATATAATTCTTCCGGATGAAGTGGTTAACTATCAACTGCCCCGTTGCGGCAGGGTTAAGGTGGTCGGCGGCAAAAAGATAATGCCGGAACTGCTGGAGATTTCCATTGCCGACGTGGCCAGGCTGGAGTCCGGTTTGTTTCCCATGGAGATTGTTGACAGCGAGTACACCTTTGTGCCTTTCCCCACTCATCTGGCGCTGACCGTTCTGGGAGAGGGCGCCAGAGCCAGAAGGCACAGGATTATGAAGGAGTACCTGGACAGCGGGAGTAGTGTTTTGCTGAACGGCTACGTGGAAAAATACCGTTCCTATGCCATCTGATATCTTTAATTTATAGGAAACAATTAAAGGAGATCTCCGGATCTCCTTTAATTGTTTCCATATTATTTCTGTTCCGCGACATCCGGCCCTGAATTTCAAGCAGTGCCGAGGCGTTCATAAATCCCGGCAAAGGGTTTGGGCGCGCAGAAACTATCTCCGGTATCTGTTTGTCTTGTTATACATCTATATACATGGTATATTTTTAACAAAAGTATAATTTAAAAATAGTATATATGTTTTTAGTTTAGTAAAATACTTCACTACCCCTCTGGCGCCAATTATTTGCCATAATTTGGGATATGTTTTTTAAAAGAAAGTTAATTATGAAAGGTTTTAGATAAACCGGCCAGGTGTGTAAGAAGGAGTATCAGTGTCCGTTGTTGAAAAAGTTTATATTTTATTTCCGGTTAACAGCTGGTTATCAGTTAAAACTGATTGGTTTGTGGGAATAAAAAACAGGAGGGTGACAACGTGGCTGATAGGGTATATATTGATGCCGATGTGCTCATTCTCGGGGGCGGTACGGCAGGATGCATGGCAGCCTGGGAAGCTCGCCGTACGGGCGGTGACGATCTCAAGATAGTAATAGTTGAGAAAGCTTTTATACGACACAGCGGATGTCTTTCAGCCGGAATGAACGCCTTGAACATGTATATCAACCAGGGCAAGCCGGAGGATTACGTTTCTTATGCCCGCTATGACATGTGCGGCGCACCCATCCGTGAAGATATTCTCCTGTCGGTGGCAAATGAGGTTAACGATACCGTGGCAATAATGGAGCAATCCGGGTTGCCCATGAAGAAGAAGGAAGATGGCCGTTATTTAAACAGGGGCAAGTGGAATATAGAGATTAACGGCTCCCTTCTTAAACCTATTACCGCTTCTAAGGCCATTGAAGCCAGGGCTGAAATTTATAACAGGGTATACATTACCGAATTGATAATAAAGGATAACACCTGTATCGGTGCTGTGGGATTCGGTGTAAGGGACGGGAAATTTTATGTTTGCCGGGGCAAGGTTACCATGGTATGCTCCGGTGGCGCGGCGGGATTGTGGCGGCCCAACAACCACGGCGAGGCGCACCACAGAATATGGTATTTCCCCTTCAATGCCGGAAGCTCTTACGCCATGTGCAAACGGGCAGGCGCGGAAATGACCACCTTTGAGGTTCGTTTTGTGCCGGTGAGAACCAAAGACACATATTCCCCCACCGGAACTCTGTCCATCGGCATGGGCGCCCCCATGGTCAACTCCCTTGGACAGACATTCATGACCGAAGACCCGCATTACGTTCAGCTGGGAGGCCATACCGCGCCCACCCCGATCAGGGCGTACGGTTTCCAGAGGGAAACCCTTGCCCACAGAGGGCCTATTTTCATGGATACAACCAAGGGCGATCCCGCCAAGGTTACCGGTATAAAAGGCCAGTATCTGGATATGAGCCCCTGCCTGGTGCTTTACTGGGGATGCAATGATATCGATCCTTCCAAGGAGCCTGTGGAAATAGACGGCGGCGACCCCAACATTGTGGGGGCGCACGCGGGAATGGCCGGCGCCTGGACCAGGGATACCAGCAGGGAAACAACGGTAAACTGTCTGTATGTTTCCGGCGATGCCCTGGGTGGAGCTCCCAGCCGGTTTATATCAGGCACCTGGACCTGCGGCAGGATTACCGGCCGGAACATGGCCCGGGCCATAAAGGACAATAATTACCAGCTGTCTGAACTGGAGCCGGCGATGATAGACTCATTGGAGGAGCGCACCTTCGGACCTCTTAAAAATTACCTGGAGAGGTCCAAGGAAGGGCTTTGGAGCGACAGCACCCTGATGAGCGGAATATTCCCCAAACAAATGGAAGACCGCATGCAAAAGATAATGGAAGAATACTGCGGCGGACGTACCCGCTGGTATTTTGTCAGCGAGCCTTACCTGAACATTGCCCGCAGGCATATCAAAAGGATGCGCAATGATCAGCTGCAGTATCTTTGCGCCAGGGATTTGCATGATTTGCAGCTGGCCTGGGATGTAATCAACCGTCTGGATGTATGCCAGCTGGTTATTGAGCATATCAGCTACCGCAAGGAAACAAGATTCCCGGGCTATGTAATCAGAACAGACTATCCCGATACAAATCCGGAATTTGACTGCTTTATAAACTCAAAATGGGATTCTGAAACCGATGAGGTCGTGTGCTTTAAAGTTCCTTACGAACAAATAGTTCCCGGGGATCGCAGGAAGCAGAGCATATAGCCGTGGACATTCCTTCGTGAAATTGTAAAAGGTAAAGCATTAAGGAAACATCAGAAGGTGTGTTCCCTAACCGCTGAAAGGAGGAGCCGGAATGCCCCCCAAGGTAGATCCCACCAAATGCGACGGTTGTCAGGGGGAAAGCGAACCGCTTTGCGAGCAAGTCTGCCCTGGCAATCTGATGACCCTGGAGAAAGAAACTAAAAAGGCATACTGCCGGGAACCCGGTGATTGCTGGGATTGCATGACCTGCACAAAGGCCTGTCCCCGTCAGGCCATACAGACTATGTTGCAATACCAGATAGCCTATTTCCCCGGTAAACTTATCCCCCTGGTGGGCACCAACAGCGTAACCTGGACATCCATAGACTGCCATGGCCGGGTGGAGCGTTTCGTGATGAAAACCCTGGTCAGTTCTGATGATGAGGATGAGGATTAAACTTGGCCGGTAATATAGGAATATTTGTCTGCGGCTGTGACGGCCTCATATCCGGCGTGGTGGATATGGCAGGGGTGGAGGCGGGACTGGCAAAGGTTAAGAAGAGGATTGGGGCCAAGGTGTTTCATCCGAGGCTGTGCGGGTCCGGGGGGACCGGCGCGGTCAGGAGCGCAATCTCCCAAAACGCCCTGGACTGCGTTATCATTGCGGGCTGCCCGGAGTCGGAATGCAGGGATGTCTTCAACAGCGTGGCCGCCGAAGCGGGACTGGCGCCGGAAATGGTTCTGCGCCTGGATATCAGGGAAGGCTGCGCCTTCCCGCACGGGAACAACCCCGGAGGAGCCACGGCCAAGGCGGTCAACCTGATAAAAATGTGGAACGCCCGGGCCAGGCTGGCTGAGCCTTATAAGCCTGTTTATGCCACAGGGAACAGGGACGTGCTGGTTATCGGCGGAGGGCTGGCCGGTTTGAGTTCTGCCAACGAGCTGGCTGAAGCAGGTCTAAATGTCACCCTGATAGAAAAAGAATCTTATCTGGGAGGACGGGCCGGCCAATTTGACAAGGTTTTTCCCCGTATGTGCGATTCCAGGTGCGGGGTTACTTTTCTTGTGAACCGGCTAAAGGATAATCCCGGGATAAAAATAATGCCCTTTACCGAAATCAGCGGACTGAAAGGCAGCGCCGGGAGGTTTGAGGCCGGGCTTTCAAGCCGCCCCCGGACGGTGGACCCGGAAAAATGCAACCTTTGCGGCAAATGTGAACAAATTTGCCCGGTGATTTTGCCGGATGAGTATAACTTCGGAGTTGTTACCCGTAAAGCGGTAACGCCTCCCCGCCCCCTGGACCAGGTGGGTTCGTATGTTATCAACAGGGAGAACTGTTTGCCCGGCTGCAGCCTTTGCGCGGATATATGCCCCGCCGGGGCCATAGCTCTGGAAAGAGAGCCGGCGAGCAGCACGGTTAAATTCGGAAGTATAGTCCTGGCCACGGGCTGGCAGCCCTTTGAGGCGGAAAAAATTTCCCGCCTGGGGTTCGGGCGTTACGCCAACGTGCTTACCAATGTGCAAATGGAGCGAATAATGTCGCCGGACGGGCCCGCCGGGGGCAGACTTGTTTGTCCGGAAAGCGGCAGGGAGCCCGAAAATGTTGTATTCATCCAGTGCGCGGGCAGCCGGGACATTAATTATCAGGGCTGGTGCTCAACCATATGCTGCGCCGCCACCCTAAAACAGGCTATTAACATTAAACTGCTGAATTCCCGTATCAAGGTTTATGTTTTCTATATTGATATCAGGGTCTATGGCGATTATGAGGAGCTTTACTCCAGGGCCCAGGAGGCCGGAGTGGTTTTCGTCCGCAGCAGCCCGGCCCAGGTATATGCCGAGCCCGGGGCGGCCGGATTAATGGTTGTGGGCGAGGATACCCTGATGGGCAGAACCCTTAAAATAAGCGCCGATCTGGTTGTTCTGGCCGCAGGGATGAAGCCGTGCGGTATACCTCAGCCTATTCTAAATCATTTAAGCCACGGGCAGGCGGGGGAGAGCCGGGGTAACCCGGAGGAAGCCGGTCTCCTGGACCGGCGGGGGTTTTTCGTGGGGCACAGGCAGTGCTTCCCCCTGGAGTCGCCGGCCCAGGGGATATATCCGGCAGGCACCTGCCAGGAGCCCATGGATATGGCCAATACCGTGCGGGGTGCCCTGGCCGCGGCCTGTAAAATATTCAAAACCTCCGGAGAGCGGGTGGAGGTGTCGCCCATGGTGCCCCAGGTGGACAAGGCCGGCTGCGACAAATGCAAGCGCTGCATGGAAGAATGTCCTTACGGCGTCTGGTATTTTGACAATGACGGCTATCCCGCGCCGGATCCGCTTTACTGTAAAACCTGTCTTACCTGTGTGGGGGCCTGTCCCAGGCAGTGCATTTCCGCCCAGGGCTTCTCCGTCCAGGAACTGGTGGGCACGGTTACCGCCAGGGTAAAGGAGACGGAGCCCGGAGAGCCCCATGTGGTAGCCTTCGTATGTGAGAATGACGCCTATCAGGCCGTGCTGCTGGCCGGACGCATGGGCCTGGAATATCCCTCCGGGGTGCACGTGATACCTGTCAGATGCGCGGGCTCCTGTAACATGGTTTTGATCCAGGACGGTTTGCCGGAGGGTATAGACGGGTTTATTCTGGCCGGGTGCCGTCACGGGGAATGTCATTATATTCATGGAGCCGACCGTACTGAAGAAAGGGTTGCCAACATAAAATTAACCCTGAGGGATATAATGATCGAGCCTGAAAGGGTTGATTTTGTCAGGCTGGGCGTGCGGGACGCGGAAAAGTTCGCCGGGCATGCCAGGGATTTCGTTGAAAGACTGAAGAAAATGGGGCCAAGTCCCTTTAAGAAAATAAATTGATTACAAAAAGTTCCGGCCCGGGAGCTAGTTATTTTTTTTACAAATCACTGTACAGTATACGGTATACCGGCTATAATAGTCTATATCCGGTGTAATTACTGAAAACAGCCGGAAATCGATTTTTGTTGTATTTTTTGTTTTGATTTCTGAATTTTGGAAGGACAAAAAAAAAGGATGTTCACATATTGGTGTCGAAGACTACAAATGGGCAAAACGCAGTTGGTTTGGTAAAGAAGTTTTCATATAAAATAGAATATATGCACGAATAAAGAGAACCTGCTATGGTGAATATGAAAACCATGCCAGCTTTTGGCGGACAGGCCCGTGAGGTCTTTACGCCTTTTTGTGCCCTTCTATATTTATTTTGGGAGATTGGGTATATTAAAAAAACAAAAAAATGAGGAGGCCTGTTACATGTCCAAATTGGTACCGCCCCATGGTGGGAAACTTACTCCTGTTCTTGCTGCTGAAGCTCAGCGCCCGGAACTGCAAGCCAAGGCAAAGTCTCTGCCTGCTATCCGGATGAGCTCCCGGGAAACCTCCGACTTGCTTATGATCGGCATGGGCGCCTTCAGCCCCCTGACCGGATTCATGGGTAAAGCCGACTATGAGAGCGTAGTCAACACCAAGCACCTGGCCAACGGCCTGGCATGGCCCATTCCCATCACCCTTTCGGTGACCAAGGAGCAGGCTGCCGACCTGAAAGAAGGACAGCAAGTAGCCCTGGTGGACGACGAGACAGATACATACGTCGGTATTCTCACTGTTCAGGAGAAATACGAATACGACAAGACCAAGGAATGCAAAGAAGTATTCTTTACCGACGATATGGAACACCCCGGCGTGCAGAAGGTCATGTCCCAGCCCGAAGTTAACGTGGGCGGTTCCGTGGTAACCTTCAGCCAGATGGGTTATGCCACCAAATACGGCGCATATTATGCCACCCCGGCTCAAACCCGTGCTCTCTTTGATGAAAAGGGCTGGGCGACGGTTGCGGCTTTCCAGACCAGGAACCCGCTGCACCGCTCCCACGAATTCCTGTGCAAAATCGGCAACGAAGTATGCGACGGCCTGCTGATTCACCCCATCGTAGGCAAATTGAAGCCTGGCGACATTCCCGCTGAAACACGCCTCAAGTGCTATGAAATACTGCTGGACAACTACTTCAATGCCAAGTCCGCCGTTATGCGCGTATATCCCATGGAAATGCGCTATGCCGGACCCAGCGAAGGCATCCTGCACTCCATTTTCCGCCAGAACTTTGGTTGCAGCCATATTCTCATCGGCCGTGACCATGCCGGCGTAGGCAGCTACTATACCTCCTATCAGGCACAGGAACTGTTCGATCAGTTCAAGCCCGGCGAGCTGCTTTGCCAGCCTATTAAAGTTACCTCCGCTTTCTACTGCAACAAGTGCGAAGGCATGACCACCGAGAAGACTTGCCCGCACAGCCCCGAAGATCATCTGAACATCAGCGGCACCAAGCTGCGCGCCATGCTGGGAGCCGGAGAGCTTCCGCCCAGCAACTTCAGCCGTCCCGAAGTGCTGAAGGCTCTCATGGCGTACTACCAGAGCCTAAAGTAATTCATTCAAAAAATCATTTTCCTGATACGCATCCCCAAAAGGGGATACGTATCAGGGGTGTTATATAGCTTGAGCAGGGTTTAAGGTGAGGGGACACACCTTCCTGGGTTATCTAAAATCCTAAGGAATGTCTCCAGCTGATGCATTTGGCGTAAGCGCCATATTGTCAATTGTTTTTAGACCCAGGCCGCCGTGTGACAGACATAATAGATATACGGGCGGCTGCAGTCAATGTTGAGGAACCCGTTCAAGGAGGTGGTTTGTTTCCGGGGAGATGGATGGAGATCGCCTGTGGTAAGTTAGGTATTCAGTTGGTTTGTGTTCTGAGAGAAGGTTTAACAGCCACATCCCTTAAGGAGTGGCAAAAAACCTCAAGGCTGCGTGGCCTTGGCTTCTTGTAATTGCTGAAGCGGAATAAAATCCGCAACAAACCCTTTACTAAGTCTTTAAAATAGAAACAGGAGGTTGAATTATGCCAGCTTTTATAATTGCTGAAAAATGTGATGGTTGCAAGGGGCAAGATAAAACTGCATGCATGTACGCCTGCCCGAACGACCTGATGGTATTGGACAAGGAAATAATGAAGGCTTACAACCGTGACACCTGGGCTTGCTGGGAGTGCCTCTGCTGTGGTAAAGCCTGCCCGCAACAGGCCATCGACCTGCGGGGCTATGCCGACTTTGTTCCCCTGGGCGCCACCTGCACACCTCTGCGTGGTTCCGACAGCATTATGTGGACCATTAAGTTCCGTAACGGTTCGGTCAAGCGCTTCAAGTTCCCCATCCGGACAACTGAAGAAGGTTCCGCGGCTCCCGACGGCGGATTTGCAAATGAAGCCAAATTGGACAGCATTGAACTGTATACCGAACCTGCTTCCCTGGGAGCTGCTGTTTGGACCTATAAGAAGTAATTTTCTTGCTTTTAAAAGCAATTGACCAATCGAACAATTAACGGAGGAGGTTAATTTTAAATGCCGATGAACTTTGAAACCGTAGAAGTAACTACTGATTTTTTGATCGTTGGTGGCGGTATGGCGGCTTGCGGCGCAGCCGTTGAGGCAGCTTACTGGGGCAAGCAGCACGGAGTTAAGGTGACCCTGGTTGACAAAGCTTCCATGGTGCGTTCCGGTGCCGTGGGCATGGGTCTTTCCGCTATTAACCAATACATTGGTGTGACCAAAGGCACCAACACAGTTGAAGACTATATCAAGTATGTTAAATATGACCTGATGGGCATTGCCCGTGACGACCTTGTTGCCAACATCGCACGTCACGTTGACAGCTCCGTTCACCTGTTTGACAAGTGGGGCCTGCCTTTCTGGAAAGACGATGAAGGCGGTTATGTGAACGAGGGTCGCTGGCAGTTAATGATCAACGGTGAATCCTACAAGGTAGTTGTGGCTGAAGCTGCCAAGAACGCTCTGGGCATGGACAACATTTACGAGCGCGTATTCGTAATCGAGCCTCTGCTTGATGGCGACAGAATCGCCGGCTGCGTTGGCTTCAGCGTTCGCGAAAATAAATTCTATGTCTTCAAGGCAAAAGCCGTTCTGGCTGCCATGGGCGGCGCGGTAGGCGTATTCAAGCCCAAGTCCACTGGTGAAGGTATGGGCCGTTCCTGGTATCCTCCTTTCTCCACCGGTTCTTCCGCTTACTTTACCATCAAAGCCGGCGCTGAAATGACCTGCCAGGAAGTTCGCTTCGTTCCCGTTCGTTTCAAAGACGCTTACGGTCCGGTGGGCGCATGGTTCCTGCTCTTCAAATCCAGAGCAACCAACGCCATGGACGAAGAATATATGGCAACCCGCAGAAGCGAGCTGGCCAACTGGGGCAAATATGGCGCTGTGAAGCCCATTCCCGCCAACCTGCGTAACTATCTGGGCATGCTGGATCAGTTTGAAGGCAAAGGCCCGCTCTTCATGAGAACTGATGAAGCCATCGCCAACCTGGCCAAGAAATACGAAGGCGACGAGAAAGCCTTCAAGAAGAAAATGAAAGAACTGGAAGCCGAAGCTTGGGAAGACTTCCTTGACATGACCATTGCCCAGGCTCTGCTGTGGGCTGCCACCAACGTTGAGCCGGAAAAAGGATCTTCCGAAATTGCCGCAACCGAGCCGTATTTCATCGGATCACACTCCGGCGCTTCCGGCGCATGGGTATCCGGTCCCGAGGATCTGGCCGGCGGCACTGACTATTTCTGGGGCTATGCCAACATGACCACCATTAAGGGTCTGTTCGCAGCCGGTGACGCTTCCGGCGCATCCAGCCACAAGTTCTCCTCCGGTTCCCACGCTGAAGGCCGTATTGCTGCCAAGGCTGCCATCAAGTTCATCCTTGACAACAACACCCAGCCCAATGTGGACGCAGCCGTGGTTGAAGCTCTGAAGGCTGAAACCTACAAGCCTCTGGAAATTTTTGAAGCCAACAAGGGCTATACAACTACTCCGGAAGTTAACCCGAACTACATTCTGCCCAAAATGTTCATGTTCCGTCTGCAGAAGTTGATGGATGAATACGTTGGCGGCTTCTCCTCCAACTTCTCCACCAACACCAAATCCCTGAACCGTGCCATGGAACTGCTGACCTTCCTGCAGGAAGACTCCGACAAACTGGCCGCCAGGGATCTGCACGAACTGATGAGAGTTTGGGAAAACAAACACAGAATCATGCAGGCTGAATCGCACGTCCGGACAGTCCTGTTCCGTGAAGAAACCCGTTGGCCCGGCTACTACTTCAGGGCTGACTATCCGAAGATTGACGAAGAAAACTGGCTGTGCTTCGTAAATACCAAGTACGATCCCCAGACCAAGGAATGGTCGGTATTCAAGAAGCCTGTTCTGAACCTGTTCAACGTTGACTAATTGATCTGATTCCGTCAGCGGGACAGATCGATGGTTTCTTAGAATTTGCCTTCACGGCGCTAATGGGGCCCGTGGCCATCCATGGCCACGGGCCTCTTACGCCGGATAAATTTGCCAATGCATGCCGGGCCGGCGCATTTGCCGGGCCTGTGCGCTAATAGGGCGGAGTGTATAAGTAGTATTAAGGTATTTTGCAGGCGCCCTGGATAAGGTCGCCTATAGCTTTTTGCTGTAAATTTTTACATTATCAGGTTTTGCTGGTATCAATAAACAATCTCTATAACATCTAAATGAATGGAGATAATTGCATGGTAAACAATACTATTTTGGTAGTAGGTGGGGGAATAAGCGGCCTGACCACCGCCATCGAGGCGTCAGAGGTCGGCTGCGAGGTAATTCTAGTTGAAAAGAACGCCTACCTGGGCGGCAAAGTAACCCAGATAAATCAATATTTCCCCAAACTGTGTCCTCCCAATTGTGGCCTTGAGATCAATTTTAAAAGAATTAAAAATAATCCTAAAATAAAGTGTTACACCATGGCTGAAGTGGAGAACATCTCGGGCCAGGAAGGGGATTTTGATGTAACTATTAAAATCAATCCCCGTTATGTGAATGAAAACTGCACAGCCTGCGGCAAATGCGCCGAGGCCTGTCCGGTGGAAAGAAGCAATGATTTCAACTACGGCCTGGATAAAACCAAGGCCATATATTTGCCCCACGAATTTGCCTTCCCGGCCAAATACGTTATCGATCCCAAGGCCTGCGCCGGAAGCGGCTGCACCAAATGTGCGGATGTCTGCCAGTATGGCGCCATTGAGCCCGCCATGGAGGCAAAAACCGTTACTATTAAAGTGGGCAGCGTAGTATGGGCCACCGGCTGGAACCCTTACGACGCCAGCAAAATCAGCTGCTATGGTTTTGGCGTTTATCCCAACGTTATATCCAACGTTATGATGGAGCGGATGGCAGCTGTCAACGGCCCCACCAAGGGAAAAATTGTGCGTCCCTCAGACGGCAAGGAAATTAAAAATATTGCTTTTATCCAGTGTGCAGGCTCCAGAGATGAAAACCACATACATGCCTGCTCCTCCGTCTGCTGCATGGCCTCGCTGAAACAGGTTACCTATGTGCGGGAGCAGTATCCGGATGCGAAAATAGCCGTTTATTATATTGACATCCGCGCCAGGGGTAAGCACGAAGACTTCTACGTCAAGGTTCAGAATGAAATGAACGCGGTGTTTATCAAGGGTAAGGCCGGGGAGATTAAAGAAGATCCCGCCACCAACGACCTGATTGTTATTGCCGAGGACCAGATCAATCAAGTGCTGACCGAAGAGAAATACGACCTGGTGGTGCTGGCCACTGGAATGCAGCCGGCCACAGCCTTAAGCAAGGTTCCCGCCGCCATGTCCTATGATGAAGACGGTTTCCTGGCCTCTGACCCCGCATCACCCGGAATATACGGAGCCGGGTGCGTTTCCAAGCCGGCGGACGTTGCCGCAGCTGTTCAGGATGCTACTGCCGCAGCGCTCAGGGCTATTCAATCGGTGAGGAGGCGGAACAATGGCTAAGAAAACGGGAGTTTTTATCTGCAGCGGCTGCGGCATAGGTGAATCACTGGATGTCGACGCCCTGGTCAAAGTGGCTGCCAAGGAGTGCAAGGCGCCGGTATGTAAAACCAATGGATTTTTGTGCGGCAAGGAAGGCGTAGAGCTGATCAAACAGGATATAGCCGCGGGAGAGCTGGACTGCGTCCTGGTAGTGGGCTGCTCCAACAGGGTTAACTACGAGGCCTTTGACTTTGGGCCGTCGGTGGTGGTTGAAAGGGTTAACATCAGGGAGCAGGTGGCATGGAGCCAGCAGCCAAACGATGAAGACACCCAGGCCATGGCTGAGGATTATATCCGCATGTATATGGCCAAGGCGAAAACCGTGGAAGCTCCGGAACCCTATATTGCCGAAAATCTGTCCAAAACCATCATGGTGGTTGGCGGCGGCCTGGCGGGCATGACCGCGGCTATTGAAGCCGCTAAAGCCAATTATCAGGTGCTGCTGGTGGAAAAAGAGGCTGCCCTGGGCGGCTGGTTAAACAAAGTTTACAAGCTTGCCCCGGTTAAGGCTCCTCATACCGAACTGGAAGACACCAATCTGGAAGCCAGGATTGCGGAAATAAACGATAATCCAAACATTAAGGTATATACTTCCGCGGTAATTGAAAAGACCGCCGGAGGTCCGGGACTGTTTGATGTTACCATCAAGCAAAACGGCAATGAAATAATCGAACGGGCGGGGGCCATAGTGCTGGCCACCGGCGCGGTTCCCTATAATCCTGAAAAGCTGGGCCATCTCGGTTTCGGCATGTCACCCAATGTGATAACCCAGTCAATGTTCGAGGAAATCGCCAAGAAGGGAACCATTACCAGGCCCTCCGACGGCAAGGAAGTAAAGAAAATCGCTTTTATACAGTGCGCCGGCTCCAGGGACCAGGAGCATCTTCCTTATTGCTCCGCGGCCTGCTGCATCGAGTCCATTAAACAGTCCCTGTACCTGAAGGAGCAGGATCCCGAGGCTCAGGCTTACGTGTTCTACAAGGATATCCGCTCCTCCGGCCAGTACGAGCATTTCTACAAGAAGGCTCAGATGGCCGGCGTAATGTTCATCAAGGGAGATGTTACCGACGTTTCCGAGGGCGACGAGGGGACCCTGGTAATTGAGGCGGATGATTTGCTGATGGGCGATAAAACCATGGCCGATGAAATTGACCTGATAGTTCTGGCCAACGGCATGGTACCCACCACCGCCTTTGAAGAAGGCGTGTATATGGGGCTGGGGGCTGTGGCGGCAGTGACCGAGGGCGCCGGGGAAGCAGCCGCTTCATGCGACGCTCCGGCAGTGCCTCCCGCAACCATTATCAAATCCAACATTTTGAACCTGCAATACAGGCAGGGCCCTGAACTGCCGGATCTTAAATATGGTTTCCCGGATTCGCACTATATCTGCTTCCCTTATGAAACCAGGCGCACAGGCATTTACGCCGCCGGCAGCGTGAGAAGGCCAATGGATATGGGCCAGTCTGTGGGAGATGGTGTTGGAGCGGCTTTGAAGGCCATTCAGTGCGTGGAGCTTACCGAACAGGGGGCGGCGGTTCACCCCCGGGCATTGGATATTTCCTTCCCGGACTTCCAGCTCACCCGCTGCACCCAGTGCAAACGTTGCACCGATGAATGCCCCTTCGGCGCCATTAACGAGGATGAAAAGGGTAATCCCCTGATCAACCCCACCCGCTGCAGAAGGTGCAGCACCTGTATGGGTGCTTGCCCCGAAAGGATTATATCCTTCAAGAATTACTCGGTGCCTATGATCGGCAACATGCTGAAGGCCTTCGAGGTTCCGGAAGAGGACGAGGAAAAACCGAGAATACTCATTTTCGCTTGCGAAAACGATGCCATTCCGGCAATCGACATGGCTGGAATCAGCCGGTTGCAGCTTAA
This sequence comes from Desulfocucumis palustris, assembly GCF_002933875.1. GTDB lineage: Bacteria > Bacillota > Desulfotomaculia > Desulfotomaculales > Desulfocucumaceae > Desulfocucumis > Desulfocucumis palustris. The sequence continues at coordinate 51,538 of NZ_BFAV01000141.1, read as the reverse complement.
TGCCTGGATAAGGATCATCCCGGTCAGGTGCCTTGGCTCACTGAGTCTGGTATGGATTAACGATGCCATGTCCAGAGGCGTTGACGGCGTTCTGCTGCTGGGCTGCAAGCACGGTGACGATTACCAGTGCCACTTCATGAAGGGCAGCGAACTGGCGGAAATCAGGCTGTCCAAGGTTTCTGAAACCCTCGACAGGCTGGGTCTGGAATCCGAACGGGTACAGGCCAGGACGGTAAGTATTATGGATTACGAAGTTATACCCAAAATGCTGGCCGAATTCATGGAGAAGATAGAAGAACTCGGACCCAACCCCATGAAGGGCTTCTAATAATTACAGCTGTTTATAAGGTGCCGGGACGTGCCAGGCATGAACCCGGCACCGGCAAAAATATAGAAAGGACGGCCATTTTGCGCCGTCCTAACTCCTTTGATTAAATTTTGAACCAATGTTTTTAAAGAGAGAAATGTTATATAAAATAATGAGGCCAAAGGAGATAAATGGATGGTAGATAACAAGATTTCCTCTGCGCCAATCAAATACGACAACACCTTTGCAAAGGAAATATACTCCCTGGAAAACGGCCATTACGTTAAAATGTGCATGCAATGCGGAATGTGCGCCGTTTCCTGCGCCACAAGGCAGATTATGGACTATTCTCCCCGCAGGCTTTTTAACCTGATAAGGGCCGGTAAGAAGGAAGAATTTATGCGGTCCAACACCATGTGGATGTGCACCACCTGCTGCATGTGCAAGGTGCGCTGTCCCAGGGGAATTCCATTGGTGGACGTCATGCACGATTTAAAAGCATTGGCCTTAAAGCAGGGTTATGTTGAATACCCGCAAGCTGCGTTTTATCAGGCCATGTGGGCGGAAGCCTTTGGCCGGGGCCGCGTTTTTGAAGGCGGCATAATGGCCCGTTTTTATCTTAAGCGGGGCTGGAATGAAATAAAAAAAGCCCTGGGCATGAAAGATCTGGGTATGGAAATGCTCAAGCACGGCCGGATGCCCATTGTCCCGCCGCGTAAAATAAAGGGCCTCAAATCACTGCAGCAGATAATACAGCGGGCGCAGTCCCTGCAAGAAAAGGAGGCCAAGTGATGCGCTATAGTGTATACCCTGGTTGTTCCCTGGAGGCTACTGCGCTTAGTTATATGAAATCCCTGGAGCCGGTTGCTGAAGCGCTTGGCATGCACCTGGAGGAAATTCCTGACTGGAACTGCTGCGGGGCCAGCGTGGCCTCCGGGGTGGTGGGTGATTTTGCCCAGCAGGTGATGACTGCCAGAAACCTCGCCCTGGCCGAGGAAAAGGGATTGGATATACTGGTGGCGTGCAGCTCCTGCTACATGAACATGGGACTTACCAACAAACGCTTTAAGGACGATGCCCATTTCGCCAAATTAGCCAATGAGGCGCTGGCGGTGGGGGGACTTAAATATAACGGCACACTCAGAGTGCGCCAGATAGTGGATGCATTGGTCAATGACATAGGGCTGGACAAAATAAAAGCCAGGGTAAAACGCCCGCTTACAGGTTTAAAAGTGGCCGGTTACGTCGGCTGCCAGACCGTCCGGGCGCTGCCCTGGGAATACGACGATCCTGAACGGCCGGTACTGCTGGACCAGCTGGTTGAAGCCCTGGGCGCCACCGCGGTACCCTTCCCCATGAAGGCGCGTTGCTGCGGCAGTTCCCATGCCATTGCCCAGACCGAGATAGTGCTGGACTGCAGCCGGGAAATACTGGAATCGGCCAGGTCCAACGGCGCAAGTATGATGGTAACTCCTTGTCCCATGTGTCAGCTTAATATTGACGCCTATCAGGGGATGATAAACAAGACCTATAATACCAACTATGCCATACCGACACTGTTTATCACACAGCTAATGGCCATAGCCTTCGATTTGCCCCCGGAAGCCTCGGCTTTAAAGTACTGCATTGTATCCCCCTATGAAGCCCTGGCACCCCTGGGAGTGGGCAAGTAGTTTAACAATATTTTGTTTTCTCAAAGCCACAATTATAGAGATTGTATTGCTTAGGCCTCCCTGGAGGTCCTTTTTTTTCTTTATATACCAAAAAGTCCCGAATTAACAAGCCCTTGCGCCTTTGACGCCGTTCTTGGCCGCCTAAAAAATAAACCGGCTCATGGCCGGGTTATTTTTTTTCCTCGCTGGTTATTCCCTCTTTAATTTTTTTGCTTATATCTTGCATTAATTCCTGGAATTTAGAGTTGCAATAGTGCGAAACCTTTACAGTGGGATTCATCAGGGCCAGTCTTTCCATGTCTTTAAGTTTCTTTTCTTCCTCTTCGGTTATTTCCATTCCCGTCAGTTTCTTTTTCTGATGCTCCACTTGAAGAACCTGAAGATTTTCAATCAGAGAACGCGCTTCCTGGTCGTGAAGCAATTTATATTCTGATTCTTTAAATCTTTTGTATTCTTCTGTTTGGGAAATGGTTTTTCCCAGTTCAACGCACATTTCAAAAGCCTTATCGATCGCGGACACCGTCTTCACCTCCCGTCACTATTTTCTCCAAAAACAATGTAAATCCTGCATATTAGTTATTGATAAATTCGGGAGGATGAATAAAATTCCAAACCGGCGGCAGGGATAAAACCCACACCGCCGATTAAAATGCGGCAAACATTATTTTTCCATAATATGGCCTATCTCTCCCACCAGGTCAATACCCCTCAGCAGTCCTATAACCAGACCGTTGCCGACTACGGGAAGCGCGTTGCGGTTGCTTTTGTAAAGCTGGTAGGCGGCCTCGCTAAGGCTGCAGCTCTCATTCAAAGTCGTTGTTATGGGCCGGATTATGTCCCGGACCGTTTTATCGGCAATTTCCAGGCACCTGCTGGTGAACAGCCCTCTTAAGAAAACCGGGCGCGTCCAAGCGGCCAGATTCCAGCCCCGGTACCACTGCTCGGGATTAATGTTGGGAGGCTCAATGGCGCTAAGCAGCTCCCTGGTTCCCACAATGCCGATAAGGGTTTTGTTTTCAAAGACCAGAAGGTGTGTCGCCGTCCGGTCGTTGGCCGAGGAGTTATTCAATATATAAACAGCGTTTTTTACAGTGGTGTCTGCTGATACTGTTGAGAAAAACTCCAGTGGTTTCATCAGGTCCTTGACTATTTTTTCCTGTTTAATTTGATTAACGCTTTCGCTTTGTTTTTGAGGCAGACCCATTAATTATCCCCCCCTATGGAAATTATCAGAAACTTTAATAATTGCTCATGCATAAAGTATGCCAAAAATAAAGCTTCTTATAATAAATCGCCGGCCGGCGGCAGGGGGGAGGCAAATCCAATGGAGAAGCCTGCCTCGATTATGTTATTTATTTAACATTCGGCAATGCATCGGGTTTGTGTATGTGAAATTATACATTAGTCTGAAAGTGCACAATTTACTGTTTGAGAATGATCAGTAACAAAGTTGGGCTTGCATTCCTTCTAAGGAGCCGGCTTATTTTTGCCCGGAAGCCGGTAAGCCGGAGGTGTCTTTTTTAGTCTTAATTATACTGTCCAGGGAATAAACCGGCGCATCCTCACAGGATACCAGCTCGCATATTTCATGAAAAACTTCCATGCTGCGGACAATTCCCAGCACCCTGCCGTCTTCCAGCACAGGGAGTAAAAAGGATTTTTGTTTGCCCATGCCGTAAACCGCTTTTATCAGCGCATCCTCGGGGCTAACCTGGAATTCAACTGCGGTCATTATATCCCTGACTTTTTTATCGAAGGCCTCATGGGCGCGATCTGTGAACAGGCCTTCCCAGAAGACCGGAACCGCCCAGGCAGTGTCGACGGTCCAGCCCCTGTAGGTTTTCCCTCTAAGGTATTGGGGCTCCACAGCTTTTAAAACATCATCCAGGCCAATAAAGCCCACAAGTATATTGTTGTCGTAGACCAGCAGTGTGGAGTGGCCGGTACATGGTTTGCCTTCCTCCGGACAAAAGGATCTTTTGATAAGAGTAACCGCTTCCTTAAGGCTGGCGTCCGCGGATATGGCCAGGTATTCCCCGGCGGATATCATTATATCCTTAATTCTTTTTTCCATGATAAAACCTCCTTTGAATTCCTGGATTAGCAAAAGCTCCTTATTTAATTGACAGTGCCCTAATAGCCGTCCAGCATCCTTTGAAGCTGTTTGATGCCCAGTGCCTTCAGTATTTTTTGCTGGGGCTCATAAGCCGGGGTAACGGATTTTATCTCCGAATTGTTCAACTGGTTAACAGTCACCTTGATATCTTCCAGCATAGCCAGGGCTTTTGAGGCGCTTATGGACATGCCGTTGCTGACTAAAATGCGCTCAAGGGTTTTTTCCACCAGGTAAGCCAGCATGAATATGAATACATGACCTTTGATCCTCTTTTCCCAGCTTTCCTCCGGAAACGGTTCATAGTTTTTAATCAGCTTTATTTCATTCCGGGCCTTTCTGTAATTCAGGTATGATTTGATTATCTCCTGGGAGGTTAATTCCATATTGTTTGTTTTCAGAATAAATTTGCCGGCGTATGATTTATCCCGCTCAATTATGTCACTCTTTTGCTCGTAGTCGAACTGAAAATTTTTCTCATCGTACCAGCAGTCAAAATAACGTTTACAATAGGTATTTTTTAAAATACCGCTGGCTTTGTAGAAATTTGCCCTGGCATTTGTGCCGAATTTTTCGGATACCCATTTTTTTATCTGCAACAATTCCTTTTCAATGGAACTCAATCTGTTGTCGATCCATTTCTTTTTAGCGTCGGCCTTTTGGGTATCAATACATATAATGTAACGGGTGTTTCTTATATTAATATCCTTGTATGCCATGTTGTCGCTTAGGTGGGTAAAGGTTTCCCCGGGAGCGCGCATTTCACCCTGAATCCGTTCCACCTCCCGGTTGAATCTGAGCTCAAGCCCGATAATATATTGATGTCCGTACGCTGTCAGGAGTTGTATATTTTCCTCGCCGATTATCGCCTGCTTGCCCACAAAAATAATATTTTTGGTGCGGTATGTCTCTTTAATGCCCTCCATTTTTTCTTTAAAACCGTCTTCCTCGTTCAAACTGACAGGATATATATGTCCGCCGATGGGTATCCCGTCCCGGGTCAATAGTATGCCTGCTTCAACAAGCTTTCTGTCCGGGGTTTCTAAAATAGACTCGCTGTCGCTGTCTGTCTTCTCGAAATATGCCCTGGTAAGGTTGCAGTAAACTGTTTCGGTGTTTAGCGGCAGCACTTTGTTAATGGCTTCGTAAAGATGGTTTTCCAGCATATCTTTATTGGATACAAGTAAATCCAGAGCTTCGTTGAACTGATCCACCGTTAATCTTTTTCCCTCCAGGTGGGGGAGATAGAGGCAGCGGTACCAGTCGGAAACAGCTTTTGAATTTCTTGGCTTAATGATCTGGTTCATAACCATTAATTCAACCAGCAAGGGAATGTCCTGGTTGTCGCCGTCCTGCATGGATTGGGATATGGCTTTGCTTACGCCAAGGAAATCCCAGACCTTGTTTATGGCGATTACCTCTCCAAATTCCAATACTTTTTTTGACTCTATTTCCTGTGCTATATCCTGGGAAAAGCCGCAAATCCTGTTCAGCCCCGTTATAAGACTTTGGACTTTTTCAGGGGTTAAATCTTCAATATTGCCCAGGTTGGCCACGACCCTTTGCTTTACTTTGTTTCCTTCCCGGTAGTTTTCTATTAATTTGACATAGGTGTATTCTTTTCCGTTACTTTTACTTGTCACTTTTCGAAAGAACATCTGAATCACCACCCTACCAACAGTTTATGAAACGGACAGGCCCGGGATTGTGACATTTAGAACATTCCCGCCAAAAATAATAGCCGGCTAATTCTGCGAAGGAACACCTCCTTTAAATTGGGGACATTATTCGGGGCGCCGTTTAAAAATAGATATTTTGATATGATTTTTTGGGCATTTATTTTTGTGCTCTTTCATAACCTTCGGTCCGTACCAATTGAGGATTTCCCCGCTCGGGTAATCATTCTTTTTGTTATTAACAATTATATTAGAACCCATGGAATTGTGCAATATTTCACAGTCCAAATAAATAAATTAAAAATTTTCAATTAATTCTACCAACCATTATTTCTGATATTCCCCCGGCATGGCGGGCAGGGTTTGAGCGGACCCGGAGCTCAACCCCCTGTCCCTGAAAAATAAAGCCCCGCCATTAAGCGGGGTCAGTCAAGCATTTTACGCAGGGCTCCTTTGAGCAGCTTGCCCGAGGTTGTTTTGGGGAGATTCTCCACAAACCTGATATATTTGGGGATTTTATACCTGGCCAGTTTATCCTTGCAGTATTCCTTCAGTTCCTCCGGATCTACCTTGTCGCCGTTTCTTAACAGTACAAAGGCCAGCACTTCTTCGCCCATTACAGGGTCCGGAACGCCAACCACGGCAACCTCAAAAACCTTTGGGTGCGTGTATAGAGCTTCTTCCACTTCCCTGGGATATATGTTCAGCCCGCCGCGTATAATCAGGTCTTTTTTTCTGTCAACTATGAAGAGATAGCCGTCCGTATCCTTATAGGCCAGGTCCCCGGTGTGGAACCAGCCGTTGCGCATTACCCACTGGGTTTCTTCCTCCCTGTTGAAATACCCCTTCATTACATTGGGGCCTTTAACAAGTATTTCACCTATTTCTCCCGGAGGCATTTCATGGTCTTCATAGTCAACTATTTTTACTTCCACGCCGGGAATGGGAAGCCCTATGGAACCCGGCTTCTTCAGTCCATGAACCGGATTTGAGGTTACCACCGGGGAGGTTTCGGTAAGACCATAGCCCTCGGTAATTTGGAAACCAAATTTTTTCTCAAAATTATTGAATATGTCTATAGAAAGTGCGGAGGACCCGGTATAGGCGATTTTCCAGCTCCCGGTATCATACTTTTCCGTATTCGGGTGGTTTACCAGCAAAGCGTACATGGTGGGAGGGCCGAAATAAAAAGTTATCTTTTCATCCTGGATTGCTTTCAAAAGCGCCTCCGGTCCCACCCAGCCGTCATGAACCACCATTGTCGCGCCTGAAACTATGGTGGCGTTCATGACGCATGTCTGCGCCGCGGCGTGAAACGCCGGCGCCACCAGCAGTGATCTGTCGTCCGGAGTAAAATTGTTTACCTGCACAAAGGTAAGGGCATTGGAGTACAGGTTATTTTGGGTAAGCATGGCGCCCTTGGGGCTGCCTGAATTGCCCGAGGTGTAAAGCAGTTCCACCACTTCGTCCCTTTGATATTCGGCGCCCGACCGGTATTCGGGCTCCCCCTGGTCCATAAGGGTGGTAAATGAATGAATGTTTTTCCCTTCCGGGAAGGAACGGATAATTATTATTCCCCGGTCTATTGGTGTTTCAGCAGAAAGTTTTGAAAATGACGGCAATAGTTTTTCGTCTGTAATTACCGCCGCCGGGGAGGAATCCCGCACTATTATCCCTATTTCATTAATGGTGTACTGGTTGTTGATGGGAACAACCACAGCACGTATGCGCATTATGGCGTAATAGGAAATTATAAACTCCGGGCAGTTACTTAGGGCTAAAATGACCCTGTCCCCGGGGAGTAGGCCCAGTTTTGTCAGACCGTTTGCCAGTTTATTTACCATGGTGTTTAAATGGGAATATGTAAGGCGCTGGTCATAATATATCAGGGCTTCGTGACCCGGAGACATCCGGCCGAGTTCGGCTAGCCTGAGGGACAGATTCATTAAAAAAACCTCCTTGTGCGCCTCGAACTGGTAAGGCTTGAAACCGGCTTAATGTCTGGGAGGCCGTTATGGCCTTGTATTCTTACAATAATTTTCTAGAACATTTAAATAAATTACTTTACCCATAAAAATTCTCCCCGTCAAGTAAAAATCCTTCTTTAGTAAGATATTAAGTATAACTATTGAAAACTAAAGTTTGACAGCAATTCTTGTTAAGAAATAAAATATTTTAACAGTTGTAATGAAACGGGAGGAATTGATATTTTATGGGCCAGGAAAAGGAAAAACAGTACTCGCCCCGGAAAATAAAACTGGGCCGGCTGCGGGTGGACCCAGTGTTTTTGCTGTTATTTTTATTTTTTACCATATCGGGGCTGATGATGTTATTATTCATTTCTGTTTTTAAATAATTTGTCACGGCCGGGGCAGGACGAACTTAAACGGATGACCACCGGCCAGCCTTTTGAAGCAGGCTTTTTTTACTTATTGCCACAATTTTCGGCTCAAGCCGGCCTTCCTGTCCGGCAAAGCGTTTTTTCCCCGCCGGATGGTAAATCCGGAGTATAAGGGATTGGTAAAAACCAATAATTCTTTTCATTGTGCCGGATTTTATGTCTGCGGAAACAAATCCCATTTTTTCAGTGGCCCGGTGAAGCATGGTCACACCTGCAATCACCTGTATATCTTTATATTTAGGTTCTTCGGACACAAATTTGGCCAGGGCCGGCAGGGAGCGGCGAAGTTCCCTTACGATTCGCACCGCAATTTTTTCCGGTTTTGTTTCGCCGGCCAGCAACTCTGCCACAATATCATTATTCAAATGTAATTCGCAAATCCGTCTACCCTGCCGCAGATATGTGCCGCAGGGCATTTTTATTTCCGGGCCGGTGTATTTTCTAACCGCCAGCCGGAAAAGAGTGGGGCGGCCGTTGACTGTGACCTGCTCCACCCCGGCCAGGCGCAAAACAATACTGTCCCAAAAACTCCACAGCCAGATCATAAGCCTTTTGCCCGGCGGTTTTGTTTGGATCATTTCTTTTAAGGGGGTTATTTGCAGCCCCTTAAGCTGTATTTGGTTAATAATCCCGGGCAGGGAGTCCAGCATTTTTTCAGGCGCCCCCGGGGCGGCCCCGGGTACCGTGTCGCTGTCGTGAAACACCAGAATCGCTCCTTCCTTTACCCGGCGCAATACAAAGCTTGCAATCTTATCCGGAGTGCAGCCCTTGCTCCAGTCCCAGCTCATGAACGACCACAAAACCAGTTTATGTTCTTTAAGCCTGGAAGGGGAAAAGGAGAAAAGTATAAATGAAAATATATTAAGCAAGCCCCAGGGCGGTCTAAACAATAAAGGGTGCTGATTGATGCTGTTTTTAATTGCGGAGGACGCGTGCTTTATTTCCCTGAGGGTGCCCACAGGCCCCAGCAGCCAGGGAAAGCGGTGTTTGAAACCGTGGCTGCCTATTTCATGGCCTTCGGAAATAATTCTTGTCATCAGTTCGGGGTGCCGGGAGGCTTTTTCGCCAAGCACAAAAAAGCAGGCCTTGATGTTATTTTCCTTTAATATATCCAGAACCCTGGGCGTATACCTGGGGTCCGGCCCGTCGTCAAAGGTTATGGATACCCTTCCCTTATTGGCCGGCCGCCAAATTGCCCCTAAATGGCAAAACCTTACCAGAACGGTGGGCAATACCGCGTAGATTACAAAAAACCACACTGAATATTTCATAATAGTTTCAGTCATAGGGTTCACTTCCACATGTTTTTATCTCCGCAGGTGCCAAACAGCCTTTCAACAGGATAAAAAAGGTAAAAAACAGACATGCCGGTTAAAAGCCCGGTGGTAATCAATATGGTAATGTCGATCCCCAGCCAGCGTCCCGCCATGCCGCCCAGGGCGGGACCAACCGCCACCCCCAGTCCCTCCACCGTGGCGAATACGCCCCAGCCCGTGGCCTGGCTCTCCGGCGGGATGGCTTTGGCCAGAAGGGAATTCCAGGCGGGGAGCACCGCGGCGTAGGCCATGCCCGTCAGTATCACCAGATAATATACATTACCTTTATTCCCCACCAGGGAAATCATGCCGATGGATGCGGCGGTAATTAAAAATCCTGCTCCGAGCACCGCCTTTAATCCTATTTTATCAGCAATTTTGCCCATGGGAATAAGTAATAAAACAGTGGCCGCACCACCTGCCGATAAAAGAAGGCCGTATTCGTCATGGTTCAATCCCAGTCTGGCTCTGGCAAAAACGGGCAGCACCGGGAGTAGAAGTCCTGCGGCCAGGGTCTGCAGGAACATTCCCGGCAGCAAAAATTTTATCACCGCCGGGTTTTGGGACATTTGCCGCATGGTTTTCAGAATCCCGCCGGCAAAGTCTTTTTCCGGCGTCCTTGCTTCCCGGCGGGCCGGGCGCAGGAACAACAGGGCGGTGAATAGGGCGGTGAAGAGGCTGAAAATTATTATATTAAAACTAACTTCATAACCAAGATACATTAAAAAATTGATTCCCACCATGCCGAAGCCTGTTCCCGCCAGCCAGGTTGAAAATACCATGCCTATCCTGAAGCTGCGGTCTGAAATATTTACCGGGGCCACTTCCGTGATTATTCCCGGCCAAAGGGGTGAAACCCCCAGCCCTAAAAGTCCTGAGCAGGCTACAATAACAAAGGGTGTCGGATGAAACCTGATGGCGGCCAGGGCTAAAAAGCCCAGGGTCATACCCGCCAGAATTACAGGCCTGCCCCGGCGGTCAAACTGCAATCCGGCAATGGATTTGCACAGGGTTTCCAGCAGGTAATGTGCCGACACCGCGAAGCCTGCTACGGTTACCCCCATTCCCAGGCCTTCCACCGTGTATAGGGGCAAAAATGTTAAAAAGAAGGCGCCCCGGGCAGTTTCGGTAAGGAAAAGGATTAACAGCAGGATGTAATTTTTGTAATTTATTGGATTGCGGTTATCTGTCAAAACAAAGTTCTCCTGGAAATTGTTATACAGCCCTGCGGATGGTGAGGGCGGCGAAATAGCGGGGTCAAGGCTATTATACAGTAAAGGCGGATATATGGGAAGTTGCCCCATGTCAGATGATGGCTGGACAGGCAATATTAAAGGTTTGTTCAGGCCCCTTGATTACTGTTATTATAAATAATGTCGAATGATGTCAATTAATAATTAATAGTGGGAGGAAGAGAATGAACAGGAAAAGGTGGTTGATTTTTTTTCTGCTTCCCGTGATCATGGTTTTCTATCCGGCGGAAACGGTGCCGGCCTCTGCTGCCGGCACCGAGATATTGGGATACGGGAGCCGGGGAGCCTCCGTGTCTGAATTGCAGCGCAAACTGAATCAGGCAGGATATTATCCCGAAGGCATTATATCAGGTTATTTTGGTTCCCTAACCCTGCAGGCCGTAACAAGAATGGAGCAAAAAAACGGGCTTACCGTGGATGGAAAAGTAGGCCCGGCGGACTGGGCGGTCCTGGAGAGTAAAAAAAGCGGGCTATCCAAAGTTGTGATGGGTTTTTATACGGAGGATTACCCCGGGGACAAGCTATCCTATGATTCTCTAAAAGCAAACGGCCAGTTAGTTGACCAGGTGGCTACTTTTGATTATCAGGTAAACAGCAGCGGCGGACTGGTGGGCAAAGTCAGCTCCGACGGATTGAAAATGGCCCAGAGTAAGGGCGCCAAAACAATTATGCTTATACATAATATTAACGGCGGCATTGACGGGGCTTCCGCTTATTCCGCCGTATCGAACAAAACCAGCAGAGGCAGGCTGATCGGCAATATAATGGACAGCGTGAATAAGTATGGTTTTGACGGCGTTAACATTGATCTGGAGGGTATACCGGAATACGGCAGGCAGAGTTTCAATGCTTTTTTGGGGGAGTTGGCAAAAAGCCTGGGGGATAAATTGCTTACCGTTTGCGTGCCGGCAAAGACATACGATAATCCCGGGGATCACTGGTCCGGGGCTTATGATTACAAGTATATCGGAAGTGTCGCGGATTACCTGGTGATTATGAGCTATGACGAGCACTGGTTCGGCGGTTCCGCCGGTCCGGTGGCCTCACTTCCCTGGGTGACAAAGGTTATGGATTATTCGGTTAAGGAGATTCCCGCAAATAAAATTTTAATGGGAATCGGGTGTTTCGGTTATGACTGGTCCGCCCCGGGTCAGGGGAAGGCGGTTACCTGGAGTTCCATGGCCGGCTTGATTAGCCGGTACGGCAATGTTCAGTGGGACAATTACAACAGTGTGCCGCACCAGGTGTACTGGAAGGATGGAAAACGGCATGATGTATGGTTCGAGAACAGTTACAGCCTGGCTATAAAACTGAATCTGGTGAATAACTATAATCTGGCGGGTATAGCTTTCTGGCGGATGGGATTCGAGGATCAGTCCTTCTGGAATACTGTTAAAGAAAAATTTGCCTGATTGTCTGGTTGATTATTGTGAAATAAACATATAAAGCAAGGCGCCCTGGCTTATGCAAAATCAGGGCGCCGCTGCCGCCTGACAACCGGCCACTGATTTGTCAGCCGGCGGTATTGGGAGTGCCGTCTCAGGTTCTTCTGGTTACGGCCAGCAGATATATTTCACCGGTTTTATTTGTGCCGCCGTTAAGCTTTTTTTCAATTTCCATCAGGTTTTGCAGCTGGATATCGTTTAATGAAGCCACTTCCATTCCTTCGGTATTAATGTTTACCATGGTGTTCCTCCTTTTTTGATTTTTTATTCCGTTAACAGCCTGTGGGATACATTTATATTTTAACCCGTTAAAAAAGTGTTGATGCTATGTAAATACCATGGCAAAAAATGTAATAGCTAAGTGGTTGATATTGATTTATCAGCCATATACTAATATAATAAAGCGTGATAACGGTAATCCTTATCATTTCCCGCCGGGGCTGCCCCTTAAGGAGCATTCCTTAACCAATCTGTTGAAAAATAAGGAGAGTTAGGCCGACCATTGACTCTTGACAGCGTAAAAAGGGGACAGAGGGTAAAAATACTGTCTATTCCCGACGATATGATAAGAACCCAGGCTATTCGCTTCGGTATAGCCGAAGGAGCGGTGGTTACCTGCCGGGAAATAGTCCCTGCCGGACCTGTGGTAATATCCCTGCACAATCAGGAAATAGCCATAGGAAGAAAGCTGGCCAAAAACATTATGGTTGAAGCTGTTGTTTCTTCACCGGAAAAGGCTTTGCCGGACAAAATTGAATAATGAAATGAGTCAAATAAAGGGAGATGTGTCCCCTTTTCTTAATTGCCTGTTTATTCCCCACCTGCAAGGCCGGGGTCTCACAGGCTGTTGGCGAGATAAAGGTGGATTCTTTTGCTTTAACCGGTGCCATAAACGGATTCGTTTTACAGCGTAAATTTAATGCAATCTTAGTCAGGCCCGTATAAACGGGTTAATTTTATGCTATTTTATTCTATTTCATCCCTTCAGCAGGGAAAGGGGTTCTTGTATTGGAGTGCCGGGATTTGGGCAAAAAAGCGGGGTTTGTTGAAGGTGCCCGCTATATGGTGCTGGCCGGTAATCCCAATGTGGGCAAATCGGCTCTTTTTAATGCTTTAACCGGATTGTACGCGGATGTCAGTAATTTTCCCGGCACCACGGTAAACATGTGCCATGGACGTCTGGGCAAAGACATAATAATCGACACACCGGGAATTTACGGTATATCTTCCTTTACCGCGGAGGAAGAACTGGCCGCGGGTCTGATTTTGTCTTCCCACCTTGTAATAAATGTGATAGACGCGGCCCATCTGGAAAGAGATCTTTTTTTAACCCTGCACCTTATCGACTGCGGGGTCCCCATGCTTATCGCCCTGAACATGGTGGACGAGGCGGATCTCTGCGGTTTGCCCGTGGACCACGGGCTGCTGGAGGACCTTCTGGGCGTGCCCGTGGTACCAACGGTGGCGGTGGAGAAGAAAGGTATAATCCAACTGGTGGAGCGTTTGCCGGAAGCCCGTCCGGGAAAGATTGAAGAGCTTTTGAAAAAACGCCTGGAACGGCTAGCCGGGCTATATGATATAAGCCGGGGAGAAGCGCTGCTTTTGCTTGAGGGTGACTTGCCGGTTGCTGAAAAGCTGGGTGTTGTTCCGGGGATGGAGCGCCATGATTTGTATCGCCACAGGCGTGAAAGGGCGAACATGATAGCGGCCTCCGTGATCCGGGAAGAAACCAGGGTTGATAATCTCGCCTCATTGCTGGGCAGACTGACCATCAGGCCGTTAACCGGCATCCCAATATTACTGGTGGTGCTGGGGGCAATATATCTGCTGGTGGGCGTGTTCTTCGCCCAAACGGTGGTTCAATTCACCGAGGGAATTATTATGCAGGGTTATTATGAGCCGCTGGTTAAAAAGTTGCTGTCCGGTTATATTGATCCGGCGTCTCCTCTGGGAGTGATTTTATCGGGTCAATTCGGGCTGCTTACAATGTCCGTGACCTATCTGTTCGGACTTCTTGCTCCCCTGGTGCTGGGGTTCTTTCTGGTTATTTCCACCCTTGAAGATACCGGTTACCTGCCGCGTATCGCCATTCTGGTGGACCGGTCCGTGTCTCCCCTGGGTCTGAACGGGCTGGCCGTCATACCTATAATACTTGGTTTCGGCTGCGTAACCATGGCTTCTATCACCACCAGATTGCTGCATAGCGACAGGGAGCGGTTAATAGCAATATTCCTCCTGGCCCTGGCGGTGCCCTGTTCGGCGCAGCTTGCCCTTGTAACCGCGGTGCTGGCGGGACTGGGTCCTTATTATCTGATACTTTTTATATTAATTATTCTGAGTGTCATGGTGGCGGCGGGAACCGTATTAAGCCGCTTTTTACCGGGGCATTCCACGCCGTTGCTGGTGGATTTGCCGCCCTTGCGGCTGCCCAGGTTGAAAAATGTTTTAACCAAGGCGTTAATACGTTCCTGGGATTTTATAAAGGAAGCTTTTCCTATTTTTCTGGGAGGGGCGTTATTTTTAAGCCTTCTAAAAGTAACCGGACTTTTGTACTTACTGCAAACGCTTATGGAACCGCTTACCGTGGGCTGGCTTGATCTTCCCCGGGAGTCGGCCTATGCCTTTATAATGGGGTTTATTAGAAGAGATTTCGGCACCGCCGGCCTCTTGAGCTTACCCCTGCAGCCGGAGCAGCAGTTTGTGGCCCTGGTGACACTTACCCTTTTTGTTCCCTGTATAGCCTCGGTGATGGTAATATTTAAAGAACGGGGCTGGAGACAGGCGATTATCATATGGCCGGTTATATTGGTCATAGCATTTATTGTGGGCGGCACGGTGGCCAGGCTGTTTGACTTGCTGGGCGGAATACCCGGAGTAAACAAGCCCGTGGTTTTAATCGGCTTGTTATTGCTCTTGCTGGCCGGGCTCCTGGTTTTAAAAGGCAGGGAGAGGCCGGTATAAAGGGCTGTGTGTCTTGGAACAGTATTAAAAATATGCTAAAATTTTAGAAATCATAAAATATTGGACGGAAAAACGGGTGAAGTAATGCTGACCAGGAAAATATTATATGGAGTACTGTTTACTTTTTTGACGGTTTTATACTTTCCTGCCGCTGTACAGGCCCAGCCGGAAATAACGGCGGAGGCCGGCTTGGTCATGGATATGCGCAACGGACAGGTATTGTTTGCCAAAAATGCAGACGAGCCCAGAATGTACCCGGCCAGCACCACTAAAATACTTACCAGCCTTATCGCCATTAAAAACTGTTCCCTGGATGAGTGGGTCACCATATCTGATGATGCCGTGTTGCCGGGGGGGTCCGCGGTGGGCCTGCAGCCCGGGGAGAAGCTGACCGTGCGGGATTTGCTGTATGCCGTGATGCTGTCCTCGGCCAATGACGGGGCCGCGGCCCTGGCGGAACACGTGGCCGGCTCGGTGGATGATTTTGCCGTGCTTATGAACAAGGAGGCCCGCAACCTGGGAGCTGAACACAGTAATTTCAAAAATCCGCACGGCCTGCCTGATCCCGAACACTATACCACCCCCCGGGACCTGGCGATCATTGCCAGGGCGGCCATGCAGAACCCGACTTTCAGAAAAATAGTCGGCACCTATCACCAGCGCATTGAAAGGAATTTGCCGCATCCTGTGAACGGAATTCCCCAGGTGGACTTTGTAAACCACAACCGGATGATCTGGCCCAACTCAATGTTCAGCTATGAAGGGGCTACCGGGGTGAAGACAGGTTACACCGTTGATGCCGGGCAGTGCATTGTGGTTTCAGCCCGCCGGGGTGAGCGGGAAATGCTGGCCGTGGTCCTAAAAAGCCAGGGCTACAATATTTACAGTGACGCCAAGGCCTTGCTGGATTACGGTTTTACCGCGTATTCCCCGGTGGAACTGGTAAAATCAGGCGTTAAAGTGGACTCGGTGGAAGTTGGCGGGGGCCAGGAAAAAAGTGTAACCGCCATAGCGGGAAGATCCTTTTATTACAATTTTCCTGTGGGCGCCAATATTGATGTGACCAGAAAAATTGAGAAAAGTGACCGTGAAAGGGCCCCGGTTTACAGGGAGGATAAAGTTGGTTCCCTGGTTTTTTATGAAGCCGGCAAGGAAATAGGAAGAGTTAATCTTCTTGCTTACAGCACCGTTGAAGCCCGTTCCTTTTTCAGCTGGTGGTATGTTCCCCTGGCCCTGGCGGTAATTGCCCTGGCATTTGTTGCGCTGCGTATTAAAATTGCCCTTGGCCGGCGCAGAATTGTAAGGCGTTCCAGGACCAGTGGGGCAATTCGCTAAATAATGGGCATTATCTCAATTGACAGATATTTTCCCCCCCAGTATACTTATTCTACAAAGGTGTTCCAGGGGTGACAATATGAAGAGAGTTATTGCCGATGTTGAGGAGAAGCTAAGAGCCGGGGAATATAAGCTGACTTCCCGGAGGGAGCATATTCTCAGGGTGCTGCTGGAGAATAAAGACAAGCATCTTAGCGCGGAAGAGGTATATAATCTGGTGAAGAAAAGGGCTCCGGATGTTGGCTTGGCGACGGTATACAGGACCCTGGAGCTTTTTCTGCTTTTTGACATAATTCACAGCATAGACTTTGGCGACGGCCGGAAGAGATACGAATTCTGCAGTTCGGGCACCGACGGCCATCACCACCATCATTTAATCTGCACCCGCTGCGGTAAGATAATAGAAGTGAATGAAGATTTGTTGGAGGACCTGGAAACCAGGGTTAGTAAGGAACATGATTTTAAAATTGAAAATCACCAGCTGAAAATATTTGGCACGTGCAGGGAATGCACGGAAAAGATAAACAAATAAACCGGGTCTGACCCGGTTTTTTTTGTCCCGGGGAAATGTAACAATTTATAATAAATTCTTAATAGCCATTTAATATATGTTTATATATTCGTTATATTCAAATGTTATAATTAGCTCCAATAAATGCAAAATTGCTTATTTTACCGCGTTGTCGCTGAATATAAAAAGATTTTCAGCTTTTTTCCCATATGGTATTTACCGGTTGTTTTTGTTATCATCAGATTAGTTAAAAGTCTCGTTGAATCAGGGCCGGACATGTGATAATATTTATGTTGTTCCATCAATTAGTATATATGTTAAGAAATGGTGGTGACTGCGATGGTTGATAAAACATATCTTCCCGGAAGCTACAATGAAGATGTTATGACATTGATGGTTCAAGGCCCGGATACTGTTTTTGTTTACTGGGAGCTGTCGGACAGCCACTGGGCAACGGTTAACAAAAAGGGAAAAGCCGTTTTGAGGCTGTACCGTTTTTCCGGCCGGGATGCCGCTGCGGGCCAGCAGTCCCCGGTGGAAGAAATACAGCTGCCTCCATTCAATACTAACTGGTATTTTAGCGGGGTCGGCTCTGACCAGGACTATTACTGCGAAGTGGGTTTCCTGCGAAATGACGGTGAGTTTTTACCGGTTCTCCGCTCCAACCCCGTGCATACTCCTGCTTTACCGGTAACCAGGTTTGAACTTGCCGCCAAAACCAAAATAACAGCCAACGCCTTCCAGAAATCTTTCTCAAAAAGGCAGCAGCCTTCACTTAAAAAGGAAGCATTTGTAATGACGGTGAAGGAAGTACTGTCGACCATGCCATTTTACGCGGGTATTTCCATCTAGTTGTGTTTTTTGCAATGTAACCGGAGATTAAATAGACTTATTCAAGAGGAGTGGGTAGTATGCCGCGAGGTTATCTGTCCCTGGTTCTCCATGCCCACCTGCCTTACGTGCGCGACCCGGAAAATGAGGATGCCCTTGAAGAGCGCTGGCTTTTTGAAGCCATAACCACTTGTTATATTCCTTTGCTTAATTCCATGCTTACCATGTCCGGGGAAGGGGTAGAATTCCGTCTGACCATATCCCTTTCTCCTCCTTTGCTTTCAATGCTGACCGATAATTTATTGCAGCAGAGATACCTTGCATACATTGATAAAATGATCGGTCTGGGCAAAAAGGAATGCCACAGGAATTCCGGGGACCCTATATTTTTGCCCCTGGCGGAATTGTACCTCCGCCGGGCGGAGGGGGTCCGGGATTTCTTTTTGCAATACCAGGGCGACCTGACCCTGCCTTTTAAGAAACTGATGCTGGAGGGCAGGGTAGAGCTTATAACCACCTGCGCCACCCATGGCTACCTGCCTTTAATCAAGCGGCCGGAGGCAAGGAGAGCACAGATCCACAACGGAGTCGAAATTTTTAACAATATTTTCGGTAAAACCCCGCCGGGTTTCTGGCTGCCTGAATGCGGATACATACAGGGCGTTGATGAACTGTTGAAGGAATACGGCGTTGCATATTTCTTTGTGGATACCCATGGTATACTGGGAGCCGGCCCCAGACCGGAATACGGCATTTATGCCCCCCTTCACTGCCGTTCCGGGGTGGCGGCCTTCGGCCGGGATCCGGAGAGTTCCCGGCAGGTTTGGGAGAGGCGGATTGGCTACCCCGGACATCCGGATTACCGGGAATTTTACCGGGACATTGGTTACGACCTGGATATGGACTACCTGAAACCCTCTCTACCCGGCGGTATAAGGGTGGATACGGGGTTTAAATATTACCGTATCACCGGTGACGGCGCCGATAAAAAGCCCTACGCGCCCCGGCTGGCGGAGACCAGGGCCGCTGAGCACGCGGCGCATTTTTTGCAAGCCCGGCTGCGCCAGTTTGAAACAGCTTCGGTGTTTATGGAAGACCGCCTGCCCCTGGTGGTATCCCCCTATGATGCGGAACTTTTTGGCCACTGGTGGTACGAGGGGCCGGTGTGGCTGGAGAACCTCTGCCGGCAGTCGGCAAGCGGCGAGGGGATGGAAATGATAACCCCCGGCGATTATCTGGGGCTCTATCCTGAAAACCAGGAGGCCGAACTTCCCATGAGCAGCTGGGGGGAGGAAGGCTACAGCTTTGTCTGGCTTAATCCGGAAAACGATTGGATTTACCGCCATCAGCACAGGGCCGAGGCCAAAATGACCGAACTGGCCGACCTCTATCCCGGGGCCACGGGCCCGGCGGAGAGGGCGCTCAATCAAGCCGGCAGGGAGCTGCTGTTGGCCCAGAGCAGTGACTGGGCCTTCATCCTTAAACAAAAAACCACCGTACAGTATGCCGCGTCCAGGGTTAAAATGCACCTGGCCAATTTTAATAAACTGGTTGAGCAGATTGAAGCCCTGGGGATTGATGAACAGCAGCTGATAGGGCTGGAACGGCGGAATAATATTTTCCCGTCAATTGATTACAGGGTATTCGGTTATAACAGGGTTTGCCCGGAAATATTCCGGGATAAATTAAAGCGGGTTTTATTATTGTCCTGGGAGTATCCTCCCCGAACCGTAGGGGGGCTGTCCCGCCATGTATACGACCTGTCCGGGGCCCTGGCCTCCCTTGGGCTGGAGGTTCACGTGCTCACCTGTCCCGCCGCGGAAACTCCCCTTTACCAGTTTGAAAGGGGAGTGCATGTTCACCGGGTAAACCCCGACGAACTCCCGGCGTCGGAGTTTCTTGAGTGGCTGCAGCAATTGAATGCCGGCATGGTTGGAATAGCGGAGGAAATTGGGCTGGGACGGGGTTATTTCGACCTGATCCATGCCCACGACTGGCTGGTGAGGGACGCCGCCGAGACAATGGCCTCAGGCACCGATATACCCCTGGTGGTTACCATTCATGCCACTGAATACGGCCGTAACCGGGGTTTGTTTTCGGATCTGCAAAAGAGCATCAATAGTATTGAAAACTCCCTGGTGAACAGGGCGGACAGGGTTATTTGCTGCAGTTCCTACATGGCCCGGGAGGTAAGCCAGCTTTTTGGGGCCGGTCCGGATAAAATCAGGGTAATTGCCAACGGGGTTAATATGGAAAATTTGGTTATTGACAGGGGACAGGCTATCAGGTGCAACCCGGAAGGTAAAGGAAATATAATTTTTTTGGGCAGGCTGGTACCGGAAAAGGGCCTGCAAATTCTGCTGGAGGCTTTTCCCCTGATATTGCGCGAGATTCCGGAAGCGTGCCTGCTGGTGGCGGGACGCGGGCCCTATGAAGAGGAACTGAAACAAAAAGCCCGGGATCTGGGGATTGACCACAGGGTAAAATTCGTAGGTTTTGTTGACGACACCGGCAGGAACAGAATACTTGCCGGGGCGGATCTCGCCGTGTTTCCCAGTATATACGAGCCTTTCGGCATAGTTGCCCTGGAGGCCATGGCCGCGGGGGTGCCCATGATCGTTTCGGATACCGGCGGCCTGGGGGAGATAATAGAGCATGGGGTGGAAGGATACAAAGTGCCGCCCGGGAGGGCTGATTTACTGGCCAGCTTTGCCTGTGAGCTGCTGATTAACGAGGAGCTGGCCAGGAAATTTTCCCTCCGGGCAATGAAAAAAGTGTTAACCAGATATGATTGGAAGCACATTGCCTACGAAACCGGCAGGGTGTATCTGGAAGCCCTGGCCGAACATGGCGCTCTCCGGTAAAAATGTATTTCTCCGGTGGCTAAACCGCCTTACCGTTCATAATATGGTGGAAAAAAGAAGGTGGAGAGCTATGTCCGATTCCGTTAAATTAAACTGGAGAAGCCCGGTGGTAGTGATTGTGGTTGGTGGTTTCTTTTTGCTGCTGCTGATTATTGTTCTTGTGGTGTGTTTGTGCAAACTGTTTTAATAAGGAGAAACAACCGGGCTTTACAAAAGCCCGGTTGTTTTAGGTCAGGGGACACACCTCTTTCAGAGGAATGTTCCCGACGTATGCCAGGGGACGCACCTCTTTTAGAGGATGTCCCCGGTTTATGTTTTCCGTGCTTATTTACGGACATTGCTATGCTGGGATATAATATTAGAACTATTTATTTAACCGGAGGGATTTGTATGAAATTTTCCCCGGCCGGGCTGATTACTGGAATCGGCAGCCTGCCCTTTACCGAGCCGCAACCGGCCCTTCCGTTAATTGTTAAAAATATGCCCGAGGCGCCTCACTGGCCCCAGTTGCCCAGGAGGGGCGCCCGGGAGGGTTTTGTATTTCAATTCCTGACTCCGCTGGTTAATACGGGACTGATATCCCTTACCGGGGACAACGCGGTATTTGATACTGAAAACCCTTCCTGGCCGGAAAAGCTGACCGATTTTTATACCGTATACCTGCAGGCGGAGAGCGGTGACGAAAAGTCTATTGACGCCTTTGCCTTGCCCCGGGAAGCGGCGGCGGGTTTTTTCGCTTATATGGAATACTTTCGCCAAAATCCCTCCCGGGAGGCTTTGTATTACAAGGGACATCTGGCCGGGCCTTTAACCATAGGTTTCCAGCTAAAGGACGCCGGGGGAAATCTGGCCTATTACCAGGAGCAATTGAAAGACGTGCTGATTAAAACCCTGGCCATGCACGCCCGGTGGCAGGCAAAGGAGCTGGCTTCCCTGGGGCGGCCGGCTATAATTTTTGTGGATGAACCCGCCATAGGCGCCTGTGGTACCTCCACCCACATTACCCTGACCAGGGATATGGTGATTGAGGACTTAAATGAAATATTCCGGCAAATACATCAGGCCGGCGCCCTGGCGGGGGTTCACTCCTGTGACGCCGTCGACTGGTCCATACTGTTTGAAAGCAGCCTGGATATTATAAACCTGGATGCCTACAGCTTCGCCTCCTCGCTTCTGCCCTTCGCCCGGGGTCTGAAAAAATACCTTGAAAATGGAGGGGTTATGGCCTGGGGCATCGTACCCACCAGCGACGATGCTTACGGTGAAAATCCCTCCACATTGCTGGCCAGGCTGGAGGATATCTGGGGTGAATTGGGCCGGAGGGGTATCGGCAGAAATCTGTTGCTTGCCCAGTCCATGATTACTCCGGCCTGTGGCACGGGCCTGCTGGAAAGGGAATTGGCGGAGCGGATATACAGCCTCGCCCGCCAGGTGAGCGACAGGGTAAAGGAGATGGCGGGGAATGCTGACTGATTACCACTGGCATACCAGCCGCTGCGGCCATGCTGAGGGAGATATGGCTGAATATGTAGCCCAGGCCCGTAAGCGGGGACTGACGGAGGTCGGTTTCGCGGACCATGTTCCCATGTACTGGCTGCCGGAGGGGGAGAGGGACCCCGGCCTAGCCATGGCGGGGGATGAACTGCCCCGCTATGTGGAAGAAGTTCTCCGGCTGCGGGGGGAAAATCCGGATATCAATATCCGCCTGGGGCTGGAGGCGGATTATATACCCGGCCGGGAGCAACAGTTAAAGGAAATCATAGCAAACTACCCCTTTGATTATATCATCGGCTCGGTTCACTATATAGACGGCTGGGGCTTTGACAATCCCGGGCTGGTATATGAATATGAAAACAGGAACATTGATGAAATTTATGGGCTTTACTTCGACCAGCTCTGCCGGGCTGCCGGTTCAGACATATTCGATATTATCGCCCACCCCGACCTGATTAAAAAATTTGGTTACCGGCCGGGCAGGCCGCCGCTGGAATTATACCGGAGGGCAGCCCTTATCCTTGCCGGGTCGGGGGTGTGCCTGGAGGTTAACACCGCCGGCCTGAGAGCCCCGGTGGGGGAAATATATCCCGCCAGGGATTTTTTGATTGAGTGCGGTAAAATGGGGGTTCCTGTGACCACCGGTTCCGACGCGCATAAACCCGGGCAGGTGGGCTGGGGATTTGATTTGGCGCTGGAGCTGCTAAAGGCCGCGGGGTATAGGGAAACAGCCGCTTTTAATAAAAGAAAGCGCACTTTTATTGGGATTGATAACATTCCCGCTCCGGCGCCGTAAAGTTAGAGACTTTTTATGACATTACCCCGGGGAATTAAAAAGGGAAAGCAGGGACAAAGGACAAAACCGCGGAGGTGTGTCCCCGTGTCTTATATACCCGGCCGCAGTCTGGTAGCGGTATTTGGGGTTGCTTTGATACATATTTGGACTATATAATCTATTAATAGGTGGCCGTTCCCACAGCTTTCGCCAAAGCGGCTTAAACCGGTTGCGGGCGGCGGCCTGGAAGTGCCGGGCCGTAACCCTGTAATTATGGTGGACGGGCCGGTTCCAGCCGGGAATCTTTGGGCTACTGCCCGCCGGCCGCGGAATTTCTGCCGTTATTGTTGTTTCTTGCCGGTTTTCCACCGACTCCCGGGCCTTGGCCGGCGGTTGGCGCAATGATTACGCGGCCCAATGGGTATGTTTGGCAACAGTCTCATAAGTAGTTATAACTCCTGAAGTCCGGAAGGACATCGAAACAATTTACTATTCTGGAGGACTGTTAATGTCGGAAAAAAGATTGCCTTTTACCAGGGAACAGTTGCTGGAGATCATTAGAGAGTACCCCACACCCCTTCATATCTACGATGAAGCGGCAATCCGGGCCAATGCCCGCAAACTGCTGGAGGCCTTTTCATGGGTTTCCGAATTTAAAGAATTTTTTGCTGTTAAGGCCACTCCCAATCCGTATATATTGAAAATTTTGAAAGAAGAAGGCTTCGGCGCGGACTGCAGCTCACTGCCGGAGTTGCTGCTTGCGGAGAGGGCCGGTATTTACGGAGAGGAAATAATGTTTTCCTCGAACGACACTCCGGCGGGAGAATTCATTAAAGCCAGGGAACTGGGAGCCATCATAAATCTTGACGATATCAGCCACATTGAATATCTGGAGCGGCATGCCGGCATACCGGAGGTAATTTGTTTCCGTTACAACCCCGGCCCCCTTCGGGAGGGCGGCAACGCCATCATTGGAAACCCTGAGGAATCAAAATACGGGCTGACCCGGAAACAGCTTCTGGACGCCTATAAAATTATGCAAAACAAGGGAGTCAAACGTTTCGGCCTGCACACCATGGTGATATCCAACGAACTGGACCCGGATTATTTCATCGAAACAGCCAACATGATGTTTGATCTGGTGGTGGAAATTTACCGCACCCTTGATATCAAGGTGGAATTTGTCAATTTCGGCGGCGGCATAGGAATACCGTACCGTCCCGGAGAGGAACCGGTGGATCTTTTTTATCTCAGCCGCGGCATTAAGGACGCCTATGAGAAGAAGATAGCGGCCAACGGGCTGCACCCCTTAAAGCTGGCCATGGAAAGCGGAAGGATGATAACGGGTCCTTACGGCTACCTGGCGGCCACCGTGATTCATAAAAAGGAAATATACAAAAATTATGTGGGGCTTAATGCCTGTATGTCCAACCTGATGCGCCCGGGGATTTACGGCGCCTATCACCACATCACCGTAATGGGCAAGGAGGACTGGCCGCACGGTTATATATATGATGTCACCGGCTCCCTCTGCGAGAATAACGACAAATTCGCCATCAACCGCAAACTGCCGATGGTTGAGATCGGCGATATTCTTGTGATTCACGACACAGGCGCCCATGGGCATGCCATGGGGTTTAACTACAACGGTAAGCTGAGGTCCGCCGAACTGCTCTTAAAACCCAACGGTGGTGTGGAAGTAATCCGCAGGGCCGAAACAATAGAGGATTATTTCGCTACCCTGGATTTTTCCAGGCTGTAATTCATTTGCATAAAATCCGCGTAGCTGCTTTTGAAACTTTCCCCGGCAATTGGCCGGTACCTTTTCAATAATCAAACCGCCGTCCCCGCACGGCGGTTTTTTTATACCCAAATCGGCGTAGTAACCCCAAAGGCTGCACCATCGTCCGGGGCGGAGCATAATTTGGATAATAATTTTACTGCTTGCGGGGGTGAACTGTGATGGCCAAATACAGAATAATGGCCTTTGACGGAGGGGGTATTCGCGGTGCTCTTACAGCCGGCCTGCTGAAAAGGCTGGACGATATTTTCCCCGGTTTAATCAAAAACACGCATTTTTTTGCCGGAACATCCACGGGCTCCTTCATAGCCCTGGGTCTTGCGGCGGGTGTTACCCCCGGAAGGCTGGCCGAGCTTTATTCGGAGAAAAACGGGGAATATATTTTTAGCCCCAGATATCTTGAGCTGTTCAGGCCCAAATACGACAACGGCAATCTGAAAGAACTGTTGTGCTCCATATTTTCATGTGAGCTCAAGCTTAAGGATCTGGAAAAAAAGGTGCTCATACCATCATTCAGGGTAACCGGCCCTCTTAACTGGAGCGCCGTCTTTTTTAACAACTTTCCCAATTCGGATACCCTGGAGGAAAAGGTAATCGATGTTGCCCTTTCCAGCAGCGCGGCGCCGGTTTATTTTCCATCCTACCGCGGCTATATCGACGGCGGGGTTGCCGCCAACAACCCCAGCACGGCGGCGATTGCCCTGGCCGGCGATGTGCTTGCGGGCAATCAGAAATTGGACCGGATATACCTTCTTTCCCTGGGCACCGGATTCTGCCCGCTGAAAATAGATGCCGACACGACGGGTTGGGGCGCCCTGGAATGGGCGCTTTATACCAAGCCGCCGCTGCCGCTTTTAAGTTTAATGTTTGACGGGCTGGTGGAGGTGGACGCCAAATTCAGCTCGCAGCTTCTGGGTCCGCGTTATTACCGGGTTAACCCCCTGCTGCCCAAACCAATTCCCCTGGATGACTATCAGGGTATTGCCGAACTAAAATCCCTGGCCGGAGATATGGACATCAGCCCTTTAGTCCACTGGATTGAAAACAACTGGTTCGATTAACCTGCAGAAAAATATTTCCCTGTGAATTGCTAAGGAAAAAGGGCTTAATTAACCCGGGATGTCCGTCCCCTTGTCTGCTATTGAAATAGTTCCACAGACTCATTTTTATTTTTTTTATTGCGGTTAAAGGGTTTGAGGTATTAATATAGAATAAGTGGGGGAAAGTGGTGGAAAGTGGATCCATAGTGCGGTACGGTGGGTGAGTAGCTAATGTTCATGGGTGAATTTCAACATGCCATTGACGCCAAGGGAAGGCTCTTCATGCCCGCCCGCTTTCGGGAGGGGCTGGGGGAGAGGTTTGTCCTGACCAAGGGTCTGGATGGCTGTCTTTTTGTTTTTCCCCCCAGGGAATGGGACGCCCTTGAACAGAAAATACGCTCCCTGCCTGTGACCATGAAGGACGCCAGGGCTTTTAGCCGCTTTCTTTTTGCCGGCGCCACCGAGTGTGAGGTTGATAAGCAGGGAAGAATTCTTGTCCCGGGTAACCTCAGGGAATACGCCGGACTAGAAAAGGATACCATGATAATAGGTGTATCCTCCAGGGTTGAAATCTGGTCAGCGGCCAGGTGGCAGGAGTACAACCAGGGAGCCGCCGGTTCGTTGGAGGAAATAGCGGAAAAAATCGGAGGATTCGACCTGGGGATTTAGGGGACAAACCTTTTAGGTGTTGCCGGAAGAAGCTGCCTGCTGACAATTTGACCGGGGAATGTTCCCAGTTTATAAATTTTACCGGAAAAGAATGATGCAATTGATGACCGAGGAGCAAACCCCCGGTGTATTCGCACACATTCCCGTGCTGCTGCGGGAGGTTATGGAGGGGCTTAAACCCTTTCCGGGGGGGATATTTGTCGACTGCACCCTGGGTGGTGGCGGACACAGCACCGAAATACTGAAAAGGACAACGCCCGGCGGGAGGCTCATAGGGCTTGACCAGGATGCCGACGCCATTGCGGCTGCCGGCGAAAAACTGGCGGGCTACGGGGACAGGGTCATGCTGGTCAGGGAAAATTTCAGCCGGCTGGCACAGGTGCTGGACAACATGGGCATCAAAGAGGTAAACGGCATACTGTTTGATTTGGGAGTAAGTTCCTATCAGCTGGATAACCCCGCCAGGGGATTCAGTTATATGCACGACGCTCCCCTGGATATGAGAATGAACCGGGAAAACCCTGAAACTGCCGGGGACATTGTCAACAATCGGCCTGAAAAGGAACTGTCCCGGATAATCAGGGAATACGGCGAGGAGAAACATGCCGCCAGAATAGCGTCCTTTATTGCCCGGGAAAGGGGAAAGCGCCCCATTGAGACCACCTTCAGGCTGGTGGAAATTATTAAAAGCGCCATTCCCGCCAGAGACAGAAGAGAAGGGCCGCATCCGGCCAAAAGGACCTTTCAGGCTTTAAGAATTGCGGTAAACAACGAGCTGGGAATTATCAGGGAATCCATTCTCGCCGCGGTTGACCGCCTGGCGCCGGGCGGGCGTCTTTGCGTGATCACCTTTCATTCCCTGGAGGACAGGCTGGTTAAGGAAACCTTCCGGAAGATGGCGCGTCCCTGTGTATGTCCCAGGGACTTTCCGGTCTGCGCCTGCGGCAGGGAGCCGGTTATAAGGGATGTGGCGCCCAGGGGTGTGACACCTTCGGCGGAAGAGATTGATAAAAATCCCCGCTCGCGCAGCGCCAGGCTGCGTATAGCGGAGAAAATTCCAAGTTCTAAAGGGACGGGAGTGTGAATAAGCTGTGATAGTAGCGCAAGAGCGGTACGAGCATTACAGCCTGCCCGAGGAAGACCGCCGGATTGCCCGGCGCCCGCGGCGCGGCCCGCTGCCCCGTAAAGGCCAGGTTATGCTTGCCGGACTGGTATGTATAATTTTTTGCACCGGTATCATGATTGCGTTTTATTATACCCAGGTGCTTATCACAGGTTATAAAATATACCGTCTGGAAAAAGAGCTTGCCGGACTTCAGCAGGAGACAAACCAGCTAAACGAAGGAATTAACCGGCTGACTTCCCTGGAATACGTGGAAAAGGTGGCGACTACCAAATTGGGGATGGTCAGGCCGGATAACAAAAACGTGGTGCTGATTGACGCGGACGTAACCGGCCAAAATGACCGGAAGCCGGCTGCCACAGCCGGGACGGCCGCTGAAAATCCTGGAGGGGAAGAGGCGGAAAGCAAGCCGCAGGAAAAAAGGAACCATGTGCTTCAGGCGTTTGTAAACCTGATGGAGCATATACGGGGATAAATTGGTCAAGCCTTCGGGTGGGTACTTCTAAGGAGGAGGGCTATGCGCACTACGGGCATAGTGGTCCGGAAGAGGCTCACCTGGCTTTTTTTAATCTGTGTTTTGGCCTTTCTGGGTTTAATATTCAGATTGGCCTGGATTCAGTTTGTTCATGGTGACGATCTTCAGAAGATGGCCATGGAAGTTCGCATGAGGGAAATTCCTGTGGAAGCCATGCGCGGCAACATTTACGACAGGAATGGCCGGGAGTTGGTCACCAGCGTAAGCGTGGATTCCGTTTACGCCCTGCCGCATCAGGTTAAAGATACCGCCAAAACTGCGGAGGCGCTTGCTCCGGTACTGGATATTGACAGGGACAAAGTATATAAAATATTAAGCCGCAAGTCCTCCTACGAGTGGCTGAAAAGGAAAGTTACCCCCGAGGTTTCAGCCAGGATAAAGGAACTGAATTTGCAAGGCATCTACCTGGTGGAGGAGAGCAAGAGAAATTATTTGCACGAGACCCTGGCGCCCCACCTGCTGGGTATTACCGGGGTGGATAACCAGGGACTGATGGGAATTGAAAAAACCTTCGACGAAACTCTAAAGGGGAAGCCCGGGAGGATCTTGGTGGAGCACGACGCCGCGGGGCGGAAGGTGCAAAATCCCATTGAAAGATATATCCCGCCGGAAAAGGGCAACAGCCTGGTGCTGACCATTGACGAAACCATTCAGTATTTTGTGGAGAGGGAACTGGACAATGTAATGGCCAGATACCAGCCCAAACTGGCGGTGGTTATGGTGATGGAGCCCAAAACCGGAGAAATACTGGCCATGGGCAACAGGCCCACATTTAACTCCAACGACTGGAAAAACGTCCCCAGAAGCGTCTGGGACCGCAACCCGGCCATCTGGTATAATTACGAGCCGGGCTCCACCTATAAAATAGTAACCACCTCCGCCGCTGTGAATGAAAACACTGTGAGGAACAGCGACCGTTTTTACGACCCCGGCTATGCCAAGGTGGCTGACCGTAAGATACGCTGCTGGAAGGCCGGGGGACACGGAAGCCTTACCTTTGAGGAAGTGGTGATGAATTCCTGCAACCCGGGATTTGTTGAAGTGGGACTGGAATTGGGCAAGGAAAGGTTTTATAAATATATAAGGGCCTTTGGCTTCGGGCAAAAAACCGGAATTGATTTGCCCGGTGAGGCCACCGGAATAGTAATACCGGAGAAAAACGCGACCAATCTGAACATTGCCACCATGTCAATAGGGCAGTCCGTGGCTGTCACACCCATTCAGCTGCTCAGGGCAACCGCCGCGGTGGCAAACGGCGGGGTTTTGATGAGGCCCCTGCTGGCCAGGGAAATTGTAGACAGCAAGGGGAACACGGTAAAAAAATTTGAACCGGAGCCCTTGCGGCGGGTGCTGTCCCAGGAGTCCTCGGCCCGGGTGCGGGAGTTGCTGGAAAATGTGGTGGCCAGGGGTACCGGGCGCAACGCCTTTGTGGAGGGATACCGGGTAGCCGGCAAAACCGGCACGGCCCAGGTGGTGGGCGAGCGCGGCGGCTATGTCAGCGGCAGGTATGTGGCCTCCTTCAGCGGCTTCGCTCCGGCTGACGACCCGAAGTTTGCCCTGCTGGTGATGATTGCCGAGCCCCAGGGGGGAATATACTATGGGGGCCAGGTGGCCGCCCCGGTTTTCCAGGCCATTGCCAGGGATGTACTGCATTATATGAAAATACCCGAAACCACCGGGCTGGTAAAGCCCAAGGACCCGCTCACCTGGTACGAGCCGGAAAGGGTGGAGGTTACCGTGCCCAATGTGGTCAACTATCCTGTTAACGAGGCCACCAGGATGTTGAGGGAGGCCGGTCTTTCCATACAAACCAGCGGAGAGGGTGGAATTGTCTACGGTCAGGTACCCGAAGGGGGAGCCAGGGTGATCAGCGGCACCACGGTGCTGCTGGATATGAGCCCGCCGGCGTCGCCGGACGGAGGGGACAGGGTGACGGTTCCCAATCTATCCGGTTTGACCCTGGATGAGGCCGGCAATCTGCTGCAGGAAATGAGGCTGCACCCGGAAATAGTGGGAACAGGCCTGGTGGAAAAACAGAATCCGGATCCGGGAACCAGGGTTCTCCGGGGAAGCTCCGTCAGGCTGGAGTTTATGCCGCCGGGCAGGGATAAGCCCGGGCTGTCCGATAACGCCCCTCCGGTTATGGGCTGGGAATTTATTATGGATTGAGTAAATACAAAAGCCTGCAGGATGCCTTCCGGCAGGCTTTTATCAAGAGCGGATACCTGTACGGCCGCCCGGTATTAATATGTTTTAAGGTTAAACAAATAATTACTGGATATAATTATGGAAAGAAATGTATATGAGGGGGCCCTTTAGTGCTATTAAGTACCCTTATAAAGGATATAAAAATAGAGTATATTCACGGCGAAAATGATCCGGAAATTAAAGGAATAGCTTATGATTCCCGGAAAGTTCAGCCCGGGTACGTATTTGTGGCGGTGGAAGGCTTTAAAACGGACGGCCATATATTTCTGGAAAGGGCCGTAAAGGCGGGGGCTGTGGCGCTGGTGCTGGAAAAGGACGTGCCGGTGCCGGAGGGAGTAACGGTGGTCAGGGTCAAACAGAGCAGGCCGGCCCTGGCCCTGCTGGCTGCTTCCCTTTACCGCCATCCCTCCGGGAAGCTGGAGATGATAGGAGTCACCGGGACCAATGGAAAAACAACCACCACCAGCCTCATCGACGCCATTTACCGGGGGGCCGGCATTAAAACAGGCTTGATCGGGACCATAGCCAACCGCGTAGGGGACAGGACCGTGGCAGTAAGTCACACCACCCCGGAGTCCGCCGACCTGCAGGCCCTGCTGGGGGAGATGGCCGGGGAAGGGGTGGGGGCCGTGGTTATGGAGGTAAGTTCCCACGCCCTTGCCCTGAAGCGGGTGGCCGGGGTAGAATATGACGTGGCCGTGTTTACCAACCTCACCAGGGATCATCTGGATTTTCACCGGGACATGGACGATTATCTGGCGGTCAAGGCGGCGCTTTTTTCCGGCCTGGGGTCCGGTTCCAAGGGACAGCGCAAATTTGCCGTGATAAACGCGGACGATCCCAGGGCCGGGGAAATAATCGCGGTTACCGGGGTGCCGGTGGTCACCTATGGAATCAGGAGCAAGGCGGATATAACCGCCGGAGATATTGAAATTGCCTCCGGCGGTGTTTCCTTCACCGCCCGGGGCAAGGAAACCGAAATTAGGCTCAATTTAAAGCTTACCGGGATGTTCAACGTGTACAACGCCCTGGCCGCCTACAGCCTGGGAGTGGTCCGGGGCTTTTCCCCGGAGCGGATAAAGGCTTCCCTGGAAGGGGTGGACGGTGTTGCCGGGCGTTTTGAGGCGGTGCGGAAAGGGCAGGATTTCACGGTTATAGTGGATTATGCCCACACCCCGGACGGACTGGAAAACATACTGCAAACAGCCAGGGAAATCACCCGGGGAAGACTGATCACCGTTTTCGGTTGCGGCGGGGACCGGGACAGGCAAAAAAGACCCATGATGGGTGAAATAGCGGTGCGGCTCAGCGACCTGGCCATAGTCACCTCGGATAATCCCCGCACCGAGGACCCGTTAAGAATAATTGAGGATATCAAAGAAGGTATTCACCAGATGCCGGGGGGGGCAAGTTACGATGTGGAGCCCGACCGCCGGGCCGCCATAAAAAAAGCCATATTCGGCGCCAAATCCGGGGATGTGGTGGTAATTGCCGGCAAGGGGCACGAGGATTATCAAATCATAGGGGATACCAGGCACCATTTTGACGACCGGGAGGAAGCGGCCCGCTTTATTGAGGACAGGATGCAAAAAGGCCCGCTTTCATAAACCGGGGCCGGAACACAAAGCCGCCGCGGTTAAAGGCAATTGTTGCAAAGACGCTTAAAGATAGAGGTGAGACTATGCTACCCCTTTCCCTGGATAATATCGCCGGCGTTATTGGGGCGGAAGTAAGGGGTGGGAATGGAACGGGGCTGGTTGCCGCCGTATCCACCGATTCCAGGAAGTTGAATAAGGGTGAGCTTTTTTTCGCCCTGTCCGGAGAAAATTTTGACGGGCACAACTTTGTTCAGGCGGCTTTTTTAGCCGGGGCCGCCGGCGCGGTGGTGGAAAGGGAGGTGCCCGGGCTGCCCGGGGGGGTTCCCTGCCTTTTAGTCCGCGACTCACTGGCCGCCCTGCAGGACCTTGCCCGGCACAACCGTGAAAAATCCGGCGTTCCGGTAATTGGCGTTACCGGAAGCTCGGGAAAGACCAGCACCAGGGATTTGATTCACTCGGTGCTTTCCACAAAATATAAAACCCTGAAAACAGAAGGCAATTTCAACAATGAGATAGGACTCCCGCTTACCCTGCTGCAAATATCCGGGGAACACCGGGCGGCGGTGGTTGAAATGGCCATGCGGGGTCCGGGTGAAATAGACCGGCTCTGCCACATAGCCCTGCCCGGCGCCGGAGTTATAACCAATATCGGCGAGGCGCACCTGGAGCGGCTGGGCAGCGTGGAAAATATCGCCCGGGCCAAGGGGGAGCTGCTGGACCATATTCCCCCGGCGGGCTTTGCGGTACTGCACGGAGACAGTCCGCATATCAGGGAGCAGGCCAAAAGGTGCCGGGGCAGCGTACTTTTTTTCGGTGAGGGGAAAGATATGGACTTTTATCCCCGGGAGGTGCGGCCGGAGGGAAGCGGCAACCGTTTTCTGGCGGCAACGCCCCGGGGGGATATGGAATTTTTCGTTCCTCTGCCCGGAAGGCATAATGTTATTAACGCCCTGGCGGCTGTGGCGGTGGGGCAGAAAATGGAGCTTAACGGCGAGCAAATCGCCCGGGGTCTGGAGAGCGCGGCCCTTACGGCCATGCGCCTGGAAATTCTGGATGCCGGGGGCGTGAAAATTATTAATGATACCTATAACGCCAATCCCTTTTCCATGAAGGCGGCCCTGCAGGTTTTGGCTGAAATTCCGGTAAAAGGCCGCAGGATTGCGGTTCTGGCAGACATGCTGGAATTGGGGGACAGGGCCCAAGAGGCTCACCGGGAGATAGGTGAAGCCGCCGCGGCCATGGGTGTGGACTATCTTTTAACCGTGGGTGAACTCTCCGGGCATATTAACCGGGGGGGCCTGGCAGCGGGGCTGCAAAAAGACAGAACCCTGCATTTTAATTATAGCGGCGACGCGCTTATCTGCCTGAAGGGAATACTCCGGCCGGGAGACGCGGTGCTGGTAAAGGGCTCCCGCTCCATGCGCATGGAGGAAATTGTCAGGGGGCTGCGCGCTGATTGAAAGGATTTATGGAAACTTCTGGCCCGGGCAGGCATAAGCTGTTGGGGTGAATTATTTACCGGCGTTAAAATATTAAGATATGGTGAGATGGGGGTGACCGGAACAATTCCGGATTAATAATGCCAGAAACTCTGATTATTCTGGAATCACTGGCGATCTCCTTTGCTGTAACGGCCCTGCTGGGCCCTCTGGTGATTCCTGTTCTTAAAAGGCTGAAATTCGGGCAAAACGTGCGTGACGACGGCCCCGCCAGCCATCTGGCGAAAACCGGGACACCCACCATGGGCGGGGTGATGTTTTTGGCGGGGATAGCCGTGGCCGGCGGGATTCTATCCCTTCGCCACCCGGACGGGTTTCTGGTGCTGGCCACCACCCTTGGTATAGGCTTTATAGGTTTTCTTGACGATTTCATCAAAATTGCCCTCAAGAGACCCCTGGGGCTAAGGGCCAGGGAAAAAATAACAGGCCAGGTGCTGGTGGGTTTGCTGCTGGCGCTGCTGTCCGTATCAACCCTGGGGCGGGGAACCGATGTGATTATCCCTTTCAGCGGTTTATTCGCTCCGGGAGGCGTTTCCATAGACCTGGGATTTTGGGGTTATATGTTATTCGCGGTGCTGGTGATTTTGTCCGCCACCAACGGTGTAAACCTGACGGATGGGCTGGACGGGCTTGCCGCAGGGGTAACAGCCATTGTAGCGGTTGCCTTTTTGCTTATTTCACTGATGGCGGGCAAAACCGGGGTGGCTCTTGTAATGGCTTCGGTGGCCGGAGGCTGCATGGGTTTTTTGCTGTATAACCGTCATCCGGCCAGGGTATTCATGGGGGATACGGGTTCACTGGCCCTGGGGGGGGCGCTGGGAGCCGCTGCCATCATAACCCGCAGCGAGCTGTTTCTTATTATTATCGGTATTATATATGTGGCTGAGGCGCTTTCGGTAATTATCCAGGTTTTTTCCTTTCAGGTGTTTCACCGCAGGGTTTTTCGCATGAGCCCCCTGCACCATCATTTTGAGCTGGGCAATTGGAGCGAAAACAGGATTGTATTGACATTCACCGCCATTACCCTGGTATTTTCGGTGCTGGGCATTGCGGGTTTGTATCGCCTGGGTTAGTTAACAAGTGTAGTTTGCCTGTACGGTTGCGGGATGCCGTTTCCCGCGGATTGCAACCTTATATTGTAAATTTGCTTATACGCCGGGATTTTGCAGTAAGTCAATCTCAAAGGAGCAAGAAGCTGTGGAAGTGAAAAATAAAAAGGTGCTGGTGGTTGGCGCCGGCAAGACCGGTCTGTCAACTGCCGGATTTTTAAATCGCAAGGGTGCCCTGGTGACCCTGACCGACGGCAAGAAGCGTGAAGATTTTAAAGGCTCCCCGGACGGTCTGGAAAAAGCCGGGGTTAAGCTTGAGCTGGGAGAATATCCGCAAATAAACCGGGATGACTTTGATTTTCTGGTAATAAGCCCCGGGGTGCCTCCCACCATCACTCCGGTGCGGCAGGCCGGATGCCTGGGCATTCCCGTGCTGGGTGAACTGGAACTGGCCTTTGGCTACGCCGCGGCCCCCATGGTGGCCATTACCGGCACCAACGGCAAGACCACCACCACCACCCTGGTGGGGGAAATGTTCAGGGATGCCGGCTATAATACCCTGGTGGCCGGCAATATAGGAATTCCCCTGATTGACCGGGTGGAAAATTACGGTTCCGGTGATATAATCGTCGCCGAGGTTTCCAGCTTTCAGCTGGAAACGGTTCGCAGCTTCAGGCCCAGGGTGGCTGCCCTGTTGAATATAACCCCCGACCATCTGGACAGGCATGGCGACATGGAGGGCTATAAAAAAGCCAAGGGACTTATTTTTTCCAACCAGGGCCGGGAGGATTACACCGTTCTTAATTATGACGACCCGCTTACCCGGTCGATGTCCGCAATGACCAAAGGAAAAGTAATATTTTTCAGCGGCAGGCATATTTTAGAAGAAGGGGTTTATGTAAGGGAAGGCAATATTGTTATTTCCTTCTCCGGCCGGGAAATAGAAGTGCTGGGCAAGGACAAGCTGCAGATTCCCGGCGGCCATAACCTGGAAAACGCCCTGGCGGCGGTGGCCTGTGCCTGTGTCCTGGGGGTTTCTCCCCAAAGCCTGGCCCGCACCCTGGAAAGTTTTAAAGGGGTTGAGCACAGGCTGGAATTTGTGGCGGAAATTAACGGGGTCAAATATATCAACGATTCCAAGGGTACCAATCCGGATGCCAGCATTAAAGCCGTGGAAGCCTACCGGCAGCCGCTGGTGCTTATAGCCGGTGGGAAAAACAAGGGCAATGATTTCAGCCAGTTTACCCGCAAGGCTGCGGAAACAACCAGGGTCATGGTGGTGCTGGGGCAATGCGCCGGGGAGATGGAGAAAGCGGCCCGGGAAGCCGGTATAAAAAATATACTTCGCGCCGGCGACTTCAGGGAGGCGGTCATCCTGGCCCACCGGGCGGCCGGACCCGGGGAAGTGGTGCTGCTGTCCCCGGCCTGTGCCAGCTGGGATATGTTCAACAGCTATGAAGAGCGGGGAAATTATTTCAAAGAAATTGTGCGCCGGCTGGCGGAAGGGTGTGCGGATCTTGCCGCTCCGGGTCCGGCGTCATCGGACGGCTAAAAAGAGCGCCGCGGGGACGGCTTTCCACGGGATACCAGGCTGTCCACAGGCGGTTTTTGGGGGTGGAAGAAAATGATGGCCAAGAAAAAATCACCTGATTTCATACTTTTTATAACCGTAATGATGCTTTTGAGCGTCGGCATAGTGATGGTTTTCAGTTCCAGCAGTTATTACGCCATGTTTCCCCCCTTTAACAATCCCTTTCACTTTTTGCTGCGGCAGCTTGTGCACGCGGTAATCGGCGTGTTTATTATGGGCCTGATGGTTAAATATGATTACCATGAGCTTAAAAGATGGGCCAAATATTTATTGATAACCGGGTTCGTGCTGCTGCTGGCGGTACTTACCCCGCTGGGTGAATCCAGGCTGGGCGCCCAGCGCTGGCTGAACCTGGGTTTTTACAGCTTTCAGCCTTCGGAACTGGTGAAGTTTTGCATTATTGTTTTCACCGCTTACGGGTTGTCCCGGAAAAGGGATAAAATTCAGAGCTTTACCGAGGGAATGTTGCCCTTTCTAATGGTGGCCGGGGCTGCCGGACTGCTGATACTGAAGGAGCCCGACCTGGGAACAGCGATGACTCTGGTGGCGACCATATTCGTGATGATGTTTGCCGCCGGGGTGAGGATTTCTCATATCATTGGAATAGGTGCTGCGGGAGTGGGGGCCGTTCTGGCGGCAATCTTTTCCGAGGAATACCGTTATAATAGATTCATGGCTTTCCTGGATCCTCAAAAAGACCCCTCGGGGGCCGGCTGGCAAATTCTCAATTCCCTCATGTCCATCGGCTCCGGCGGGCTTCTGGGCACGGGCCTTGGCCAGGGACGCCACTCCAAATTTTTATACCTGCCGGAAAGGCAAACGGACTTTATTTTTGCCGTAATTGGGGAGGAACTGGGCTTTATCGGCGGCGCCCTGGTGATTCTGCTGTTTATCATGTTTATCTGGAGGGGCTTTAAAATTGCCATCACAGCCCCGGATTCCTTTGGAAGCCTTCTGGCGGCCGGCATAGTGTCGGGTATAGGCCTGCAGGCCATAATTAACCTGGGCGTTGTCACCAGCACGCTTCCCGTCACCGGCATCACCCTCCCCTTTTTAAGCTTCGGGGGAACATCACTGGTGTTTACCCTTATGGGCGTGGGGGTTTTGCTGAATATATCCCGCTATATTACTCCAAAATAAAAGGGTTAAGGGAAGAGGTGTGGGTACTTTGCGTTTTGTGGTGACCGGGGGAGGCACGGGCGGGCATATCTACCCTGCCCTGGCCATTGCCCGGGGACTTGAGGAGCGGTTCGGGGCCGAAATACATTACATAGGCGGCACCAGGGGCATGGAATCGGATATAGTGCCGAAATCCGGCTTTCCCTTTCTGCCCATACATCTGGAGGGGTTTAAAAGAAGCCTGTCACCATCCAATATTAAGGTAGCCTGGCGGGCCGCCCGGGGAGTCGCCCAGGCCTGGAGGTATATTAGGCAGATTCGTCCCGCCGCTGTGGTGGGTACCGGCGGGTATGTCTGCGGCCCGGTGGTGCTGGCGGCTTCCCTTTGCGGGATACCCACCCTTATTCATGAGCAGAACGCGCTGCCGGGCATAACCAACAGGATTCTGGCCAGGTTTGTCGACCATATTGCACTCACCTTTGAGGATTCAAAGAAGTATTTTACATCTAAGGCCCGGACCAAGGTTACCGGGCTTCCGGTGCGTCCGGAGATATTGCTTAAAGACCGGCGGGCATCCCGGGACAAGCTGGGCATACCCGAAGAAGCCCGGCTTGTCCTTTCCTTTGGCGGCAGCCAGGGGGCCGGCAGCCTGAACAGGGCCATGGCCGGGCTATTTAAAAGTCTTCACGGGGAAGGGGCCGGGCATTGCGGCTTACCCGGGAAGGTTCATTTTCTTCATGTGACCGGCCCTCGCCAGCACAAGGAATTCATGGAGGGATTGGATAATAGCGGTATATTGTTGGCTAATAATGGGAATATTACCATTACTTCGTACCTGTACGATATGCCTGACGCCCTGGCTGCCAGCGACCTGGTGATTTGCCGGGCGGGAGCGGCGACACTGGCGGAATTAACCGTGCTGGGATTGCCCGCCATTCTGATACCGTATCCCTACGCGGCGGGCAATCACCAGGAGTACAACGCCCGGGCGCTGGAAAGTACCGGGGCGGCATTGGTCATCAGGGATGCCGATTTGAGTGGCGACATACTGTTCAGTAATGCCCGCCGGTTGCTGGGGGATGTTTCCAGGCTTGCCGGTATGGCCGAATCCAGCAAAAGGATGGGAAAACCCCGGGCACTGGAGGATATACTTGACTGTGTGCAAATAATACTCAATAATTGATAGAAATGTTATTGAAAAAAGGCATTTTATGGGTTCATATATAACAGTTGGACATGCCTTCAAAGGGAACCCGGAGGCTTTTTGAAAAACAAGTAGGATGTTTTACCACTAAATCCCAAAATTTTGGCGAAGCGTCAATCCCGGCCCCTAAAGGACGGGGGGAGAAGGCGTCGCCAGTAACACCTTATCCGGACTGCGCATAATATATCCTATCTTTCGGCTCTTTTCCGGGCCGGGGGAAGCAGGCACGATTGCCTGTAAGTGCGGCGTCTCCCTGCCAAAGTATGCTGCAGACCGTTTCGGGAGGAGATGATAAGCAGTTGCACGTTATACCTGAACGGGTGCACTTCATAGGAATCGGCGGAGCCGGTATGAGTGGCCTGGCAAGAATATTACTGGAACTTGGACACCATGTCAGCGGATCGGATTTGGCCGGAACCAAGGTGACCGAACGGCTTGAAAAGCAGGGTGCCGTATGCTTCACCGGTCACCGGGGGGAAAATGTGGGCCATGTGCAGATGGTGGTGGTGTCCAGCGCCATTAAAAAAGATAATCCGGAGCTTTTGCAGGCCGAAAGAAAGGGCATTCCGGTTATCCACCGGGCGGAACTGCTGGCCCTGCTGATGAAGAGACAGCGAGGCATAGCCGTGGCCGGGGCCCACGGGAAAACCACCACCACATCCATGCTGGCCCTGGTGTTGGAAAGCAACAGCCTTGACCCCACCATTGTGGTTGGAGGTGAATTGAACGATATTGGCGGTAACGCCAAACTGGGGCGGGGCGAATATCTGGTTGCCGAGGCGGACGAGAGTGACGGCTCTTTTCTAAAACTGGACCCCACTGCGGCGATAATAACCAATGTGGAGGATGACCACCTTGATTACTACGGTACGGTGGAGAAAATTAAAGAAGCCTTCAGGGGGTTCATAAACAAGATTCCCTCCGATGGTATGGCTGTATTGTGCCTGGATGACCCCGGGGTGAGGGAAGTGGCCGCGGATTTTAAAGGCCCCCGGATGTTTTACGGCGTACACAGGCAGGAGGCGGATTACACCCTTCGGAACATTTATTTGAACGGGGCGGTATCCCGGGCGGAAGTGTATTTCAGGGGCGAGTTCCTGGGTATGCTGGAACTGCTGGTGCCGGGAATCCACAACATGTCCAACGCCCTGGGGGTGGTGGCTGCGGCCCGCTGGGCGGGGCTGGAGTTTTTTGATATAGCCGGGGCGCTGAAAAAATTCAGAGGCGCCGGAAGAAGGTTTCAAGTGCTGGGAGAGGTGCGGGGCATAAGGGTGGTGGATGATTACGCGCACCATCCCAGTGAAATTAAAGCTACGCTGAGAGCGGCCCGGCAGGTTGGCATGGGCAGGGTTATATCGGTGTTCCAGCCCCATCGTTATACCCGGACGTCTTTATTGAGGGAACGTTTTGGCACGGCCTTTTCCGATGCCGACGTGATAATACTGAGTGATATATACAGCGCCGGCGAGCAGCCCATAGAAGGCGTCAGCGGCCGGATTATTGCGGAAGCTATTGAAAACTTCGAAAACAGGCCGGTGACATATCTTCCCACCCGTGAAGACATAGTCAATTATCTGGTGGATTTTGTCCGGCCCGGGGATTTGATTCTGACCATGGGCGCGGGAAATATATGGACGGCGGGGATTGATTTGGTAAAGAGGCTCCAGGCTGTGGAGGGAAGCTAATATGCCTTCGAAGGGTTTGGCCTGGGATTTGGGGGAAATAATAGCCAGCCCCATTTGGGAAGAGGAGCCGATGCGCCGGCATACCAGCTGGCGCATCGGCGGCCCTGCCCAGATAATGGTGGATTTGCACGGTATAGAGGACTTGCGGCAAATTGTAAAATTTACCCGGGACAGGAGCGTGCCGCTGACCGTTATCGGCGCCGGCACCAACCTGCTGGTGCGGGACGGAGGCATCCGCGGCCTAGTGGTTAAATTGGGCGCCGGAATGGACTCCCTCAATGTGCGGGACGGCATGATCACCGCCGGGGCCGGGTTAAAGCTGGGCCGGCTTTCCGCGGCGGCCTGCGACGCGGGTATCGGCGGGTTTGAATTCCTGGCCGGAATACCCGGCACGGTGGGCGGGGCTGTGGTGATGAACGCCGGGGCCAATGGTTCGTCCGTCAGTAAAGTGGTTAAAGAGGTTGTGCTGCTTGACCGGGAAGGTAATATCTTTAAGCGCGAGGCTTCCGAGCTGGGTTTCGGCTACCGCAGAAGCAATTTGTTAAACTCCGAATATATTGTGGTAGAAGCTGTCTTCCGGGGAGAATACTGCCTTCCGGAGATTATCAGGGAAAAGATTAACGACTTTCTAACCAGGAGGAGAACAACTCAACCTTACGATTTACCGAACGGCGGAAGTGTTTTTAAAAACCCGCCCGGCGACTCCGCGGGGCGGCTTATAGAGTCGGCCGGATGTAAGGGGCTTGCAGCCGGGGACGCCCAGGTATCCTTAAAACATGCCAATTTTATTGTCAACCTGGGGGAAGCCACCGCTATGGATGTGGTTAGCCTGATAAATACCGTCCGGAACAGGGTAAATCAAATGTCCGGAATACAACTGGTCACTGAGGTCCAGATATTGGGCGACAACTGAGGCGGAGGTGACTTATATGGCAAAATTTATGATTGTGGGGGGGCATAGGCTGCAGGGCAAGATCAGCGTAAGCGGCAGTAAAAACGCATCGTTGCCGATATTGGCGGCCACCCTGCTCAATCCGGGGGAGAGTGTCATACACGGGGTTCCCCTTTTGAAAGACGTGGAAGTAATGATTGAAGTGCTGCAGTACCTGGGGGCCAGGGTAACCAGGGAGGGAAGCACGGTAAGGGTGAATGCCGCCGCAATTAACTGCTGGGATGTAAGCGAAGAACTGACCAGGAAGATGCGGGCATCAAACCTGG
Source organism: Desulfocucumis palustris (assembly GCF_002933875.1). Lineage (GTDB taxonomy): Bacteria > Bacillota > Desulfotomaculia > Desulfotomaculales > Desulfocucumaceae > Desulfocucumis > Desulfocucumis palustris. The sequence goes on along the minus strand of NZ_BFAV01000141.1, from coordinate 10,244 downwards.
TACTGGGACCAATGCTGAGCCGTTTTAAAAAAATCACCATCAGCCACCCCGGGGGCTGCGACATCGGGTCAAGGCCAATGAACCTGCATTTAAAGGGCCTGGCCAACATGGGGGCCAGGATAACGGAAAAGTTCGGCTACATTACCGCCGAGGCAAATTGTCTTGCGGGGTCTGAAATCCACCTGGATATGCCCAGTGTCGGCGCCACGGAAAACATAATGATGGCTGCGGTGCTGGGCAAGGGCGTCACAATAATAAGAAACGCCGCCAGGGAACCGGAAATAGTGGACCTGCAAAACTTTCTCAATAAAATGGGCGCCGACGTCAAGGGAGCGGGAACCGATATTATAAAGATAAAAGGGGTTGCTTCCCTGGGCGGCACGGAACATACGGTGATCCCCGACCGCATTGAGGCCGGCACGCACATGATCGCGGCGGCCATTACAGGGGGCGACGTAACGGTTGCCAATGTAATTCCCGAGCACGTGGAATCGCTTATCGCCAAGCTGAAAGAAACAGGGGCGCAAATCACGGTGGGCGATGATACATTAAGGGTCACCTCCAGGGGCAGGCCTTTAGCCGTTGACATAAAGACGTTGTTTTATCCCGGATTTCCCACCGATTTGCAGCCACAGATAATGGCGCTGCTGACCGCGGCGGACGGCACCAGCATAATAAGTGAAATGGTTTTTGAAAACCGTTACAAGCATGTCAGCGAGTTGAGGAGAATGGGCGCCGATATAAAAGTGGAGGGGCAAATCGCCATAATAAAAGGGGTGACAAAGCTTAGCGGAGCAGTGGTGGAAGCCTCCGACCTGCGGGCCGGGGCGGCGCTGGTGCTGGCGGCCCTATCCGCCGAAAACGGCAGCGTGGTGGAGCACATAGAGCATATAGACCGGGGTTATGAACGGCTGGAAAGAAAATACAGCGCTTTGGGCGCAAGAATTATTAGGGTGCACAGTTAATGTGGACTCTTTTTTGGATGTTTGGGGGACAAGGAGTAATTGTCTAATCAAAATGCAGTAATATCAATAGTTTCAGGCTACGCCATAACAATTATTTCCTTGATTTCCCCTTCCATTTACCTCCTGTTACCTCCTACCTTTGTACATGTTAAAAACCAGTAGAATAAGGCGTTCAGCGGATTTAAACATACGTCAGGGCGTCCGTGTATTTACAATTAATTGAACATTTTTTTATTGACACATTTTAGCATTTGTGTAACGATATAATCAGAAATTATTAACCCCTAGGGTTAATAATATGTTTGACTGGAGATGCTAATGGATATATACTTTAGTTGTGCTAAGTTACAGAAAGCATGTAATTTAGAACAGGAGTCTATAAAAAAATGGGGTCCGGAAATTGCAAAGAAGGTGCGTCAAAGGCTGTCTGAATTAAAGGCTGCCGATAGTTTATCAGATATCAGTCACTTGCCGCCGCCAAGACTACATGAATTAACCGGTGAGCGTAAAGGTCGATTTGCTGTTGATCTACAACAACCTTTTAGGTTGGTTTTTGAACCAGCACATGATCCGATTCCTCTAAACGGCTCAGGCGGAATTGATAGAAGTAAGATAACTGCTATTCTGATAAATGGGGTGGAGGATTATCATGGTAAAAAGAAAAAACGGAGGAGCAAATAGTACAGGTTATTTAACGTATGAACCAGACTATGCTGTGCCGCCAGGCGAGACCTTATTGGAAACAATTGAAAAAATGGGAATGACACAATCGGAGCTTGCAGAGAGAACTGGTAGACCTAAAAAAACGATCAATGAAATTATTAAAGGAAAAGCCGCAATAACTTCAGAAACAGCCCGGCAACTAGAACGTGTTTTAGGTATCCCAGCTAACTTTTGGAATAATTTAGAACAAAATTATAGGGAAAAGTTGGCAGAAATTGAAGAAAGAAAAAGATTACAATTACAAGTAGAATGGTTAAATGAAATACCTTTAAAAGCAATGATTAAGCACGGTTGGGTTAAAAGTTGCAGCGACATAATTGAGCAACTCCAAGAAGTGCTTAATTATTTTGGTGTGGCGACTGTCGAGGCATGGAAGGAAGTATGGAAAAAGGTTTTTGATAATCGGCAATTAGCTTTTCGTAAGTCTAATGTATTTGAGAGTGAATCAGGCGCTATAGCAGCCTGGATCAGAAAAGGACAGATAGACTCCCAGAATATTAAGTGTAACTCTTTTAATTCAACGGCTTTTAAAAGATCTCTTCAAGAAATTAGATCTATAACAAATGAGCCACCAGAAATCTTTATTAACCAAATGAGAAAAATTTGTGCCGAAGCCGGTGTTGCCGTTGTTTTTGTTCCAGAACTACCAAAATCTAGAGTATGTGGAGCTGCATATTGGGTCAATCCAGATAAGGCCGTAATCCAGTTAAGCTTGCGTTATAAAACAAATGATCATTTGTGGTTTACTTTTTTTCATGAAGCAGGGCACGTTTTACAGAATCAAAAACGTGAAGTTTTCTTGGAGTTTACTGGTAAATTAGCGGAAGAAGAAAAAGCAAATAGGTTTGCTTCTGAAGCTTTAATACCATCCTCTGAATATAAGGATTTTGTAAATAAAGGTTCATTTAGTGCGATATCCGTGGAGAGATTTGCAAAGCATCTTGGCATAGCACCTGGCATAATAGTGGGACGTCTCCAGCATGACAAGCATCTTCCTTACAGCCATTTAAACAACCTCAAGATCTATTTTAAATGGGCAGAGGAAGCATGACATTATATTTTTAAAGAGGGGTAAATAGATGGTGTTAAAAGCTTTTAAAATTATCGGGTTTAAGCCCGATTTTATTTTTTGGTTTTTTGCAGGATTTTTTAAAAAAGGGGAACGGGTGGAAACCTTCCCTTTTCTTATGCTTCAGCATAATATTTTTTTTATTCCCTGGTTTCTCCCCGGGTAGAATCAGATTTGATTTGTCAAGGGGAAACCAAATTGGACTGCTCTTCCACCCCGCACAACACATGACAGGTGAAGGGTTTCATATTTACCCGGTGTTTTCTGCCTTAAAGGTTAATCCGGGAGGAAAACGGTTCTTGCCGTTGAAATTTTTATGAAACCGGCGGCGGGGCATTTTTGTGGCCGACTGCATGTGGGCTTGGACAAGTTGCTTCGGGTTGGTATAATGGTTTAAATAATGTTTTGGTAAAAAATTTAAGGCTGCCCGGTGAAATGAATTTGATAGGTACAGGGAAAAATATCTTTTGGCGCAACCGGGGGGATATACATATTGTCGGGTTGGGGAACGGCTAACAAAAAGCGGGGCTACAATCTGTGGCAGAGTGTTTTTTTTGTTTTCCTGGTAACGCTGGGGCTGTACATTTTGCTTCGCTCGCCTTTGTTTGAGGTGCGGGGCGTGACAGTGGAAGGTAATAACTATCTGGCGACGGAAAAAATTTTGTCTGTTTCCGGTATAAATACAGGAGAAAATATTTTTAAAATAAACCTTAAAGAAGCATCGGAGCGATTAAAAATAATCCCCATGTTAAAGTCGGTGGAACTGGAGCGGCGTCTGCCCGCCACCGTGTTAATAAAAGTAACCGAGCGGAGTCCTGTGGCCCTGTTTTCTTCCTCCGGGGGTTTTATTCAAGTGGATGCCGAGGGAGTCTATCTCCAGAAAGGTTCCCCTTCGGACCGCAACCTTCCTGTGGTTACAGGTATTAAGTATGTTCTTCCTTCTCCCGGCAAGCCTTTAAAAGGCCAGGGGCTGGACACGGCGCTGCGGGTTGTCCGGGAACTGCCGGAAGAGCTGCTGCCCAAGCTATCCGAGGTTAATATCAATGAGCAGGGCAATGTCTGCCTGTATACCCTGGACGGAATTCAATGCAGGCTGGGTTCTCCGGAGGATGTTTCCGAAAAAGCGATGTTTCTCTCCAGGGTAATTGACGAATTAAAAGCCAAAAACAAAAAAATAGAATATGTGGACCTCTCCTATGTGGGATCACCGGTGGTCCAATATTTGGAACCGTAAAAGTGAGGCATTATGGCTGGAGCAAAAAATTATCAAATAGCGCCGGTGTCGTTTTCTTTAATTGGGACTCCCCGGTGGTCATGCATTTTGAAATATAGTGGTGAAACATTATGGTAAAAACAAGAGGCTATCAAATAGTTTTGATAGTAGTGGGCCTGGTGCTGGGCTTGCTGCTGGCTGTTCAATTCCGGGTGACCAGGGATCTGCATGCCCAGAATAATCCCGGAATGCAAAGGACGCAGACCCTTGTGGCCAGGGTTAACGAGGCCCGGGAGAAGAGGGATGACTTACAGCAAAAAGCCAATGATTTAAGGGAAAATCTTGATAAGGCAGCCACGGGCCCGGAATTGGTGGACATGAAAGAGAAATTAATGCTGTACCGGATCGAGGCAGGTCTTTCCGAATTGACTGGCCCAGGGGTTGAAGTCACCATGAATGACAGTAATATGGCGGTGCAGCCCGGCGAGGATTCCAATCTATACGTGCTGCATGATGGAGACGTGCTTAAGGTGTTGAACGAATTAAAGGCAGCGGGGGCGGAAGCACTGGCCATAAATAATCAAAGGCTGTTGAGTAACAGTGAAATCCGCTGCGCCGGGCCTACAATACTGACCAATAAGAACCAAAGGCTTACTCCTCCCTTTGTTATTACAGCCATTGGCGAGCCGGACAACATGATAAACTCCCTTAAGATGAGGAGAGGGGTTGTGGAAGACCTTCAGTTTTGGGGTATTCAGGTTAATATAAAAAAACTTTCCCAGGTTACCATCCCCGCCTATTCAGGAAGCATAAGGTTCGAATATGCCGTGCCTGCCAATGAGAAGGAGGCGGGGCAGTGAACAGGTCATTTTATATTTCTGTTACCGTGGTGGCTCTGATTATTGGCATAATGCTGGCCGTTCAGTTCCGTACCAACCGCTTTATTGAGCAGGGGGTACCTTCGGATCGGGCACAGGAATTGACTGCGGAACTACACCAGTTGGACAAGGACATAGATAAGCTGGAAAACGAAGTTTATGACTTGGAATACAAGCTTACCCAGGCCCGGAAGGGGCAAAGCCAGGCGGTTGCCGCAATTGGAGATGAATTGGAAAAAGCCCGAATTTATGCCGGCTTTGTACCCCTGAAGGGGCCGGGAGTGGAGATTATTTTAAATAATCCGCCCCTGGAAAAAAATATGGGAATACTATCCGACATCCAGGATATTGATATTCTTGGTTTGGTTAATGAATTGAGGGTTGCCGACGCAGAAGCTATTTCCGTCGACGGCCAGAGAATTATTTCTACTTCAGAAATAAGGCTGGCCGGACAATTTATTAACGTCAATCTAACTAGACTGACACCTCCATATCATGTTCTGGCAATAGGCGACGGAGAAAGGCTTAAAAGCGCATTGGAGATACCGAATGGTCAGGTGGAGCATCTCAGGGATCTTGGCATCCAGGTTGACATACAAACCAGGGAATTGATTGAAATACCCGCGTATACAGGTTCCTTGAAATTGAATTTTGCCAAAACCACCAAAGGTTGAGTCGGAATTTGTCTATTTAATTGTGTTTTATATTTACCAGTTGTTGGTATATAATAGCTCTTGGCTTGATGATTAATTACAGGACATTTCCCTGGGAAATTGTTAAATAACAAGGAGATAACGACACGTAGAAGTTATATCCACCGACATTGAAAGGGGTTGACCTCCGGTGTGGATTGGAATTGTATTGGCTGCAGCGGGGCTGGTTTTGGGGGTGCTTATAGGCCTTAATTTACCGGTTGCTTTACCCCAGGCGTACGCCAAATATCTGTCGGTTGCCGCTTTGGCGGCCCTGGACTCCGTTTTTGGGGGAATCAGGGCGGCCATGGAAGATCATTACGACAACAGGATATTTATAACCGGATTTTTTAGCAACACCCTTCTGGCGGCCGGACTTGCCTTTTTCGGGGAGAGACTGGGAATAGATCTTTACCTGGCGGCGGTGGTGGCTTTTGGAGTCAGGTTATTCCAAAATTTAGCCATAATAAGGCGACATTTGTTAAAAAAATAAATTTTTCTGACTGCACAATAAAGGGAAAATCACGGTTATGTTGAACTTTACATTTTAAGTAAAGTTTAGGCGGAGGGTGCCTGGCTTGGCCGAAAAAGGAAAATATAACCCTGCCGGAATTGATGTGGGAAATTCCAGCGTGGTTGCCGCGGTTGCTTATGCTACCGGTAGTTCCATACCTGCGGCCGTTGCGGCATGTCCCACGGTGGGAATGCGCAGGGGTGTGATAACCGATCCTGAAAGCCTTGCCCGGTGTGTGGCAGACGCGCTGCAAAAAGCGGAAAAATCAGCGGGAATCAAGGTTCCCGCCGTAAGGGTCGGTTTCACCGGCTACACCGTGGAGTTTGTACCGGCTGAGGTTAAAATTACCGCCGCCGGTACCCGCAGGGTGAATCAGGGGGATCTTGACAGGCTAAAGGGGATTGCCGCCACAAAGAATATTCCTGCCGGCAAACAAATTTTGCAGGTAATGCCCGTGGATTACGTGGTGGATTCTCTGGCCGGGGTAAATAATCCTTTGGGTATGAAATTTAAAACCCTTAAATTAATTGCCAGACTGCTGACTGTGGACAGCAAACTGATAAATTCACTGACTGATGTTTTCAACAGAATATCCTTGAAGCCCACAGGCTTTGTACCTTCCACCCTGGCGGCGGCCGGCGGGGCCATGACCACCCCGGAAATGCATCTGGGAACGGCGCTGCTAGACCTGGGAGCCGTCGCCACCGGGCTGACCGTGTATAATTACGGTTGCCGGCTTGGTTTTAAACTGCTTCCCGTGGGGGGAGAGCATATCAGCGGAGACCTGGCGGTGGGATTGCGAACCACCCTGGAGGCCGCCGGGGGAATAGTAAAGCGTATTGGTCTTGAAATCAAAATTGCTCCTGAGAATCTTGAGGCGCCCGGTATTAACGGTACCGGCACTCACCGGATAGATTGTGAATTTGCCCAAAAAATTATTGAAGCCAGGGTTGCCGAGATACTGGATATGGCGAAAATAGCCATTAAAGAAATAGCAGGGGATACGGCCCTTCCCGGTGGAGTGGTTTTAACCGGTGGCGGGGCGGCGCTGGGAGGGTTGGAAAAATTCGCGGCTGAATACCTGGATATGCCGGTAAGACTGGCGGGCACCAGGATACCCGGCCCGGACGGCAAAGTGTCGGAGGGCTATTGCTGTACAGCGGCGGTTGGCCTTCTTCAAAAAGACGAATTCGACCTGAAACCCCCTTCCGCTGAAGGCCGGCAGAGGGGTGTATGGAAGAGTCTAATAGAATATTTAAGGACTTCGGAAAGAAATTAGAGGCCGGTTAAAAACAAGCATGGAAAATTCGGTGGTCGGCAGGCAGTAGTCAGATGTGGGGCTGTAAACTGGTTTCCATAACAGGGCGCTGTTTTACAACTCCCGGCATCGTTACTTGACACCGACTTAATTTGCCAGGCGACATTTTTAGGAGCGGCTTCCCAGGCTGATAATCTACAGAGGAGGATAATTAATGCTTGACTTTGAACTCGACCAGGAACCGCTTGCCAATATAAAGGTAATTGGAGTGGGGGGCGGCGGTAATAATGCCGTTAACAGAATGATCATTGCCGGCCTGAAAGGTGTCGAGTTTATCTCAGTTAATACCGATGCCCAGGCATTACAGCTATCCCAGACAAACACTAAAATTCAGATAGGGGCGAAGCTGACCAAGGGCCTGGGGGCCGGTGCGAATCCGGATATCGGTCAGAAGGCTGCGGAGGAGAGCCGGGATGACATCATACAGGCATTAAAGGGAGCTGACATGGTTTTTGTAACAGCCGGCATGGGTGGCGGCACCGGAACAGGCGCGGCGCCGGTGGTGGCCGAGGTGGCCAAGGAAATGGGCGCTCTTACCGTGGGCGTGGTAACAAAGCCCTTCACCTTTGAAGGCCGCAAGCGCCTGACCCAGGCCGACGCCGGTATACAAAACCTGAAAGCAAAGGTGGACACCCTCATTACCATACCCAACGACAGGCTGCTGCAGGTGATTGACAAGCACACATCCATCATGGAGGCTTTCCGTATAGCGGATGATGTGCTCAGGCAGGGCGTACAGGGCATCTCCGACTTGATTGCCGTGCCCGGCCTGATAAATTTGGATTTTGCAGACGTTAAAACAATAATGAAGGAAACAGGTTCGGCCCTGATGGGCATAGGCAGCGCCAGCGGCGAAAACCGCGCCACGGAAGCGGCCCGCCTGGCCATATCAAGTCCCCTGCTGGAAACGTCAATAGAAGGCGCCCGGGGTGTCTTACTCAACATAACCGGCGGATCCTCCCTGGGATTGTTTGAAGTGAATGAAGCCGCGGAAATAATTTCCCAGGCGGCGGATCCGGAAGCCAATATTATCTTCGGTGCGGTTATTGACGAGCGGATGGAGGATGAGGTAAGGGTCACCGTTATAGCCACGGGCTTTGACCAGCGGATGGGCAAGAAAGATAAGGCCAGACAGCAGGAAGTGGATGTGATAAAGCCCTTCAGCTCCCACGACGACCTTGATATACCGGCATTCCTGAGAAGAAAGTAAATATATTGACACAGACCTTTCCGTTAGAGCTTTGCAAGGTGGGTGAGCTCTGAACGGAGAGGTTTTTTGTTTAATTGACGTTTTTAATGGGGATATTAGCGCAAAAAGGGGGTTTAAAAGCATGTCCCGGGAAAATAAGGAACAAAGGGAAGTAAAGGGCAATCGCAAGGAAAATCTGAACAGCGTCCGGGGAAAGCAGAAGATTATCGATCCCGAAAGAGGGCCCTCCAATAAATAGTGGACATCCCCTGTGGATTTTGCTGTCACCCAGGTTGAATTACAGATATTTGAAAAAGTGTTGACCCGGTGAAATAAAAATGTTGGCGCCACACTATTTTGACAATTTATTCCAGCCCTGCCGTGTATAATATGAGGCAGGGTTATTTTTTTGCTGTAAAAAACAAAAATGTAATATTCAATTAAAAGCGGCCATATACTGGTAACGGAGTTTTGCGGGCCGCCACTGTCTGAAGGCGACTGCGGGGATATAAAATGAGCGAACATGTGGTATATCTGGATAAGGTCTTTATAGGAAATCTGGCCGTTAATTATCTAATTCTCCGGACCTCCGGAAGGCTGGCCGGGGTGCGGGGAAACCGGATTCGCCTGCTGGTTGCGGCCGGATTGGGCAGCTTGTACGCGGTTTTAATGTTTCTGCCGGGTACGGGGCGGTATTTTTACTTTTTTATAAAAATTGCCGTATCGCTATTGATGGTGGGGGTGGCCTTTTTACCCCTGCCGGTAAGGCGTTACCTATCCTGTCTGGGTTTTTTCTACCTGGGATCTTTTTTGCTGGGCGGCGCGGTTATGGGATTTTCCTACCTGATATACCGGGGCGGCTATTATCAAGGTGTAAAAAACGTTTTAGAAGTAGTTGACAGATATCTGTGGCCGGGATTAATTTTGGCGGCTCTGGTCTTGCTGGGGGCTTCCGTGGCGGTGCCCCGGCAGTTGCGCGGCCGGCTCAAAAAAGATGCTCTCAAAATGCCTGTAACCATAATTTTATGGGGTAAAAAAGTGGTGGTGGAAGGGCTGGTGGATACGGGTAACAGTCTTACCGACCCGGTTTCCGGCGTTCCTGTCATGGTGGTGGAGTATGGCGCTTTAAAAAATATTCTGCCTGATCCCTTAAAGGCGGCAATGGAGAAATACCGGGACGGCATGACGGTGGTGTCGGTGATGGCCGGTACCCGGTGGAACGAGCGGCTGAGGCTGATACCGTTTAAATCTCTGGGCAATGACAGGGGCCTGCTGCTTGGTATAAGGCCCGACTGCCTGGAAATAAAATCAGGTTCGGAAATAAAAAGGGTGGAAAAAACTGTTCTGGCAATTCATAACAGCCGCCTGGACCCCGGCCGTCAATACAGCGCCCTGCTGCATCCGGATTTGGTTGAGAATGTTCCCGCGGCTTGATTTTATACGCGCACCGGCTTTTAAAAGAATCTGGAGACGCCGGCCGGCGGGGTAATTGTAATTACCATGAGGCGGCTTTAGCCTGTGTTTATCTCGCTAACAGCCTGTAAGACCCCGCCCTTGAAGGCCGGGGATAAACAGGCAATTTAGGAAAGGGGACACACCTCTATCTAAGGTTAGGGGACACACCTCTATCTAAGGTTAGGGGACACACCTCTCTTTGGAGCATGGCTTTCGGGTCAGAGGAAT